>CAZYYS010000001.1:0-54724 GCA_964651015.1 uncultured Verrucomicrobiota bacterium
GGATTACTACATCAAGTATTGCCTCGACGAGACGATGAAGGCGCTGGACAAGTATATGAAGTCGGCAAAGGAGTGAGAGCCGACGGCTGAAAAAACGGATGGTTGCAGATGAACGACCGCCCCACGAACCTCACGCTTGTAGCCGCCGAGGTAACGAGGCGGACCTTTCTGGCGCATAACCCTTTCCGCCTCCTGACGTCGGCGGCTACGGTTCAAGAGTTCAAGGCGCAAATCCTTCGGGGAATTTTCTCCCCGCGGGAGAAGGATGGGGTGAGGGCGGTCCTAGATCCAAACTTCGTGCCCTTTCTTCGGCGGTCCTCGCATGGGTTACTTGTGCTCTTGGCTACTTTGATATTCTTCTCATGTCTCACCTACGCCGACGACGAGCAGCCAAAGAAGGCCTTCTTCCTTCCCAAAAATCCCACGGCAGCAGCCTACGTTCTCGGTCGCCTTTCGAACAAGGAACTGACCGAAGCTCCACGCAGCGAGTTTGTTTACGTCGCGCTGCTCCAGCGCAAAGGGCTGGAACGGAAGTATCGCGTTGAAGCGCTCGAGGGCCTCGCCAAAGTCCGCAGCACCGACACGTTGACCGAGCTGATTGGCGGCATCGTCGAGCTGGATAAGAAAGGCGATGAGTCCGAACCGGTGGTGCGCGAACTTGCCGTTCTGCTTCTCCAAAGCAAACCGGCTGAACTCAGCGCCAAACGCGGCGACCTGGAGAAACTGACGAGCGAGGCGCAACTGTCGTTGACGCGCCAGATCGGTTTTGCTGCTTTGGTAACGGCTGATGGCTCAAGCGACAAGACATGGCAACAGGTCGCATCAGACTCGGCTAAACTGGCGGAATTGCTTCTATCCGTTCCTTTGATCCGTGACGCCAATCTCCGTGCTGGTCTGTATCCAAAAGTCGAGCCCTTGCTCCATCAAACCGATCCCGCTGAAGTTCGTCGCGCGGCGATTGCCGCGATGGTCGCTCTGCCCGGCCACGATGCCGAGACGTTCAACACACTTGCCAGCTTGGTAAAGGCGGGAACCGAACGCCCCACCGCGATCGTCAGCCTCCAACGGATTCCACGCAAGTCATGGCCAAAGGACCAGGCCGAGACATTGATCCAAAGCCTTCTCGGCTATCTTCAAAGCGTGCCGGTGGACAAACGCACGGAGCCAGATGTGATCAGCGCGTTTCAGTTCGCCAGCGATCTGGCAGGATTGTTGCCGCCGGAGAAAGCCGCCACAGTCGCCAGGACGCTTCGCGGCATTGGCGTCAGTGTCTTTGTCATCCGTGCAATCCCGGAGCAGATGCTTTACGACAAAACGCTCATCGTCGCGGAGGCTGGCAAACCTGTAGAGATCATCCTCATCAACGATGATGCCATGCCGCACAATCTAGTTGTCACAATGCCGGGTGCGATTGAGGAGGTCGGTGTTGCCGCGGAAAAAATGCCTCCCGAGCCAGACGCGCAGGGCCGGCTTTACACCCCCGATTCGCCCAAGGTTCTCCACGCGAGCAAATTGGTTGATCCAGGGCAGCAGACCAAGTTGAGCTTCATCGCGCCGACCGAGTCGGGTGATTATCAGTATGTCTGCACGTTTCCAGGTCATTGGCGGCGCATGAACGGCACGCTGGCCGTGGTAAAAGATGTTGAGGCCTATCTGGCCAGCCACGCTGCATCATCCAGACCGAAAATGACCGAGTGGAAAATTGATGACGTTGCATCGGACCTTGCCAAAGCTGGCGCCGGGCGAAACTTCGAGCGGGGCAAGGACCTTTTTACCAAACTCGCTTGCGCTTCATGCCACAAACTCGGCCCAGCAGGAGTCAATTACGGCCCTGACCTGACCGACACGTTCAAACAGCATCACAACAATCGAGCAGAGGTCTTGCGCCAGATCCTCGAACCCTCGCTCGTCGTCAGCAATCGTTACCAGAACGTCCAGTTCGAGATGAAAAACGGTGACGAGTTACTGGGCATGATCGTCAAGGATAACGGCGAAAGTCTGGTGGTGCAGTTGGGCCCCTCTGATGCGCTGATTCAGACCCTTAAAAAAACCGACATCAAATCGCAGCAGCCGCAAAACTCGTCCCCGATGCCGCTCGGTCTGCTCAATGTTCTCTCGAAAGAGGAGATTTTCGATCTGCTCGCCTACCTCGAATCCGGTGGGAAACCGCAGCCCCACGAGCATCATCCTTGACCGGCGCTTGGTTCCTATAGCAGCGCACTTGGGTTGTGGGTTGAGTAACCGCCCTCTTAACGGTGAGCCGCGCGTCGCAATCGACTCATGCCCGCAACCGAAGCAACAAGTCTTTTATTTCGACTGATTCGCCGACTTGGACGCAGATTTCATCCACCAGACCATCCGCAGACGAATAGAGGGTCGTCTGCATTTTCATCGCCTCCATCATCATCAGTTTATCGCCTTTGGCAACCTTGGTTCCGACACTCACGGCGATCGCCGTGACAATCCCTGGAATCGGCGCACCTGTTTGCAAGGGATCAGTCGAGTCGGCTTTGGGTCGGCTTTTGGTTTTAGGTTGCACCGAACGGTCGAGCACCGTCGCCTCGCGCGGCATACCATTTAATTCAAAGTTGATCGTCCTCTGGCCGTCGTTATCCACTGGCCCCACGTTGATCAACTTGACGAACAGCGTTTTCCCCTCCTCGATATTTACGGAAATTTCGTCGCCCGGCTTCAGGCCATAAAAAAACGCCGAAGTTGGCAGGACGGATACGTTGCCGTAATCACGGGAAAATTTGGCAAACGTCTCATGCACGTCCGGATACATGAGGTGGCTGTAAAGATCATCATCGGTGATCTCGCGTTTGAAGCGCAGGGAAAGATCAGCTTTGGCTTTCTTAAAATTCAACGGGCGCAGTTGCGAACCAGGCCGCCCACGAATCGGTTTCCTCTTTCCAAGGACGACGCGTTGTAACTTTTTTGGCCAGCCACCCAGGGGTTGTCCCAATCCGCCGGAAATCATATCGATCACGGATTCCGGAAAGGGCGTTGCGCCCGGTTCCAGGTTGAGCACATCCGACGGCTTGATGCCGCGCGAGATGAGAAACATGGTCATATCACCGACCACCTTGCTGCTGGGCGTGACTTTGACGATGTCGCCAAAGAGTTGGTTGACTTCGGCGTAGCACCTCGCAATCTCCGGCCAACGATGGCCCAAGCCCATGCTGGCCGCCTGTTCTTTGAGGTTTGTGTATTGGCCGCCGGGCATTTCGTGATCATACACTTCCGCGCTACCACTGGCCGGCGAGGTGTCGAACGGCGCATACAACGTGCGCACTTGCTCCCAATAGTCGGCACATTCGTTGAGCGCGACCAGATCCAGACCGGTGTCGCGCGGCGTATGCTTCAACGCGGCCACAACCGAGTTCAAATTTGGCTGGCTCGTTGATCCTGACATGGAGGCGATCGCCAAATCCACCACGTCCACACCGGCATCGCTGGCACGTAGAACGGAAGCTGAATTGACGCCGCTGCTGTCGTGAGTGTGGAAATGAATGGGAAGTCCGATCTCCTCGCGTAAAGCCTTCACCAGATTGAAGGCCGCATACGGACGGCACAGCCCCGCCATATCCTTGATTGCCAGGAAGTGGGCACCCATTTTTTCCAGCTCGCGCGCCAGCTTGACGTAATACCGGAGAGAGTATTTGGAGCGCCTGCGATCCAGGATGTCGCCGGTGTAGCAGATGGCCGCCTCGCAGATTGCGTGCGTCTTTTGCACCGCCTCCATCGCCACTTTGAGATTCGGCAGGTAATTCAGCGAGTCGAAGATGCGAAAAATATCAATCCCCTGCTCCGCCGCGTGTCTGACGAACCCCGCGACGACGTTGTCAGGGTAATTGGAGTACCCCACCGCGTTAGCGCCGCGAAACAGCATTTGAAAGCAAATATTCGGAACCCGCTCCCGCAACTGGCGCAAACGTCGCCAAGGGTCTTCACGCAAAAAACGCATCGCAGTGTCGAAGGTCGCCCCACCCCACAGTTCCAGACTGAACAGTTGTGGAGTTCGGCGTGCGACGGCGTCGGCGACAGCCAGCATGTCGTAGGTTCGCACTCTGGTGGCCAGCAACGATTGGTGCGCGTCCCGAAAAGTGGTGTCAGTTACTAGCAATCGCTTTTGTCTTAGTGTCCAGCGCGCAAATTTCTCCGGCCCTAGCTCCAGCAGTAGCTGTCTCGTTCCTTTGGGGGGAATTTGTTTGTGATCGTACGTTGGCGCAACCACCATGGCGCGCGGCATCTTTTGAGTGCGACTCTTCACCTGAGGATTTCCGTTGACAATCACATCGGCCAGGAACGCCAGCAGCCGCGTGGCGCGGTCCCGTCGCGGTTTGAAAGCAAACAGTTCCGGAGTGGTGTCAATCAGCGTGGTGGTGGCGCCGCCGGATCGGAAGGTTTCATTTTCGATGACGTTTTCCAAAAATGGGATGTTGGTTTTCACACCCCGGATGCGGAATTCGCGCAGTGACCGATCCATGCGCTGGAGCGCCAGGGAAAAAGTTCTCCCCGACGCGGTGATCTTCACCAGTAAAGAATCATAAAAGGGCGTGATGACACTGCCGGCGTCACCCATGCCGCCATCGAGCCGAACCCCAAAACCTGCCGCCGAGCGATAGGTGAGAATCTTGCCATAGTCCGGCATGAATTTGTTTTCCGGATCCTCGGTGGTCACGCGGCACTGGACCGCATAGCCCATGCGAGGGATCTCATTCTGCGGCGGTAAATCCAGTTCAGCTCCATGCAACCGGTGGCCCTGCGCCACAAGAATCTGCGAGCGAACCAAGTCGATGCCCGTAATTACTTCAGTGACGGTGTGCTCAACCTGAATGCGCGGGTTCATCTCGATGAAGAACCATTCCTTGCGATCAATGTCATACAGGAATTCAACTGTCCCTGCATTATCGTAATTCACCTCCGCCGCCATGCGCGCGGCGGCTTCACATAATTCGGCCCTAATCTTCTCGTCCAACCCGACCGACGGCGCTATTTCAACCACCTTTTGATGGCGGCGTTGAACGGAGCAATCGCGTTCGTGCAAATGGAGAACGTTGCCATGCTGGTCGCCCAGCACCTGAACCTCGATATGCTTGGCTCGGGGAATATATTTCTCCAAAAAAACAGCAGCGTTGCCAAAAGCGCGCTCCGCTTCGTTGCGGGCCTCGTCCAGCAGATTGGCCAGCTCCGATTGCTTCTCAACCACTCGCATCCCGCGCCCACCGCCGCCGAAAGCCGCCTTGATGATCAACGGATAACCGATTTCGTTCGCGACCTTGATCGCCTGAGCCCGATCTTCGATGGCTTCGCTCGTGCCCGGCAGCGTGGGTATTTTGAGCCTGGCTGCCAAGGCACGCGCGGCAACTTTGTCCCCCATCAATTCCAGCAATTCCGGGCGCGGACCGATGAAAGTGATTCCTGCCTGTTCGCAAGCGCACGCAAACTCCGCGTTCTCGGCCAGAAAACCATAGCCGGGATGAATCATGTCCACTGACCTCTCCTTCGCTAACGTAATAATGCCGGGAATATCAAGGTACGCTCCGACGGGCCCTTTGCCCACGCCAACCAGATAGGCTTCGTCCGCTTTGAATCGGTGAATGGATAAGCGGTCCTCCTGCGCGTAGATCGCAATCGTGCGAAAACCTAATTCAGTGGCAGCGCGAAAAACGCGGATCGCAATTTCGCTCCGATTGGCCACCAGAAGCTTCTTGCCCGTTCCGGCCTGGAGCGGTGGATTGCCTTTTGTCTTTCCACTCGAAGGACTGTTGATGTTTCTGGACGAGCTCATATTTGTCCGCGTGTTTATAGGAGCATCTCGAAAAGAACGCAAAACATTGCTGACACTTTTTGATGCTTGTTCGGAGCACCGCAAGCTTCGAGGATATCGTTGCGCAAGGCTTCGCCGAAGACGCGACTTACCGAAATACTCACCACCTTTGGTTCAGGTTCAGTGGGCTGAGTAACCAAGAAACCGACGTGTATCTGTCAACATTTTGTCATTTAGGTGTCGCCACCTGTTGCGTGTGCATGAGGTAGCCAACCAGGTCGCTCCGGTCGTCCGGCTGAAGCGATTCGAGCAACCCCTCAGGCATGAGAGACAACGCCGACTCTTGCAAAGATTCAATCTCCGTCCGTTCAATCGTAGTCAAACCAGTCTGGCCTTGAATCGTCACAGTCTTTGCCGTCTGGTCTCGGACCACGCCGTTGAGCACACGACCGTCCTTCAACGTCGCCACAGTCATTCGGAAGTCAGACGGGACCACCGCGCTGGGATCAACGAGATTCTCGATCAAGTAGTCGAGATTCGCACGACCGGAACCGGTGAGGTCTGGACCGACGTTGCCGCCCTGGCCATAGAGCTGGTGGCAAACGGCACAAACTCGATCAAACAATCGGCGACCGTGAGGCAGGTTAGCAGACTTGAGGCGCTCTTTGGAAAGTTCCTCTCGAAAGCGATCTATGCTCGCTCGCTTTGCGCTGTCACTGCTACGAACGACACCCCAGACTTCGCTTAACCTCTTCGTAAGACTCGCGTCGTTTAAACTCGCAATCTGACGTGCTTGGAAAGGCGCAAGTTCCTCCCGCGGAATTCGTCGATCAGCGATGGCTTCGAGCAATACAGTCGCCGCTCCGGGCCGAGTAACCATTGCGCCAAGTATCCGGGCGCGGTCGTTGGCTGTTCCCGACTGGTAACGGCCGAGGCCAAGGCGGGGGCCGTCCGCATCACCGATCTCAAGTAAACCAATCGTTGCGTCCATCCGCAGAGTTTCGTCCCTGGCCATCTGCCTTAGCACTGGGGCTAGATTGTCAGCGTTGCTGTCGAGCAATGTGCGAAGCGCGCTTCGGCGGGCTGAAGGATCGGCGGCAGTGTCGGTCAGAATCTGTCGAACATCGCCCAGCGCACGGCCATCGCCAAAGATGGCACTCAAGTCGCGCGCCCGATCTGCGATCTCGGTGTTCTTGCTCGTTGAACAGCGGCCAGCAAAAGAGGCCCAACCCGTCGGCGCTGGGGCTTTCCGCCAACCGCGCAACGCCTCGTTCATACCGCGCAAACAATCCTGTGCTTGCAGCGTGAAGGCGTCGCCCGCGTTCTCAATTGCAACCAGCAGTCGCTCCAACCCGTTTGGTTTCGCTTCGATGTCCTCTGTCAGCCGGCGCGCGGTGAACTGTCGCACGATGCGATCCCGGCTAGCCACTGCCAATTCGACACCAGTCTCGGGCGCCGCCCCGACAAGCGGCTCGATACCGTACCAGATCATCAGGCCGAGGTTGTGGTCGTCTGCGTCCTCGGCATGGCGGGCGAGCGCGAGCGCGAGATCGCGCCGCGCGTCAAGTGGCAGCTTCTGAAGTGCGGCAGCCAGGTAAAGGCGGACAAGCGCTGAGGAATCGACACGGGCAAGTTCCGTAAACCTTGTCGCGACTACCGGCACCAGAATTGAATTCTTCGAACCAGCTTCACTACGAGCTGAACTGTGTCCTTCGACGTCAGCTGCCGCAAGGTCAGCAAGCAAACGCACGGCCCAACTTCGGACGTACTCGTCGGGATCGTGAGTTAGCTTGAGCAACCAATCACTTGACGCAGCGCCAACCGCATTTAAGGCCCAAAGAGCTTTCAGTCTTGTTGGAGTTTTCGGCTCGTTGGCGAAAGCTCGTTGTAGCTCATTGATGACACCCGGCGTTTTCCCGCTCTCGAATGCACGATCAATCAAGACTCGTCGCGCCTGACGCACTGCCCATTCGTTTTTCGCCAAGAGCGGCGAAACCAGTTGTTTGTCCGAGAGCTTGGTTAAGTCGCCGAAACCAAGCATTTTGGTTTTACCAAAAGTAATCTTGTAGATTCGACCGGAACTGCGATGGACGCCATCGCTGTCATGGCATTCACCCGTATCCGACCAGTCGGCGACAAATACACCGCCATCCGGGCCCTGAATCAGATCAATTCCACGAAACCACGGATCGTCCACCCTCAGAAAATCCGGCTCATGCTTGCCCACGTATCCTGAACCTCGCCTTTCGAGTCGATCTATATTGATCCGCCGGCCATGGAAATTCAGCGTAAAGAGTTTGCCACAATACTTGTCCGGCCAGTTGTCACCTTGATAAATCATCAGGCCGGTGTGGGCATGTCCCCCGCCCAAGGCGTCGCTGCCGGCGGCAAAAGAGCTGCCATCCGCCGCCGCACGGGATTTCGTCCAACCGGCGCCGGTGTCGAAGTGGTAATGGTCAGCGTGTTGCCCGATAAGGCCATAGCTGCGTGAGTTGACATCGTCGCCATGCATGCGCCGGAAGTGCGCACCGGGAATTGCGTGCCAAAGATGGCCGATAACAGTATTGATGAAGAATGGTTCACCGACTTCATTCCAATCGAGTCCCCAAGGATTCGTGGTGCCATGGCACACCGCCTCAAAGACGTGTCGCCCGGGATGATAGCGCCAGATGCCGCCGTTCATCAGCACGCGCTCTGACTCGGGCGTGCCTGGCCGGCCAACGCGCGCCTGGCTGGAGATGCCGACACGACCCCAAAGCCAACCGTCCGGCCCCCATTTTAGACCGTTGGCGAAGGTGTGGTGATTGCCACTGGTCGTATTAAACCCGTCGAGCAACACTTCAGGTGGTCCATCAGGGATATCATCGCGGTTCCGGTCGGGGAGGAACAAGAGTCGCGGTGGGGACAGCAAAAACGCGCCACCCAGGCCGACCTCCACACTGGTGAGAATCTGCGCCCGGTCGAAAAACACGGTCCGTTTGTCAAAGTGGCCATCGTTATCCGTGTCCTCGAAAATGAGTACTCGATCGAAGAGATTGGTGGCAAATTTCACCTTCGCCTCCGCATACGTAAAATTCTCCGCAACCCAAAGACGCCCGCGCGGATCGAACGTCATGGCAATGGGCTGGCGAACATCTGGTTCGTTGGCGAACAGGGTAACCTGGAAACCCTCGGGCAGTTCGAAGGTGCGGGCAGCTTGTTCGGCGGAAATGAGTGCGCCGCGCGCCTCGGAATCGGAAGGCTCGGGGAAGTCTCCGGCGTTAAGTGCCGGCAACAAGGTAAGGGCTAGCGCCAAGAGGCCCAACAGTGTAAGTGGCATAAATCCAAGGGGACATGCGTTTAGCCTGGCAACCCTGTCAAGTCGAACCTTACCAACCTACCGGGGTGTCCGACGCTTCACTTTCAACTGGGCGAGAGAATGAGCTAGCGCCGCGCTGGCAGAGGCGATTTCAGAGTCATCGAGCTTTTCAGCGAGGCGGGCTTCGGCACGGCGGCGGGCCTCTTCGGCTTTTGCTTCATCGATATTCTCAGCCTTGATGGCCATGTCAGTGAGAATTGAAACGCGCTCTCCGGTGATTTCCACGAAACCTTCACCCACTGCAAGGAAAAATTCCTGGCCGCCCTTGCGGACCGAGATTTCTCCCGCCGTGAGCTGCGTCATCAACGGAACGTGCATCGGAAATATACCCATCTCGCCCTCGACTCCAGGCAACGTAACCATGTCCACGTCCTCCGAGTAAACCTTGGCGTCCGGCGTGACGATTTCGAGTTTCAGCGTAGCAGCCATTTTTTCTTTGAATCCTTACATCGTGAATCGTGGAAGCGAGTAAACGATTCAACGGTTCGAGAAATTACGCCTCCTTGATTTCATCAATCGCGCCCTTCATATAAAAATTTACTTCGGGCACATCGTCGTGTTTTCCCTCAAGGATTTCCTTGAAGCCACGCACGGTTTCAGCCACGGGCACTTGCTTGCCTTCACGACCCGTGAAGACCTGCGCCACGGAGAACGGCTGGCTCAGGAAGCGTTGAATCTTGCGGGCGCGGAACACGGTGAGTTTGTCATCGGGATTCAACTCATCCATGCCGAGAATCGCGATGATGTCCTGCAGGTCCTTGTAACGTTGCAAAACCTTCTGCACGCCGCGCGCCACATCATAATGCTCCTGGCCGACCACGTCAGCGGAAAGCGCGCGGGAATTGGACGCCAGTGGATCAACCGCAGGATAAATACCGAGTTCCGCGATGGAACGCTCCAACACAATCGTCGCATCCAGGTGCGCAAACGTCGTGGCGGGCGCCGGGTCGGTCAGGTCGTCCGCCGGCACGTACACGGCCTGGAAGCTCGTGATGGAACCTTTCTTGGTCGAGGTGATGCGCTCCTGGAGGTCGCCCATCTCGGCAGCGAGCGTCGGTTGATAACCAACTGCGCTCGGTGTGCGCCCAAGCAAGGCGGACACTTCTGAACCGGCCTGGGAAAAACGGAAAATGTTATCCACGAACAAAAGCACGTCCTGATTCTTTTCGTCGCGGAAATACTCCGTCACGGCGAGCGCGGAGAGTGCCACGCGGAGACGCGCGCCGGGTGGCTCATTCATCTGGCCGTAAACCAGTCCGATACGAGAGCCGGGCTCAACCTTCGGCAGACCATTTTCGACAATTGGATGCTTCTTCTCATTCCTTTTCACCTTGATCACATCCGCTTCGATCATTTCCCAGTAAAGATCGTTGCCTTCGCGTGTGCGTTCACCGACGCCCGCGAACATCGAGATACCGCCGTGCAACTTGGCGATGTTATTGATCAGTTCCATGATGACGACCGTCTTGCCAACGCCGGCGCCGCCAAACGCGCCGACCTTGCCGCCTTTCAGGAACGGGCAAATCAGATCGATGACCTTGATGCCGGTGACGAGCACCTGCGGGCTGGTCGATTGATCCACGAGCGGGGGCGCGGGGCGGTGAATCGGCAGGAACTTGTCGGCTTTGACCTCGCCTTGTTCATCCACGGCCTGGCCCGTTACGTCGAACACGCGGCCCATGACGGCCTCGCCCACGGGCATCGAGATCGGGAAGCCCGCGTCAGTGATCTCCATGCCGCGCTTGAGGCCTTCGGTGCTGCTCATGGCAACGGCGCGAACCCAATTGTCGCCGAGATGCTGCTGCACCTCGAGGGTCAGCTTGACCTTGGCGGGCGCTCCAGGGGGCGTGAACTCAACGGTGAGCGCGTTGTAGATGGCCGGCAACTTGTCCGCGAACTCGATGTCCACAACCGGGCCGATGATTTGAACGATTTTGCCTTTGTTCATAGGTGCGATTTCAAATGTCGATTTCAAATTTCAAATCATCCGAGCGCCATCTGGGCGGTGGTGATTTCCAAAAGTTCCTTCGTGATGTTCGCCTGACGCAGCTTGTTGTATTCGAGCGTGAGGTCTTTGATGAGTTGCTTCGCGTTATCGGTTGCGTTCTTCATCGCCACCATACGCGAACTGTGCTCGGATGCCTTGGCTTCAAGCAGAATTTGATAGACCTGGAAGTTCAAATAGTGCGGGAGCAACGCGCCCAAAACCTGATCCGCAGCGGGTTCAAAGAGATATTCGATCGTGGACTTTTCCAAGGCGACCGACGATTCCGCTCCCTCCAAGCTTCCCTGCACTCCCTTGATTTCGCCAATCGGGAGCAGTGGCAGCGATTCCGGCTTCTGGACCAGCGTGCTGATGAAATTGGTGAACAAGACATCGACACCATCCACTTCGCCGTTGGTGAAGAGTTCCTGGGCGAACTTTGAAATGGCCCGTGCCTCGGCGAACAGGGGTGCATCCTTGTAAGTAAACTCCGCGGCAAGTTTGCGTTTCGTGCGTGAAATGAATTGCGCGCCCTTTTTGCCGGCACAGATAAAAACACTCGTGTCCTTGTCGAATTTGAGGACCTCACGCATGAGGTTGGAATTGAGTGCGCCACACAACCCCTTGTCCGTACTGACAAGAATCACCGCGCGATTTTTGCCTCCGCGTTTCTCCATCAAGGGATGGGTGAAGTCGCCCGCATTCCCCGACACTTGCGCAAGCATGTCATTCATCAGCGTTGCGTAAGGCCGTCCAGACAGCGCAGCCAGTTGCGCTTTGCGCATCTTTGACGAGGCAACCATCTGCATGGCTTTCGTAATCTGCGCCGTGTTCTTGACCGACCGGATGCGTCGGCGGATGTCGCGTGTACTGGGCATGTTTAAGCGTTCTATTCTACGCGGACTTGGCCTTCGGCGTTTCTGCGGCGTCTTTGGGTTTACCGAGGTCGTAAGTCTGGTTGAACTCGGTGATAATGGTCTTCAACTCGCCCGCCAGCGCGTCGCTAATGGCCTTTTCCGTGCGAAGTTTCTTAAGCGAATCCGCCTTTCGACTCATGAGGAATTCCGTGAGCTTGACCTGAAAATCTTTGACTTTTTCCACCGGCACGTCGTCCATGAAATTGTTCTGCACTGCCCAGAGCACGGCCGCCTGGATTTCCACGGGAATGGGATTGTATTGCGGCTGCTTGAAGATTTCGACGATGCGCTTGCCGCGCTCCAGCATCGCCTGCGTCTTGGCGTCGAGGTCCGAGCCGAATTGGGCGAACGCCGCCAGTTCGCGGAATTGCGCCAGGTCGCCCTTGATGCGGCCTGCGACTTGTTTCATCGCCTTGATTTGCGCCGCCGAACCGACGCGGCTTACCGAGAGCCCCACGGAAATGGCCGGACGCACGCCTTGGTAAAACAAATCCGTCTCAAGGTAAATCTGCCCGTCCGTGATCGATATCACGTTCGTTGGAATGTAGGCGGAAACGTCGCCCGCCTGCGTCTCGATGATCGGCAACGCTGTGAGTGACCCGTTGCCAAATTTCTCACCCACGCGCGCACTGCGTTCGAGCAAGCGGCTGTGAAGATAGAAGACGTCGCCGGGGTACGCCTCGCGACCCGACGGACGCTTGAGCACGAGTGACACCTGGCGATACGCCACGGCTTGCTTCGAGAGATCGTCGTAAATGATGAGCGCGTCCATGCCGTTGTCCATGAACCATTCGCCCATGGCTGCGCCGGCGAACGGCGCGAGGTACTGGTTGGCCGCGGAGTCCGACGCGGACGCCACCACGATGATCGTGTATGGCATCGCGCCCTCCTTCTCCAAAGTCGCAATCACGCGCGCAATGCTCGATTGCTTCTGGCCGACGGCAACGTAGATGTTGTAAAGCGGGCGATAATCCTTGTCGCCAGCTTCCTCGGCGGCCTTGTTCATGCGCGCCTGATTGATCATCGTATCCACGCCGATGGTCGTCTTGCCCGTCGAGCGGTCACCGATGATCAGTTCGCGTTGCCCGCGGCCAATGGGAATCATCGCGTCAATTGCCATGATGCCTGTCTGCACTGGCTGGCTGACGGATTTGCGCCTGATGATACCGGGAGCTATTTTTTCCACCGGGTAGAACGCACTTTCCTTGATCGGCCCTTTGCCGTCCACGGGGCGGCCAAGGCAATCCACGACGCGACCAAGCAAGCCTTTGCCCACCGGCACGGACAGCAATTTGCCTGTGGTCTTGACTTCCGAACCTTCGGCCACTTTGAGATAGTCGCCGAGGATGATCGCCCCGACTTCGGTTTCTTCAAGGTTCAGCGCGAGACCGATGACACCATTGCCGAAGTCGAGCATCTCGTTCAACATGGCATCGGTGAGGCCTTCGATCTTGGCCACACCGTCGGAGATTTCACGCACAATGCCGACGTTTTGTTTTGCGACGGAAGTTTTAACTCCGGCGATCTGGGCTTCAATTTCCTGGAGGAGGTTGCTCATAAAAATTCGTTACACCGTTGAATCGTTACATCGTCAATCGTCAAAAGCTTTCAGCAAGATCGTTCAGTCGTTCCCTTACACTGCCATCAAACACATCACTACCCACCTTCACGCGCAATCCACCGATCAAAGACGGGTTCACGGCAAAACCAATATTCAGTCCCTGTCCGTAACGCTGGGCCAGATTTGCCCTAATCGACTGCTGCAACGCCTCGCTGACGGGGGCCGCGCTCTCGACCCTTGCCGTCCGTCGTTCCAAGTCGAGCTTCACCAAGCGTTGGAGATGAGACAGGATACCCACGTAACCGCGTGGTTTTTGGGCGATGACTGCGCTCACGGTCTGGCGCACACGATTCTCGTCAAGCACTCCATTCACCCTGCAACTCGAGAATAGCGCCTTGCCGTCGCGCCGGGCTTGTTTACTGATTTTCATTTCGGTTCTCGGTAAGATCACCACCGCAGCCAACCGGTTCAATCGCGCGGCGTTCCTGCCACAAATTAATTCGCTGCCAACTGTTTGTTCGTATCTTCCGCCAGGCGATTCTGCTGTTCGGTTGTCAAAATACCGCCCGTAACCTTCGCGCTGGTGGCGACGACCAGGCGTCCGACTTCTTTGCGCAATTCCGCCTTCATGCGGACGAGTTCCGCTTCGCTTGCCTGGCGCGCCTTGTTGATAATGTCATTGGCCGTGGCGATGGCCTTTTGCGATTCTTGTTCCAGCACTTTGGCGGCGGACGCGCGTGCTTCGTCGATCATCTTGTTTCCCTGCGCGCCTGCTTGCGCGATGATTTCCTGCGCCTTGACCTTGGCGCCGGCAAGCTCCTGTTTGATTTTGTCAGCGTTGGACAAACCTTCAGAAATGCGCTGACGCCGTTCTTCCAGCACTTTCAAAATCGGCTTGTAGGCAAAGCGCTGTAGCAGAAACGCCACGACGCAAAAACTGATGACCTGGGAAATGAAAAGTTGCTTCTGAAAACCGAACTGTTCGCCAGTTTTGTGGGCCAAATCCAGCAGGTCGCTCGCAGCAAAGAAGATTTGATATTGCATAAACTCAAATTAAACCGGCAGAGGCGCGGAGTCTTACGACCCCGCGCCACACGGATTACTTCGGCGCCAAGAAGATCGCGAAGAACACGATACCTTCCGCGAACGCGGTGCTCAGAATGGCCTGAACGAGAATCTTCGTCGCCGCGCCGGGATTACGCCCGACCGCCTCCGAAGCTTTCATGCCGATGAACCCTACGCCGAGGGCCGCGCCCAAACAGGCGAGACCGATGTGAATGCTACCAGTCATTTTTTTACCTTTCGTTTTTCCCGCCGACTCCCGCGATCGAACACGGTCAAGCCGGCGAAATTATTTAATGATGCGCGTGTGCTTGCCCTTCGTGACCCTCTTCGTGCGTGCAGATGAGGAGCGTGAACACCGCCGTCAACAGCATGAACACCAGCGCCTGCACCAAGCCAACCAAGAGCTCCATCGCGTAGAACGGCAGGGCCAGCAACCAGCCCAGGTACGGCCCGCCCATCTTCGCCATCGCCTCAAGCATGTTTTCGCCAGCGTAAATGTTGCCGTAAAGCCGGAAGCTCAAGGACACCGGGCGAAACAGGATGGAAACCACTTCCAGAACACCAACCACAACGAACACCAGAACCATCAAGGCCTTCAACGCGCCGGTTGTGTCGCCTTTAGGACCAAACAAGTGAAGAATGAATCCTCCCGGCCCATTGGCCTGCAAAGCCCACCACGTCCAGCACACGAAGAAAACCATCGCCATCGCTAGCGTCATGTTCAGGTCAGCCTGGACACCTCGAAGCAACGGACGGGATATGTGTTCCAAATGCCCATTGGCTTCGGGAACAGCCCAGCCGACCGTCCCGACACCGGGGAAAAGCCCGGCCCAGTTCGTAAAGAGAATGAAGATAAAAATTGTGGCAAAGAACCAGAATGTTTTCTTCACCAGATCGTGACCGATAACACCTTCAAGAAAGTCATAGAGGCTTTCGACCAACCACTCCCAGAAATTCTGAGCCCCTTCCGGCACCGCTTTCATGTTCTTGGTGGCGAGTTGGGCGAAAATGATGATAAACAATGCCACAATCCAGGTCATGATCATCGAATTGGTCACCTCGAAGGGGCCGACGTTTACGTGAGGTGCAGCGGCTGGAAGACCTTCCTCATGTTTACCATGTTCCGAATGGTCCCCACCAGCTCCTCCAGAGGCAGCGGCGTGGTTGCTCTGCTCTGTTGTGGCAGCAGTTTTTGCCACCGCAGCCCCGGCAAGCATCGCCGGCAAAGCCACTAATAACAGAACCGCCAAAATGATTTTAGGCAAACGCATTAGACTTCTGAGACTTTCTCGTCACGAATCGCCGGCGCGTCCACGCCAACTCTACGGCGAGAGAGAGCGAAGATTGCCTCGGTGTGAAATTTTTCACAAGCGTTTTTTTGCAATGTTTTGAAAGCCTCGAAGGATTAAGCTGGCTTAATGCTTTGTGTAAGTATCGGGGAATTCAAAGCACTGAGTTAAAGCCGAATCCGAGCTGCGCAGAAAGCCCAATTGTCCGGTCTTCACGGGTGAAGGCAGGGAGGCGCCGGCTATCAAAAAGTGAGTATTCAAACGCAGTAACCCGTCGCATTGGAATTTCGACCACACAAAAAAGTATTGAACGGGAACGAAGCTTGCTCCATCTACTGATTGTGCGGATGTTGAAAAAGGTAATGGTTTTGCTGCTGGTGCTCGCTTGGGTGCCTCTCACGTCCCATTGCAAATTGGAATCAATCCCTGGCTTGGAGTTTCTCGCCTGCCTGTCTGATGGCGATTCGCATAACCAACAGGACTCTGATTGTGACGACACGGAATGCTGTCAGTTAGAGAAATCCCTGTACAAGACCGAGAAATCCCATCTGGTGCTTCCGTCCCCCGACTTCCTACCGTTTTCGCCCGCACTAGTAGTGGATTTGGCAAACGCTCTACCAGATGAAGTCGGCGTTGGCATGCTTACCACCGCACCGCCAGAGTTGACCAAAACCTGGCATTTCATTTCTCGCACGGCTTCCCCGCCGCGCGCCCCTTCCATCGTTTCATAATTCGTCCTCTTCTTCACTGAGGACTTCCCCTTGTCCGTCAGGCGTATTGTCGCGCCCATAGGTTTTGTTTCGTCGTCGTTCGCAGTGCCCGTGTAGTGACCGTTTGGAAATTATGAAGCAATCATGTCCATTGAAATGGTGTCGCCAATTCGCTATGGCGTTGCTGGTGGTGAGTCTCGTCGCATCCCTTGCGCGGGCACAGGAATCCGCTCCGACCCAAAGCTCCACCAATCTCTCCTTCACGCTGGACGCCCTCGTTTCCGAGACGCTGGAGCGGAATCCCGAACTCAAATTTTATCAGGCAGAGATCGCCGCGGCGAGGGGCGGACGCAAAACCGCCGGCTCGCTCGCCAATCCCGAGTTGAGCGGTGGGGTCGGTCAGAAGCGCGTCTCCGGTGGCGGACCTTCCGCCGAAGGGATCGCGTGGTCGGCCACCGTCATGCAACCGTTCGAGTGGCCGGGGCGCCCCGGCCTGCGCAAGGCAATTGCCAACCGTGATATTGAACTGGCCGAACTTGGTTACGGACGATTCAAAGTCGCGCTGGCCGGGCGCGTGCGGACTTTGGCCTACGGCTTGTTCGCCGCGCAGGAGAAGGCGGCTGCAGCAGGCGAAGTGGCCGAACGATTCAAGGCCTTGCGCGAAGTGCTGGTGCAGCGCGACCCGGCGGGCCTGACGCCGCTGCTCGAAACGCGTGTCGTTGAGGCAACCGAGTTGAACGCGCAGCGCAAGGCGAGTGAAGCCCTCCTCGCCAGTCAGTCGGCCCTGCTCGAATTGAACCAACTTCGCGGCGCGGCGCCCGACGCAGGACTTTCGGTGAGGCAAACACATCTGGCGTTCCGGCCAGCGGAAAGCAAAAACACCTTGATTGCGCTGGCGAGGACGAACAATTTTGAGGTGCGCGTGCGCGCGCTTGAACTGGCCCAGCAGGGCTTTCGCGTTGACCTCGCCAAGAACGAGCGTTATCCAACCATCTCGGTCGGTCCGTCCATTTCCGAAGAACGCGCCGGCGACCGTGAACGCATAATCGGCGTTGGAGTGTCGTTGCCATTGCCCCTATGGAATCGCAACACCGGAAACATCGAGGCGGCCAAAGCCCGTAGGATACAGGCCGAGACCTCGTTCTACGTGACACAACGCGAAATGGAGCGCCGCGTCATCGAGGCCGCGTTGACTTACGAAACAAAGCTGCGCGAGATGGCCAAGTGGCGACCAGATTCGGTGGAGCATTTCCGCGAAGCCGCCGAAGTCGCCGACCGCCATTACCGACTCGGAGCAGTTCCCATCTCCACCTACGTCGAATTGCAAAAGCAGTATCTCGAAGCCGTCGAAGGATTGCTCGACACGAAGAAGGAGGCGCTCGAAGCAGCGGCACAATTGGAACTGCTCACGGGTCTGACGCCGCCGCTCACCGGCACCAAGGAAGAACGGAAATGAAATTGCGTTTCGTAGCAACCGACGTAAGGAGGCTCATAATTCCATTGATGCCGCGGACGAGCAAAGCCGTCAGGGCCTCCTCAAGTCGGCTGCCACCATCTTCAAACTCTTTGGTTAATTGAACCCCGCGCCACCGAGTGCGGTGGCCACAGCCATTGAAACTGCTTCCGTTCACTTAAACTACAAACTGAATCATGAATTCATCTACCATGAACCCATCCAAGGACAAATCCGTGCAATCAAAAAGAACCCTCGCTAGTTTCATCTTCCTGAGCCGCTGGCTGCAGGCGCCGCTCTACTTCGGGTTGATCGCCGCACAGTCGGTTTACGTGTATCGTTTCTTGCTGGAACTCTGGCATCTCATCGGGTTCGCCTTGCTGGGTCATGTGCAGCCCGCCTCCGTGCCAAAGGCGGTCACTGACACCGAAACCATCGTAATGCTCAGCGTGCTGGGTTTGATTGACGTCGTCATGATCGCGAACCTGCTCATCATGGTGATCGTCGGCGGTTACGAAACCTTCGTATCGCGCCTGAACCTGAAGGAACACCCGGATCAGCCGGAATGGTTGTCACACGTCAACGCGGGCATCCTCAAAGTCAAACTCGCCACCGCGCTCATCGGCATCTCTTCGATCCACCTGCTCAAAACGTTTATCCTGGCCGGCACTTCTGAAACCAAGATGGTCATGTGGCAGGTCATCATTCACGCCACTTTCGTCCTGTCCGCCATTGCCCTGGCTTGGATTGATCGCCTCACCTTCAGAGCCGTCGGTTCGGATCACTAAGACCTGCCACTACAGATGCTAAACCGCCTTCTTCAATTTTCCGTCCGTCAACGCGCTTTCGTGCTGTCCGCGACGTTCATGCTCGTCGGTTGCGGGCAAAAAGACGACAATACCCTCAACTCAAGTGAAGCGCAACACGCTCCCGATGTCGGCATTTCCTACAGCGTGAAAGACGGGCTGCTTATTTCAGCGGAAACGGCCAAATTCATCGGGCTGGAAACGTCGGAAGTTTCCGAACGGCCCATCGCGACGACGCACGAAATCTCCGGCAGGGTTTTTCGTGTTGCGACCACGAACGAGCCGCACGCGCTGGCAAGCGCGCTCATCTCTACCACCGAGGCGGCGCTGCTTCGTCCCGGACAGGTTTCGGTGCAAATGCCGGCATCGCCGGTTGTAACAGTTCTCCGGCTCGACTCCGGCGGGGCGGGCCAATCGGGCATGGTGGAAACGATCCTGCGATTGAATGATCCAGAACGCACCTTGACCGACGGTGCGTTCGTAACCGCCCGGTTTGCCGTGGGCGACACCAACTCCGTCATAGTGATTCCGAATGCGGCATTGTTTCACACCACGGCGGGAGATTTTGTTTATCTCGAAAATGGCGCGCACTTCGCCCGCGCTGCCGTGAAGCCGGGACGGACGGATGGCGGGTTCACGGAAGTGACCGACGGACTTTTCGTCGGCGACAAGGTCGTCATCCGGCCCGTGATGACGCTGTGGATGACGGAACTGCACAACGTCAACGGCGGCGATGCATGTTGCATCAAGCAGGAAGCCAAATAAACCATGCTCAACCGACTTCTTGAAACGTCCCTGCGCCAGCGCGCGTTCGTGTTGCTGGCTGCTGCGGTGCTTGTCGCTGTTGGCATTGCGGCGGCATTACGGCTGCCGTTGGATGCAGTGCCAGACATCACGAATCCGCAGGTGCAGATCAACACCGCCGTCAGCGCATTCGCGCCGGAGGAAATCGAAAAACAGATCACGTTCCCCATCGAGAACGAGATGAGCGGTATCCCGGGCATGATCGAATTGCGCTCGCTCTCGAAGTCCGGCCTGTCGCAAGTCACGATGATTTTCAAGGATGGAACCGACCTCTATCGCGCACGGCAACTTGTGAGCGAACGACTGCAACAAGTCGGCGAAGATTTGCCGCCGGGCCTTACGCCCAAGCTCGCGCCCATCGCCACCGGCCTTGGTGAAATCTTCTACTACGGCGTGGACTACCGCGCGGACGCGACAAACAAGCCCGCCACCCGCCGCGAGCAACTGATGGCGCTCAAGGTGATTCAGGATTATCAGATCAAGCCATTGCTGCGACAGACCCCCGGCATCGCAGAGGTCAACACCAGCGGCGGTTACGAAAAGGTTTATGTCATCCAGCCTGACCCGGCACGCCTGATGAGCGCGGGAATCTCACTTACGGAACTGGCGGACAAACTCGCCGAGAACACCCGCAACGCCGGTGGTGGCCTCGTGGAAATCGGTGGCGAACAAATCACCATCCGCGCGAACAGCCGCGTTTCCAGCGCGGAGGAACTGGCGTCGCTCCCACTCAAGTTTGGCGGCGGAGTGAAGCCGCTGCTGGTCGGTGATGTGGCGAGCGTGGGCATCGGCACAAGTTACCGCGCGGGCGCGAGCACCGAGATGGGCGAGGAATCTCTGCTTGGCGCGGCCATCATGACGGCGGGCGAAAACTCGCGGCTCGTCTCGCGCGCTGTGAAGGCGAAGCTCGCGGATATTCAAGCGAAGCTGCCGCCCGGCGTGGAAATCCACACGCTTTACGACCGGAGCGAACTCGTGGATCGCACCATTCGGACAGTGCAAACGAATCTCGCTGAAGGCGCGTTGCTTGTCGTCGTCATTCTCTTTCTTCTGCTCGGCAACTTTCGCGGCGCGCTCATCGTCACCTTGGCGATTCCGCTCTCAATGCTGTTCGCGACGACCGGCATGGTCTGGCTGGGCATCCCCGGCAACTTGATGAGCCTCGGCGCGATTGATTTCGGCCTGATTATTGACGGCGCGGTCGTGATGGTGGAAAACATCCTGCGCCATCTCGGTGAGAAACAAAGCAAGCTCGGACGCGTCTTGACCGTGGAGGAACGCGCGCGAGAAGTGCTAGCGTCTGCGAAGGAAGTTGCCCGCCCGATGTTCTTCGGCGTGGTCATCATCACGGTCGTCTATGTGCCGATCCTCGCGTTGCAGGGCATCGAAGGGAAAATGTTCAAGCCCATGGCGCTCGTAGTGATGCTGGCGCTCGGCGGCGCCCTCGCACTGGCGGTGACACTCATGCCGGTGCTGTGTTCATTCATGCTCGGCGGAAAAATCCGCGAAACGGACAACTGGTTCGTAACCTTGATCAAACGACTTTACACGCCGCTGCTGCATTGGGGGCTGCGTTACAAATTGCTCGTGGTACTGCCGCTCGTGGCTTTATTCGCGTCGTCGCTTGTGATGTTCAACCGGCTCGGGGCGGAGTTCATTCCGCAATTGGATGAAGGCGACGGCATTCTGCAACTCGTCAAAGCCCAGAGTTGCGGGTTGCAGGCGGGCATCGAAATCCAGAAACAATCCGAGCGCGTGCTGCTCGCGGAGTTCCCGGAAATCAAAACCATCTTCTCCCGCATGGGTGCGGCGGAAATCGCCACCGACCCGATGGACCCGGGCGACGCGGATACTTACATCATGTTCAAACCACGCAAGACCTGGCGCAAGCTGAACGGCGAAACCATCACGAAGGAAAAGCTGTTGGAGTTGATGCAGGTCACTCTCGCGAGCAAAGTTCCCGGTCAGGCCGCGCTCATCAATCAACCGATCCAGATGCGCTTTGACGAAATCATGGCCGGCGCGCGCGCGGAATTGTCGTTGAAGATTTTTGGCGACGACTTCGCCACACTGGAAAAGCTGGCGACCGAAGCGCTGGAATTGTTGCGCATGATTCCCGGCGCGGGCGACGTGGAGTTCGACAAGATCGGGCGCACGCCGCAGTTGGAAATCACGCCCGACCGCGCCGCGCTCCGGCGTTACAACCTGCATGCCGACGATGTGAATCGGGTAGTCGAAACCGCGCTTGCGGGCGCAGAGGCGGGTTTCCTGCAAGATGGCAACCGCCGATTCCCCGTCGTCGTGCGGCTCGCCGACGAACGGCGCGGCGACTTGAACGCGATCCAGCAATTGCCTGTGGGCGTGGACGGCGGCGGAATGCTGATGCTGGGCCGCATTGCCACCGTCTCGAACATCACCCAGGTCGGCACCATCCATCGCGAGAATGCGCAACGCCGTGTGGCCATCCTCATCAACGTGCGCGGACGCGACACAGCGAGCTTCGTCGCCGAAGCGCAGGCCAAACTCGACGCGCAACTGAAACTGCCGGACGGCTGCTGGTTCGAGTTCGGCGGACAGTTTCGAAACCTCATCGAAGCCAAAAAACGCCTCACCATCGTCGTGCCGCTGGCGTTGGCTTTGATCTTTGTGCTCATCTTCCTGAGCTTTGGCAGTCTCCGGCAGGCCGCGCTTATTTTCGTCTCCGTGCCGTTGGCCGTGACCGGCGGCATCTTCGCGCTCGCAGTACGCGGAATGCCCTTCACCATCAGTGCGGCTGTCGGTTTCATTGCGCTGTCCGGCATCGCCGTGCTGAACGGCATCATGCTCATCAGTTTCATCAACCAGTTGCGCGAAGGTGGAAAAAATCTCCGCGACGCCGTGGTGGAAGGCACGCTGACCCGCCTCCGCCCGAAACTAATGACCGCACTCGTCGCCAGCTTCGGCTTTGTGCCGATGGCGATCGCCGCTGGTGCGGGCGCGGAAGTGCAACGCCCGCTCGCCACCGTCGTCATTGGCGGCATCATCACCTCGACTTTCCTCACGCTCGTTTTGCTACCGGTGCTTTACGAGTGGCTGGAGGGAAAAACCGAAAACCGAAAACCGAAAACCGAATGAAGCCCGAATCCCAAATCTTGGCGTTTTGGACTGGGCTGGCAGAGCGCAGCGCCGACAGCGCTTTCGGATCAAAACCGTCGCAGGGTTCTCCTCTGCCAAAGCGGCGTCGCCCTTCGCTTGCCACCGCAGTCCATAAATCAACCGGAAAAACCATGAAACACATCACATTCCTCATACTGGCCGGCGCGCTCTGCGCCGGAATCCTCACCCTGCCCGCCGCCGACAAGAAAGAACTTGCCGGACCGAAAGGCGGACGCCTGCTCGAAAAAACTGAACTCAAAGCCGAGTTCTATCTGGAGAAAGATCACACCGTCACGATCACGTTCTACGATGCCGCGCTGAAAACAGTTCCCGCTTCCGCGCAATCCGTGACCGTCATCGCTGATGCCAAAGCGGGCAAGACCACGATTGAATTCGAGAAAAAAGGCGACTCGCTCGTAAGCAAAACCAAATTACCCGAAGGCGACGGCTATAATCTCGTCGTGCAGTTCAAACAAACCGCCGACGCCAAACCGCAGAATTTCCGTTTCAAGCTGGAAACGCACACCTGCGGCGGCTGCCAGCGCGCGGAGTATTCCTGCACTTGCGACGAGTGAGGGATTGCCCGCAATGGTTTGACTGGCGGGCGACGTTCAGGTCGCCCGGCGGAATTTGGAAATCACCCCCGCCCCCAACAACGCCATTCCCAGTGCGCAAACAATCGCCGCGCCCATCGGGAAATTAGCCACGACAGACCAATACAATCCGCCAATACTGCCCAGCGTGGCGACCATCCAACCGACGAGTAATTGCATCGGCAACGATTTCGCCAAAAATCCCGCGCTGGCCGCAGGCACGATTAGGTACGAAAACACCATCAGCACGCCGCCGACTTGCACGAAGCTGGTGACAATCAAACCGAACAGAGAATAGAACAAAAAGTCCCAGAGCCGCACGTTCATCCTCCCCTGCTCCGCGTGATCATGACCGAACGAGAGCTTGATGAATTGTTTGCGGAAGATGAAATGCAAAATGCCAATGACCGCGTAGAGCGCCGCTGTTTTTCCAATCTGCTGCGGCGTCACGGTCAACAGATCGCCCACCAGCGTGCGCTGCAATTCCTCCTTGCCATGCGGGCTCTTGCTCAACAACAGAATCCCTGCCGCCGCCGCCACCACGTAAATGATGCCGATGAGCGCTTCCTGCGGCACGCGGGCCTTCTTGCCCGGTCGCGTGAATGTGAACACCAGCGCACCCGCCAACGTGAAGCCAAGCGACCAGAGAAAATTGTGCGGGTCGTCCGCTTCGTGACCAAGCCACAAACAAACACATGTGCCGAGCGTGGCGACTTGCGCCAGTGCGAGGTCAACGAAGATAACTTCACGCTTGATGATGTGCAGGCCGTAATAGACGAGAATGCCCGGCAATACCAGGCAGGCCACCAGAGGCCATTTCATCACGGCCATCACCTGAGACCAGGTCAACGCGTCAGTTCCATCCATGCTATTGTTTTCCTCCCAGTGCCTTCGCCAGCGAGTTCACCAGGTAATCCATCAATGCGATGTAGCCAGCTTCCGTCCCCTTCACGCCGCCAGGGAATTGCGCCACGTCCACAACAGTCGCATCCGTGTTCCGCGCCACGGTCTCCGCCGTCCGCCGGTTCAGATAAGGATCCACAATGATGACATGCGCCTTGGCCGCCTTCATTTTGCTGATGACCGACGCGAGGTGCGCCGGTGACGGCGGAATGCCCGGTTTTGGTTCGAGAAGCAAATCCATCTTCAATCCGAATCGTTTGGCGAAATAAGCCCAAGAGTTGTGATACGCCACAATCTGTTCGCCTCTAAATGGTGCGAGTTGCTTTTTCCACTCGATCATTTTGGCGTCCAACTGTTCGAGAAATGTTTTCAGGTTCGCCTGGTAGTTTGCACAATTCGGGGCGTCCAGTTTGCAAAACGCCTCCGCGATATGGCGCGCGACAATCCGCGCGTTCTCCGGATCGACCAGAAAATGCGGATTCCCGGCGGCGTGAATGTCCCCTTTCGACCGGTCCAGTTCCGTCGGCACCTCCAGCATTTGAACCCCTTCGTTGCCGCGGATGTAGCCGGGCGAGTCTGCCGCGAGTTTCGAGTTCCGCGCGCCCGTAAGCAAAGACGGCAACCAGCCGATTTCCAATTCCGCCCCGCCCTCGATCAATACGTCGGCCCGATTGAGCTTCACAATGAAGCTGGGTTTGGCATCGACGAAATGCGGGTCCTCGGTGGGTCGAGCCAGTGTTGTGATATCGATCTGCTTGTCACCCACCGCTTCGGCGATGGACGCCAGGTCGGGCGTTGTTGCCACAACGTTGAGTTTGGCATGCCCGGCATATGAGTGAATCATGAGGGCCAAGACAGCCAAGGACTTAAGAGCTTTCATCATATTCCCTTCGTTCGTTCGTTCGGTTGATCGATACGACGCAGATCAAGGTTAAAACTTGTGGGCTGAGTGCGCGCCCAGCAGGAACTCGAATTGCAACCACACGGAACTCTCCGAGCCTGTGTGCTCAATGTGATCGTAGTTATATTGAAGGCGGAGCTTGGAAAACTCGCTGGGATAGAAAGTCAGTGCCGGCGAAATCCGATAGCGATCCTCGAGCAGCGAATCCGTCCAGAAATCGCCTGATTGACCGGTCACATAATCGCCCCGCAGTGACCCGACCCAGCGAGGGTAGAAGCCGTACGAAACCTGGGAGTAAATCCCCCAGTTATCGATTGTCTCGCCTGGCGCCGGCGGGTTGCTGGCGTCGCCGGGAAAGGAGACCGCCCGGTAGTGGCTGTCGAGCCACTCCGACTGCCACGTCACAAACGGGAATCCTTTGTCGTGATGCCGCGACTTCCATTTGTAGAAGAGGTCAGTGCCATAAATCTGCGTCTCCCCGCCCTGCCCGCTGGCATTCGGGCCAAACGCGCCCGACGCACCCAGCACAACCGTATGCTCATTACCGAGGTCGAACGACATCGCGTAGCGCGGCGCATAGAGCATGTCGCCAAGGTTTTTCACATCGGTGGAAACGCTGGGACGCTGGGTAATCAGTTCGGTGCCATCCGAGTCCCGGAAGCTAAAGGCGGTTTCGCCCTGGCTGTTTTGCACTGACATAAACAGTTCAGAGTAGAACGGCGTGGGCACGAGCCACGAGATTTGCGCGCCGGGATTACGCAGGCCGTCCGGCCCCAGGAATCGGCCGATGACCAGCGGTTGATCCACGAAATCCCACGTGTGCGGATGTGTGGGGTTGATGCGTCCGAACTGGGTGAAATATTGCCCCGCCTTGACCTGCAGATTCCACGGCAAGGAGAGCGTTTCAAGAAACGCCTCCTCGACCTCGGTGGTCGTCTCGCCATCAGGATCGATTTGCAGGATAATATTGGCCTGACCGCGGAAATAGGGATCCACCTTGCCGTCCAGTGTCATCTCCAGATTCTGGACGGTGAAACCTCTTTGCTTTGGGTCGTGCCCTCCGAACTCAAGCGCCTCGACATCATCCGTCGTTGGCGCGGTTGAAGTGCCGACGGCGAACAAAGCATCGAAACTCAAGTTCAGATAGGATGAAGCCCCGCGCGCAACTGTGATTGGTTGCGAAGGTGACCACGGCGCGGGTGTCATGGCGGCGGCTGACGGAGTGGCGGGCGGCTGATTGGTGGCCAGTTCACCGGCCAGTTGTTGCTCCAGCTTTTTCTGTTCGGTGGCAGCCTTCTGCTGTTGGATCAATTCATTCAATTGTTTCGTCAACGCCTCGATCTGTTCGCGTTGTTGGCGTTGCACTTTCTCGAAGTTTTCCTGGACCTCTTGTAGTTGCTTTTTCAATTGCTCAATTTGATTTGTCTCCTGCGCCTGAACGATAATGGCGCTCAGGCAAAACGCCGACGACCACCTCAGAATCCTTATCAGCTTCATATCTTTTCTCTACAGAGGTGAACGCGTGAAGCTTCACCAACAGGTTAAGACTCCCCTGGACGAGGCCGAAGCGGGAATTGAAGGCCGGAAGTTACGGGCGGGAAGTCGTTAAACCCGCCTCCAACCAACAACCACTCTTGAAGAATCAAGAAGGGGCGGAGCGCGACTAGGTGACAACCGAAGGTCAATGCCTGCCAAAGCCATGACTTTGGCCAAAACAGGTAAACCAACAGAACCAAACACGAGTGCCACCAGTAAAGGCGACGTATCGCTGGAGTCAACCTGCCCGCTGGCGAAAAGGCACACGACGCAGAGATGGCTGTCCCCGCCGGTTACCGCATGGGACAATTGGCGATGGAACGGATTGGCGGCCAGGATCGCCGCAAAAAGCAGCAACACGACCAATAAGCCAGCCAGTGCTGATTTGGCAACGGGCCATGAACCGAAAGCTTTTCGTTCCTGTTGCAAGCTAAGGCCAATGAAGCAAACCCACCGGACCATCGCAAGGCTTATTTACGCAGCCCAAGCGGCGCCCGCAGATTATCCGTTCTTACCACAGCACTGTTTGTATTTCTTGCCGCTGCCACATGGACACGGGTCGTTGCGCCCAACTTTCGGGCCGGTGCGCTTGGGCTTGGGCTTTTCCCTAGAGAGTTCGGCGGCAGCTTCGCTCACCACATCGCTGGGCTTCGAACCATCCTGTTTCTGCGTCTCACCGAAGGCGCTGCTGGAGTCATGCAAAGTCTGTTGCGGCGCGTTGCGCAGGAAATTCTCAAAAGCCATCATGCTCGACGCACTGCGGAAAATGTTGTGGCAAATCTCCGTTTTGATATTCACCATCAACTCTTCAAACACCTTGAACGCCTCTGCCTTGTATTCGATCAGCGGATCGCGCTGGCCGTAGGCTCGCAGGCCGATGCTGCTCCGGAGACTGTCCATCCCGTAAAGGTGTTCCTGCCAAAGCCGGTCGATGGCACTCAGGATCGTGTAACGCTCGACGGCCTTGAGCGCCTCGGGTTGCTCAAAGCTGACTTTAAGTTCGTAAGCCTTCCGGACGTTGTCGGAAACGAACCGGCAAACCGCAAACTGCGCCGCATTAAGCCCATCAAACAACGAGCCGGCCACCGGTTCCTCCTGCCCGGAGTTGGCGGCCTTGACAATCTCGCCTTCCGGAATGCCTAGCGGAAAGTTCAGATTCACCCAGTCCGCCAGGCCGCGGACGTTCCATTCGGCGACTTCGGAATCGCTCGCGGTAAGCTGTTCGACTTTCTGGACAACAACTTCCTCCATGATGTCCATGAGTCGATCGCGCACGTCTTCACCATGGATGATTTCATTGCGGAAACCATAGACGACCTCGCGCTGTTTGTTCATCACGTCGTCGTATTCGAGTGTGCGCTTGCGGATCTGGAAATTGTGCTGCTCCACGCGCTTTTGCGCCGTCTCGATGGAACGGTTTAGCATGAAATGCTCGAGCTCCTGCCCTTCCTCCAAGCCGACTTTCTCCATCACCTTGACAATCTTGTCCGAGCCGAACAACCGCATCAAATCATCTTCCAATGAAATGAAGAAATGCGACGAGCCGGGATCGCCCTGCCGCGCGCAGCGTCCACGCAACTGACGGTCGATGCGCCGCGCTTCGTGACGTTCCGTGCCGATGACGTGCAAGCCGCCGAGTTCGGCGATGCCCGGGCCGAGTTTGATGTCGGTACCGCGTCCCGCCATGTTGGTAGCGATGGTCACTGCACTTCGTTGGCCGGCCCGCGCCACGATTTCGGCCTCCTGCTGGTGATACTTTGCATTGAGCACCGAGTGGATGATGCCGGCGCGCTTCAATATGCGAGAGAGGTGCTCGCTGACTTCGACGGAAATTGTGCCAACAAGAATGGGCCTCCCTTGCTGGTGTATTTCCTGAATCTCCTTTAACACCGCGTTGAATTTCTCACGCTTGGTCTTATAGACGGAATCGTTCTTGTCTTTGCGCGCTACCGGCTTGTTGGTGGGAATGACCTGCACACCAAGTTTGTAGATGTCGAAGAATTCCGAGGCTTCGGTCTCGGCAGTACCGGTCATGCCGGCGAGTTTCTGATAGAGACGAAAATAATTCTGAATGGTAATGGTCGCCAGCGTTTGCGTCTCACGCTCGATCTCCACGCCTTCTTTTGCCTCGACAGCCTGATGCAAACCGTCGCTCCACCGCCGTCCCGTCATCAAACGACCCGTGTTTTCGTCAACGATAATGACCTTGTTGTCCTGCACCACGTATTGCACGTCTTTGAGATACAGGCTGTAGGCTTTGAGCAGTTGCGAGATACAATGAATCTGTTGTGCTTTGGTCTCAAACTCCGCCTGAACCTTAGCCTTGGCCTCCACACGCTTTTTCAGGTCAGCCTCCGCCCCCGTATCGATTTCATGGAACGCCGTGATCAAGTCTGGCAGCATGAAAGCGTCCGGGTCTTTGGGGCTGAGAAAATTACGGCCCTTTTCAGTCAGATCGGCCTCGTGGCTCTTCTCATCGATCGCGTAAAAGAGTTCTTCCTTTTCGGCGTACAGTTCCTTCTTGGATTGGTCGGCGTGCAACATCAACTCCGACTTGTTCATCAGGCTCAGATTTTCCGGATCTTCCAACAGCCTCATCAACTCGGCGGACTTCGGATTGCCGAGTTTGACGCGATAGAGCAGCAGCCCGATCTCTCGTTGCAAGGCGTCGCGGCTGGAAGGATTGGAACCGTCGGTGGGCCGCAATTTCTTGATGAGTTGCTCGGCTTCCGAAATAAAACGGTTGCAGAGTTTCTCCTGCACATGCACCAGGGACTCGATCTGGGGTTTATACGGGCCGTACTGATTATCGACATTAACCACCGCAGGGCCGCTGATGATGAGCGGCGTGCGCGCTTCATCGATCAAAATCGAGTCCACTTCGTCCACGATGGCAAAATAATGACCACGCTGAACCTGCTCCTCAGCGCGGGTGGCCATGCCATTGTCGCGGAGGTAATCGAAACCAAACTCGGCGTTTGTGCCGTAGGTGATGTCGCAGTTGTATTGTTCGCGACGCACATTCGGCGGTTGATCGTGCAGGATGCAGCCGACCGTCAAACCGAGGAGTTTGTAAACCGCGCCCATCCATTCGCTGTCGCGGGCAGCGAGATAATCGTTCACCGTAACTACATGCACACCACGCCCGGAGAGTGCATTGAGATAAACCGGCAGCGTCGCAACGAGTGTTTTGCCTTCGCCCGTCGCCATTTCAGAAATTTTGCCGTTATGCAACGCGATGCCGCCGATGAGTTGCACGTCGAACGGAATCATTTCCCATTTGATCGGATGACCGCGCACCGTAATCTCCTGACCGCAGAGCCGGCGGCAGGCGTTTTTGACGACGGCGAAGGCTTCCGGCAGGATCTCCTCCAGCGCCACAGCGAGTTCCTCGTTGTCTTCGATCTTCGATAAGCGTTCCTTCCAATCAGCAGTTTTCTTCTGCAATTCTTCCACGGGAACGGACTGAAGCGAGGTTTCGACCTCGTTAATCTTCGCCACCATGGGTCGAAGCTTCCGAATTTCCCGGTCATTTCTCGAGCCGACAAATTTTTTGATGATGAACTTGATCATGTAATTTGCTGAAAAACAGCGGGACAACGCTACGGGAACAAGCTCGGAGCGTCAAAGAATTTGAGGATTTGCCAAGTGCAACGGGTGGCCTAAGTTCTTGGATGCGGCTGCGCAGTTTCTCAAATTCGGTGACTTGTCCGAACTGGGATATAGTTCAAGTGGTTGCCGGAGAAGGTTTCCGCTTGCCACCGGAAGATGGTCGTGGAGACACCGGCGAGGGCGCGACGTTGTTGCGGAAGCTCGCCCAGTAACGCGGCGGCAACAGTCCCATGATGATGATAATGACCTGCGTGGCCACGAACAGCATGAGCCATTTAAAGGCCGCGTCCATGAAACCGTAGGAATGCAGACCAATACCGAGCATGTTCACCCCGAACCAGGAGAAACTCGTCACGATATTGCCGATGATCGCCATATTCATCAACCCGCGTTCCTTTACCAGGCCGCCCCATCGCGCGTGCAGGATAACAGCGTTCCATAAAACGATGAGGAGCGCCCCATTTTCCTTGGGATCCCAGCCCCAAAAACGTCCCCATGATTGATCGGCCCAGATGCCGCCGAGAACCGTGCCAACAAAGCTGAACAACGTGGCGAAACAAATGATGGCATAGACCATCTTGGTCAGGATCTTGCCAATCCCCGCTTGATTGACTTGGTGCGCCAAGATGGGCGTTAACAGACCCAGGAAGATGTAGGCAATCGCCAGCAACCCGGCGACAAACGTGGCCGCATAACCCAGCGTAATGACGACGACATGCGTCGCCAGCCAGAAATTTGTATCGAGCACGGCTTGCAACATTTCCATGGTATCGCCACCCAGCGCCAGGTTATGCGCAATGATGAGTGTGATAAACCCGGCAAACGAAGCCACTGCGCTGCCGAGACCCAAACGGTGGGTTCTTTCGAGGATCAAACCCAGCACCATCGCGCCCCAACCGATGAAGATAGCCGACGAGTAAAGGTTCGTGACGGGCGGGCGACCTTCGAGAACCATTCTAAAGACAAGGCCAAACGTGTGCACCACCCCAGCAAGCATGACGAGATAAAACGCCGAGCGCCGGAGTGATTCGGACAGATGAGTCGAAAGCGCAAACGTGAGCAATGCGCCTACCGCCAGTAAAAATGCAATAATGTAAATGATAATCGCGTGCAGGAACGCTTTGATGTCATTGTAGTAAAATTCCGCCCGCCCTTTGCCTAATTCCTTGGGGAACTTCGGGGCCAACCACTGCCGGTAATCTTCAACAGCTTTGTTGAAATCAGCAGGTTCGTTGTGGCGATAGGCAGTTGCCATGGCGGCAAAGTAAGTCATGGCCGGATGAATCTCTCCGCGGCGGGCTGATCCCATCAAACTGGCGCCCGCGTTTTGCCAGTCGTCACGAGCAGCTTCCGGCTGCATCGGCGGAACGATCAGCGGATAGGCAAACCGCGACATCGACTCGTACACACTAAGCGGTTGCATCAAGCGCTCCAGCGCAGCTTTGTCATAATCTTTTCCCGCCTGACTCGCGCGCGCTGCAATTAAACCGGCGGAAACGGAGTTTTGAAAATCCGCCAGCTCCTTGGCGAAGTCATGGGTCGATTCCGGCTTGAGGCTGTTTTTGAGCCGGCCATAAAGCACGACCGCGTTGGCCAGTTTGACGACCTGTCTCTGAAAGGGCGTTTGAACTTCCGGCTTTATCTTCGCGTCGCTGATGTTCCCAGCTTGCCCAAGGATTTCCTGGATAACCGGCTTGAGTTCGTTGTGCGTATAATAACGCAGGCCGGATTTTTCGATACCTTTGTCATTGAGTTTCAGTTCTCCGATCAGCTCGGGATGGTGAATGAGGAAAATTGCCCGCTCGTCCGCCTGTTCGGGGCGCAACATGACCTCCAGCAACCATTCGGTGGCTCTTAATTTCTTGGGGTGATGCCAGAATTTCCACGACGGTACAATCTCCAAAGGCACGTCGCCCGTGCTGCGAATCTGCAAGAGGGAATTACGCGCCACGGAGTCAAAAGGTTGGATGCGGCCATTGAGCAACACCGGCAGGCGACCAAACTCGCGGACATGAAACTCGCCGTCTTTTTTGGGCAGGAACACGACCACGATCTCGGTGAGAAACAAGGCCACGAACATCCATGGTAAACTTTTGTATAATTTTTTCATGCTGTCCTCCGTTTCCGGGCAAACTCAATCAGGTGTGACATAAACTGAACCGTCAACCCCAACCCTACCAACACACAAGAAAAATAAGGCGTGAGCCAGCCAGGGTTGCGGACGACTTGCAGGACGGTGCCTTTCTCGTCTTCCTTGTCCCAGTCCGCCTGGAAGAAAGTTTCGCCCGCGTAACGCAGGGGAGTGTTCATGTAAATCAAGACCTCGCGATCTTCCCCAGTGTCAGGCCGCTGCAATCGCACACGGCTGGAAAAGTTTTTTGGGATATCCGTTCCCGCGTAACGATCAAATTTGAAGTCGATCAGGTGCAGACTGAAGGGCTTATAGAAACGCATCGGGCGCAAAACGAGTTGATAGGTACGGCCTTTGTATGAAACCTGTTGCGGGCGCGCGATGAAACCGGAGACGAGATACGTGCCGAGGGACTCTTGTCCCGCCACAAGCTCGACAATACCCGATGGCATGTCTCGTTTCTCCATCTGGGTTTCGTGTGGCAATTTCCGCCACCAAACGCCCGATCCGAAGCCGGCCGTCGTCTTCACTTCCTGATAGCCGTCTGCAGCCTTCTCTGCGAGCGAAGAGTTCGGATAGAAGGTCTTCATCCGGATCGTGAACGGTAATTCAGAGTGCCTGATGTCGCCCTCCTGCAGTAACCGTTCGCCCGATATTGCGACAACTTTGTCGGAATCGGCGTCGGTCGTATCGATCACGGCCAGTTCAAAATCTCTGGTCGCTTGGGAGTAATTCGATGATGCCCCCTCACGAATATGCATCATGCTCTCGGTTGAGAACAAATCAGTAGCAAACTGGCCGAGCAGCAAAAGAATGATCCCGGCGTGAATGATGAAGATACCGATTTTTTTCTTCGTGAACTGGAATCGTTTGGCGTGCGCTGCAAGCAAGTTGATCAGCAAAACACCACCGACAAGATAGCCACCGGGAAAGACCGGAATTTTCCAATCAGATCCTTTGGGCGTCCAATAGATCAACAGGCTGCGGAAATACCGATTCTGCGCCTGATACAGCCCTTCGTCCACTTGTGCCAGGGTGCCGATGAAAACCAACACCAACGCGAGGCAAAGGCAGACTACTGTCAGCCTCAGTGACGTGAAAAAATTGAGGGCGCGATTAAGGAACATCGGGTGTTTTTACGGTTTCAACGAACTTGACGAGCGCTTCTTTCTCGCGCGCTACCACGGGTTCATCGCCCATCATCTTGTAAAACCAGGTTCGTCCCCCTTGTGGCACGATGGCGCCAATGAGACGCGTGATCTTCCCGTCACTGGTTTTGTTGCCGGTCATATCGACTAACATGGCTTTGCCTGCGGACGTGTCAAGCGAGGTTATCAACTTCGGCAAATCCGCCTCAGTCGCAGCACTCAGCCCAAGCTGCCGCTCCCGCCAACGATTTACATTCGCCAGCACACCCCCTCCATCGCCCGGCAAAAAGCTGATTGTGATTTCCGCCTTCGCGCCCGCTTCGCCAGTCGCCACAAACTTGGCAAGCAACATTTGTGTCGGCGGCACTTCCTGCCAGGTGGGAGGAGCGTTCCAGACATGTTTGCCTGAACCAGCCGCATCGCGGGGCGTTTCGTGAGTATGGGTGCTGTGGCCTTCTCCGTGCGGTCCGCCCTCGTGCAAGGAGAAGGATTTGAGGAATTGCAGGAAGACCGGCTTTTGTTCGCGAATAAATGTGTCCTCACCGATCATGCTCGCGAACCAGCTCCTTTGATCCGTCGGCCACATCGCCAACAGAAAGCGGCGGGGACTGGCATTCGTCGTGGAGGCGCTGGCCGTCATGTCGAGTAGCTTTCCGCGCCCCGGCCCGATCTGGACTTCCTCCGTCAATTTCGCTGCTTCATCCTCACTCAGCACCGGGAGACCGGCCTGTTCACGCAAAATGTTTATCACTTCAAAGTCGTGCCCGGGGCCCAGAGCGATGATTGCCGCGTTTGCCCGTTGGCCCTCGCGGCCGGCTATCGCAAAGGTCGCCAACCGCATGCTCCCCTGCGACGGTTGTTCGGTCCACCCTTCAGGCAACTTCCAGTCGAGATGGGATTGGCCGGCAACCGCAGGACTTGCACCATTGGTTTCGGCCCTTTCCTTTGGAACCTTATAGACCCTGATATCTCCCCGGTCACAGCCCGCCAGCAATGCAGCAAGAACAGAAACGACCGCTGAACACCATCGCAGTCGGTTCGTTCCGGTAAACAACAGAAATTTCACTTTATGGTTGTACCGGCAACTGAACGAGGCTGCAAGATGTTGTTTGAATCGCTGGCCGGATTACCCCAGGGGGTAAGTTCAGCGACGGTGGCCACGAGGCACGCCGATTGGAACCACGATGGCCCGCCGCCGTTAGATGCGGCATGGTCAGACGACGCCTCTTCCGTAGTAACTTTTTCTGCTCACTTGGGATTTCGAGGCATCAACCATGAGGAGATGAACTTTCCGGATTCTTTCTCCAACAAAATCATAATCTTCTTAGGATGTTGGTCACTCTCGAAAGAAACGACCACTGTGTCCAGTGCGGCGACCTTCTTCAAAGTCTCCTGGTTTGCCCAAGGCTCTCCTGAAAGTTTTGGGAAGTCTACGGTGTGTGTCCGTGCAACCGCAATTAGTTCATCATGTGTCATTGTGAACTTTATGTTTCGGCCATGTTCTCGCCATTCAATAGACACCGCGACGGACAATATTTGTATGAGACGCGAAAAGTCACCTAACCATTCTTTCGGAAACAATGGCGAGCGTGCACGGGAATCAGATTTGCTCAACCTACGGCCATTCCGAGCAGGAATTCGATATTGCTCCGGGTCTTTTTCAGCTTGTTCAAGAGAAGCTCCATGGCCTCGACCGTCGGCACACCGGTCAACGCGCGTCTGAGGATGACGACTTTGTTGTATTCGTCCGGATGATAGAGCAACTCTTCCTTGCGCGTGCCGGAAAGTTCGATGTTGATCGATGGGAAAATGCGGCGTTCAACGAGATGGCGATCCAGGACGACTTCCATGTTACCCGTGCCCTTGAACTCTTCAAAGATGACTTCGTCCATGCGCGACCCGGTGTCAACGAGCGCCGTCGCGATGATCGTCAAGGACCCGCCTTCTTCAATGTTGCGGGCCGCGCCGAAGAATCGTTTCGGTTTGTGGAGCGCGTTCGCATCGACACCGCCCGAGAGAATCTTGCCTGAATGTGGCTGGACTGTGTTGTAAGCGCGGGCCAGTCGCGTAATCGAATCGAGAAGAATGACAACGTCGCGTTTGTGTTCAACCATCCTTTTGGCCTTCTCAATGACCATTTCCGCCACTTGCACGTGCCGTTCGGGTGGTTCATCGAACGTGGAACTGATCACTTCCGCCGGCTTACAACTCCGTTCCATATCGGTGACTTCTTCCGGCCGTTCGTCGATTAACAAAATGAACAGGTATGCCTCCGGGTTGTTCTTGAGAATGGCGTTGGCCAGTTTTTGCATCAGCACGGTTTTACCCGTGCGTGGCGGCGCGACGATCAATCCTCGGCTACCTTTCCCAATCGGGCAAACCAGGTCCAGCACGCGCGTGGAAAGCTCATCGCTGGCGGTTTCGAGGATGTAACGCTTGTTGGGAAACAGGGGTGTCAGATTGTCGAAATGAGTCTTGTCCTTGGCTTTGTCCGGGTCCTCGGTATCGACGGCTTCGACTTTGAGCAGCGCAAAGAACCGTTCCTTGTCCTTGGGCGGACGGATTTGACCGGCCACCAGATTGCCGGTCTGTAAATCGAATCGCCGGATTTGCGACGGCGAAACGTAAATGTCCTCCGGGCAGGACAGATAGTTGAAACTCTGCGAGCGAAGGAAACCAAATCCCTCCGGCAACACCTCCAACACACCTTCGGAAAACAGGATGCCGCTGCGCTCCGCGTTCTTCTGAAGAATGTGAAAAATGACTTCGTGCTTGCGCATCGTTCCGAAATTCTCAATCCCCATGTCCTTGGCCATGTGGTTGAGTTCGGTCATCGACATGGCCTGCAGCTTGGCAATGTTGAGCGAGGAAGCGATGGCGTCTTTGCTCGGAGGCTGGGGTTCGGCCTTGTCCTGTTCCGGGGACTCGACGGCATGCGTCGGCGGTTCAAGTTCCATCGTCGCGGAACTCGGATTGTCCGGGGCGGGCGGCTCGCCGTTCGCAACCGGCGCGGGCGATTTGTTCTTTGATCTGGCCGCTTTAGGAAGCGGAGCTTTTTTCGTGCTGACTCTGGCCATAAATAAATTTTGGTTTAGTTAATAAAATTTGTCGCGGCAGGTGATTCAAATGACGGGTCGGTCATGCATCCATTCACTTGGATGGCTAAAGACTCGATCTGTTCAAATTGGAGTGGTTACCAACCGGGAGCAACTGCAGGGTGAATCCTTTTCTTCAATACGGCAAGGGAAATCTTGCGGTCAACTCACGAACACGTTTATGCACCTTTTGCGCGGCGTCAAGGTTCTTTATGTCCAACAAGACTTCGCAGATCATGTCGGCAATGGCCGCCATCTCCGGCTCTTTCATACCCCTGGTCGTGGCGGCGGGCGTTCCCAACCGGATGCCACTGGCTTGGAAAGGCGAACGCGTTTCAAAGGGAATTGTGTTTTTGTTCACCGTAATACCGGCGGCATCGAGTGCGATCTGGCAATCCTTTCCCGTCACCCCTCGCGCGCCAACATCAACCAGCATCAAGTGGTTGTCCGTGCCCCCGCTGACCAGCCGGTAGTTGTTCCGGCTCATGCCTTCAGCCAGCGCCCTGGCGTTGTTAACAACTTGCTGCTGATAGGCCTTGAAACCTGGTTGCATCGCCTCACGCAAACAGACTGCCTTGGCGGCTATCACGTGCATCAACGGCCCGCCTTGAATTCCCGGAAACGCCTGTGAGTCGATTTCCTTGGCATACTTCTCCTTGCACAAAATCAGACCTCCGCGAGGCCCGCGCAACGTCTTATGGGTGGTCGTGGTCACGAAATCTGCGTGCTCGATCGGGCTGGGATGCAGGCCGGCAGCCACCAACCCGGCAATGTGCGCGATATCCGCCAGCAGCAGCGCGCCAACTTCCCGCGAAATTTCGCCCATCCTGGCAAAGTCAATGACGCGCGGATAGGCGCTGGCGCCCACGGTGATCATCTTGGGCCGATGTTTCCGCGCCATCTCCGCAAGTTGGTCATAGTCAATTCGTTCATCGTCTTTGCGCACGCCATAGTGAATGATTTCAAAGAATTTCCCGGAGAAATTGGCTTTGTTGCCGTGCGTCAAATGCCCGCCGTGACTCAAGTCCATGGTGAGCATTTTGTCGCCCGGCTTCAAAAAGGCGAAATAGACCGCCATGTTCGCACCGCTCCCGGAATGCGGCAGGACATTGGCGTGTTCTGCGCCGAATAACGCCTTTGCCCGGTCGATGGCAAGTTGCTCTACCACATCGACATACTCACAACCACCGTACCAGCGCTTTTTCGGATAACCCTCCGCATACTTGTTGGTAAGCACCGAACCTTGCGCTTCCATCACCGCCGGGCTGGTGAAGTTTTCGCTGGCAATCAATTCAATGTTTTCCTGCTGCCGCCGGCATTCGCGCTCGATGGCATCAGCAATTTCAGGATCGACAGTTCTTAATTTTAGTTCAGGGGAAGTGTTCATGGGTTCCAGTTTTCGGACGCGCCGTTCGTGGCGACCGCCATCAAAACGCACATTCAGAAAGACATCCACTATTTTTTTTGCAAGCTCCGGAGGCGTGGTCCTGGCTCCAAGGCAAAGGACATTGGCATTGTTATGCTGGCGCGCCGCCGCCGCCATCTGTTCATCAAACACCAGCGCCGCGCGGATGCCGGGCACCTTGTTGGCGGCGATACTCATTCCGACGCCGGTCGTGCATATCAACAACCCCATTTCTGCCTCACGAGCCGCTACGGCCCGCGCAACCGCCTGAGCGTAGTCAGGATAATCGGTGGAGACGGGGGAATTAGTACCCAGGTCGTTCACGGCCAAACCGCTTGCTGCCAGGTGCTGCTTGAGTGCTTCTTTCAACTCGTAACCACCGTGGTCAGCCCCGAGGACGATGGCGATTTTCTTATTGCCGGAAGGTTCAACCGGCACGGGACCCGGGCTTTGATCCAGGAATCTCAGCAAGGAAGCAATGCCTTGTTCAATCTGATCGCGGCAATTCACATAAACTCTGTAGGAACCGCCGATAGGATCGCTGATGTCTTTTTCAAAATCGTTCAGCGTTTCATCAAACTCGCGTAGCAGAAAAGTCTTTTCTGCGGCGGGCGGATACAACAGACAGATGGTTTCGACGTGACTGTGAGTCATGCCGAAAATGTAATCCGCCTGCTGCACCAGTTCTGGCGTAAGCATCCGGCTTTGCTGCCGGGAGATATCGATGCCCAATTCTTCCACCGCCTCCACCGCATACCGGCTCGGCGGTTGGCCGTTCATCGCACCCAACCCAGCCGACAGCACTCTGAAGTTGCCCCTCGACTTGACCGCGTGGCGAAAAATGCCCTCGGCCATGGGACTGCGACAAACATTCCCCGTGCAAACGAAAAGTACGGTCTTCATTACTGCGTCAGGTTAGTCAAGTTGGGGCGCGTGAAGAAAATCGTCAACGGCGAAAATCAGCGCGAACGAAATTCGCGGACAATTACCAGTCCTTTCAACAAATCCAGCGCCCGCGCCAAGGCCGGATCGCGAACCATTGGCTTCTCCGGTTCTACCCTTCTCGCGGTCAGCAAGGCGGTCTCCGGATCCCGGTTAAGTTCCTCCCTTCTTTCACGAACCAAATCGGCCTCCGTGAGCCGACGGCGTCCAGGCCGGGTTGGTTCGCCTGCCGCGCTATTCGTCGAAGAAGTAGCACTGGCCAGCAAGTTGGTGGGCTTGGACAACACCTTGTAGGCATCCCCAAAATAGACCTTCTCATCCGCCGCGCTCACCGCCACTTGAATATCAGGTTTGACTCCTTCCACGGACAATTCTGTTCCATTTCCCAACTTGATTTCCGAAGTCGCTATTCGCAACCGTTGCCCGTTCTGTAACGGATATTCCCGCCCCAAAGTTGCCCGACCTGCGGTATTATTCCCGATCACCAGGCCCACGCCCGTCGCGCGCAGCAGAGCAGCCAGCGCCTCCGCGGCCACGCTGGTTTGTTGATTGACCAAGACTGCCAGCGGCGACTTGATCGCATCGGTCTTGGTCTTCGATTCAACCATGCCGTTCCCCCAATCAAGCAGAGGTTGCGAGCCCGCCAAAAACAAGTCGGCGGCCGCTGCGGCTGCCGAATAACTATCACCCCCCGCAAACCGCAAATCCAAAATCAATCCCTTCAATCTATTTGTAACACTAAGTGCATCGTAGGCCGTTGAGATTTCCTTCGCCAGCCCCTCACCCACCCGCTCCACACGCAAGTAAGCAAACCCGCCATCAAAGACTCGCGATTGACTCAATAGCCCCTCTGAGCTTTCCGTTTTTGTCGCCAATTCATTGGTCACCAACACGACACGGGGATATAACTTCGCCAGCAAGCCCTGCACCGCCGCTTGATCAAGCTCTGCAGTGCTGACACCTTCAAGATGAGCACGAATCAAATCATAGACTTCTTTGAAATCCGGCGCTTCGTTGGTTGTCGCCGCTGCGCGTGCAGCCGACACGCAAAGCGCAAACGCCAGCATTACCGCAATCAAACGAAAACTCAGTCGTGTCATGTCGGCGCTAAAATGCGCGAGAACGGCAGGAATGTAAAGGAGCGACCGTCTCTTCCCAGTTTGCGCACCAATCTGTCTTCCATCGCAATCGTGGTTCACTTAGATTCCATTCACAATGCGTGTTGAAATCTGTGTGGATTCGATGGAAAGCGCGCGGGCCGCCCAGCGCGGCGGAGCGGACCGCGTGGAACTTTGCGATAACCTATTAGAAGGTGGCACCACCCCCAGCGCCGGATGCATCAAGTTGGCACGACGTTGCCTCAAGATCGGCCTACAAGTCATCATTCGACCCCGCGGAAGCGATTTTCTCTACAACGATGACGAGATGGAAGTCATGCGCGAAGATATTCGTATCGCCAAGGACCTCGGCGCAGATGGTGTTGTTACCGGATGTTTGACGGAAGAGGGCAACATCGACCGCCAGCGCACCAGCGAACTAATCAAACTGGCGCGGCCTCTCAACGTCACGTTCCATCGCGCGTTTGACATGTGCCGCGATCCCCGGCAAGGATTGGAGGATTTGATCGCCTTGGGCGTGGATCGCGTGCTGACGTCAGGTCAGGAAGCGTCGTGTTTGGAGGGACTCGGCCTCATCGCAGCGTTACAGAAACAAGCCGCGGGTCGCATTATCGTCATGCCCGGCGGCGGCATTACGCCCCAGAACGTGCGCCAAATCGTGGACGGCACAGGTGTCACCGAAGTTCACCTAAGCGCGCGCACACCTGTGGAAAGCAAGATGCGTTATCGCAATCCGCGCTGTTTCATGGGCAACGCCACGCGGGATGCCGAATTCACGCGAAAGGTCACTGACGAAACCATCGTGCGACGGATCGTGGAAAGCCTGCGCGAGAAATAGCACAGCACCCGGGCACAGGGTTAAATTCTTTGTCGGATTCCTTGACCCGGCGGCGATATGCTTCTGACAATGAGCACGACTTCGACTGACAACGACCTGCAGTTGCTCGCCCGTTACTCACGCAGCCGCGCCGAGGACGCTTTTGCCGAAATCGTTCGGCGCTATCTGAGTCTCGTCTATTCCGCCGCACTCCGGCAGGTTCGCTCTCCTCAACTCGCTGAGGAAGTCGCCCAATCCGTTTTCACGGACCTCGCCGGAAACGCTGCCCGGCTCAAGCCCAATACTATCCTCACCGCCTGGCTTTACCAAGTGACCCACCGGACTGCCGTCGATGTCGTCCGCCGCGAAGCTCGCCGTCAGTTGCGCGAACAAATCGCCACCGAAATGAACACCATGAATGCCACCGCTGCGGACTGGACGCACATCGAACCGCTTCTCGACGAGGCCATGCACGCCCTCGATGAAACCGACCGCACCGCCGTCCTGCTCCGTTACTTCGAGAATAAGAGTCTCCGTGAAGTTGGGGCAACGCTCGGCACATCCGATGACGCTGCACAAAAGCGCGTCAGCCGCGCTGTCGAGCGCCTCCGGGAATTCTTCGCCAAAAGCGGCGTCACCGTCGGCGCGAGCGGACTCGTCGTCCTCATCTCCGCCAACGCCGTGCAAGCGACCGCAGCGGGTCTGGTCGTCACCATTTCTGCCGCGGCACTGGCTGGAACTGCCGTCACCAATTCAACCGTCGTCGCCACCACAACCAAAACCATTGTCATGACCATGTCTCAAAAACTCCTCACTACCACCGCAATCCTCGCGCTTCTCGCGACGGCTTTGATCACCTTCAACCGCGGACGCGACAAGCAGCCGCCGCAGGCCGCCGATTCCGCTGTCACGCCCGCAATCAGCGGAGAAAGGCAAACAGCGATTCCCAAAAAACGTTTCTTCCAGCGTGCTCTTGGAACGGCTTCGGCCGATTCGCCAGAGCGGCTGACGACGGCACTTCAAGAATTGCACTCGGCGTTATACCGGCCCGCCCCGGCGCGCGGTGTCCGCATGTATCCGCCGGAAGAGGTGATCGCCGCGCTGCGCGGGCTGGGCGCGGATCGCAAGGAAGCGTTCGCGATGCTACGGGAGGCTTTGAGCGATCCCGATCTCGAGGTTCGCCAGCGAGCGGTTGCGGCCCTCGGTTTCATCGGCATGCCGGCCCGGCCAGAAGACGGCATTACAGGCGAGCCGTCCACGGAGGCGGGCCCGCTGTTGTGGCAGGTTCTGCGCGAGCAACCGGAACTTGCGAGCACAGCCCTCAGCGCGCTCGGCAACCTCGGGTTCAGCGCCGAGGAAATTCCCGCGCTCACGGATCTGCTGGGCGAAACGACCGACCAGATTCTCAGGCGTTATCTGCCCGTGGCCATCGCCGACACGTTGCGGAAGCATCCCGAAGCTGCCGGGCCGTTTCTCTCCAAGGTAACGAAGTTGCTCGACGGCCCCGATGGGGATTTGGGCTTCGCCGCAGCGTGCGCACTGGCGCCGCGATTCGCAACAGAGAATCCTGATCTCGTGGACCGGCTCGTCGCCGGACTGAAGAACCCTTCGCAGGAGTTGATGGCCGTGGAAACATTGCGGGCATTGGGAACAGCGGCAACGCCGGCCCTCTCCGACCTCGTCGCGTTTGCCAATTCAACCACGAACGACGTCCTGCGACAGATCGCCTTGAAAACCATCGGCAAACTCAACGCTGAATTTCGCAATGTTTCGCCGGAAGTGGATCAGGCGTTGCGCGGCGAAGAGCGCACGACCCACTGGAATCAAAAGTTCGCGAGCGGCAACTTGAACTACGATGAACTGCTCGCCGCGCTGAGGGAGCCGAACTTTGCGGCTTTGTCGGCGAAGCGTCTCGGCGAAATGGGAGCTGCCGCCCGGGAATCCGTGCCAAGCCTGCTTGCTGCGCTGGCGGGGCAGGACCAGAAAAACCGCGACCAGATCGTGGAAGCGATTCGTCGGATTGACCCGGACACGACGTTCGCCAAAGTGGAGGGAAAAAGCGTCTGGTCGGCGGCGATGATGGCGACGCTCACGCTCGAATCCCGCCCGGAAAACCAGCGCCCGCCCGCTGTCACCAGGTTGCTCGACCAACTCTCGATGGCGAAGTCCGACTGGTACACGCAGCAGGAGATACTGGCAGTGGGAACGCAGCTCGCCGCTCAGGACCAGGGCGTTTACCGTTCCTTCGCGGAAAAACTTGCCGAAGCCGATCCGGCGCTCGCCAAACTGTTTGCCCCCGATGGCACACGTGCACCAGTTGCCGGCCCGTCCACTTCGCCGTGACGTTCGGGCTGCTGCCCGCGGATCACGGCGATTTCCCCGCGCGCTGGCATTCTTCAAGGCGCTGAACGAACTCTTTCGGAATACGACGCTCACGCGCGGTCTATTTCGTCACATTTCGGCTTGCTGCCGAACCACGTTCATACCTTCGTTTGGCCGATGGCTGGTCACACGGTGGCTTATGTGGAGAACAACCCGATAAAAGCCGGGTTCTGTAAACGCCCGAAAGACTGGAAGCGGAACGTCGCGAGCGAACGACAACAACCGTCGTAGCAGCGGGCGTCCTCGCCTGCCGTAGAGCCAGGGCGTCCCGCCCGGCGGAAAATAACCTCACGCAAGCTCAACAGACTCCATTCTTTCGCAAGCCGCATAAAACTCACACGACAAATCCGGGGGCGAGACGCCCACCCCCTCTGCGGCAGGCAAGATGCCCGACGCTACATTCGCCACTTGATTAGTCCGGGAAAGACCATTTTTTTTGTTCGGTTTACCTCTTCAGCGGGTCTTTATTGATGATTGAACATGACGGACAGCCAGCACTTGCTCGCCGAATATGCCCGAAGCGGATCAGACGCGACTTTTCGGGAATTGGTCACGCGCTACATTGATTTGGTCCATTCCACAGCGGTCCGATTAGTCGCGGGCGACGCACATCTCGCTGAAGACATCGCCCAGACCGTATTCTCCGATCTGGCTCGCTTGGCACAAACGCTTCCTGCGGATGTCATGCTCGGCGGCTGGCTGCATCGGCACACTTGTTTTGTGGCCGCGAAAACGATGCGGAGCGAACGCCGTCGGCAATCGCGTGAAAGGCAGGCTGTGGAAATGAATGCGTTGCAAAATGACTCCGGCGCGGATTTTTCCCGCGTGGCGCCGATGCTCGACGAAGCCATCAATGAACTCGGCGATGCGGATCGCACGGCCATCCTGCTCCGTTTCTTCGAGCAACGCGACTTTCGATCGGTAGGTCTGATTCTCGGCAGCAACGAAGATGCAGCCCGGATGCGGGTAAGCCGGGCTTTGGAGAAATTGGAATCCTCGCTGAAACGACGTGGACTCACGACCAGTTCCGCCGCCCTTTCCGTTGTGCTCGCCGCCAATGCCGTCCAAGCCGCACCTGTCGGACTCGCCGTCACGATTTCAACCGCCGCCACTCTTGCCGGAACAACCATCGCCACCACTGCAACCGCAACCACCATCAAAACCATTGCCATGACCTCACTCCAAAAGACTCTCATCGGCGCCACAATCGTCGCTGCCCTCGGGACAGGGATATATGAAGCAAGGCTGGCCTCGATCTACCGACAAGAAGGCCATTACATCAGGGAGCAACAGATGTCGCTTATGCACCAATTACACCAAGCCACGCGTGAGCGAGACGACGCAACTAACAAACTGTCGCTCTCTCAATCAGAAATCGGGATGCTGCGCCAGAATTCGGCTGAACTTCCCCGATTGCGCGGAGAAGTTGCACGGATGAAATCCACTCACGCAGCCGCAGCCAACGATCCCACACTTGAAGCCGCCGATAAATCCTGGACGGCCCGCGCGAGCAAGCTCAAGCAACGTTTGGAACAAATGCCGGACAAGAACATTCCCGAACTCCAGTTTCTCACCGACAAGGATTGGTTTGACGCCGTTAAGAACGCCAAACAACTCGAAACAGATGCCGATTTTCGTCAGGCCTTAAACAATCTGCGCAATAGCGCGAAAAATACTTTTGGCGACATGACGAGAGAGGCCTTGAAAAAATATGCCGAAGCGAATAGTGGCCTGTTGCCCGGAGACTGGTCGCAACTGAAACGTTTTTTCGAAACACCGGTGGACGATGCCATACTCGAACGCTATTCACTTATCCAAACTGGAAAGTTAGCTGATGTGCCGCGGACAGAATTCCTGTTCGTGGAGAAAGCTCCCCCCGTGGACGATGAATATGACTCGTTCCACGAATTTAGAATGGACGGCACCAGATCCAGCAGCGTCAACGGGCCCGGAGACATTGTCTGGCAAGGCCTCATTCAATTCTCCAAAGCCCATGACGGGCTACTGCCTGCCGATGCATCTCAATTGGCGCGCTATCTCAAGCGGCCGCTTGATCAAGCCAAGGTGCGAGACATCCTGAGGTCGATTCCACCTGGTATCACCACGATGGAGCAACTTAAAGCCGCCGGGCCGAAATGATTTTTCTTTGAAGTGTTAGCTCGCCACCTTCGCCCTAGGTTGCGGTGAAACTGCACCGCCAAAAATACTTTGTCGGATTTTTCCGGGCGCGGTTATTAAATGGGTGAGATGCACGAAAAGTCCGACGCCCAATTGCTCCGGGATTATGCCCAACAAGGCGACGAAGCCGCGTTCGCGGAACTCGTCAACCGACACACGAACCTCGTGTATTCAGCCGCCGCGCGACAAGTTGATTCGCCGGACCTCGCCGCCGAAGTTGCCCAAAGCGCCTTCATCGGACTGGCGCACGGCGCACGATCATTGTTGCCACGACTGACGGAGGGCGCATCGCTCGCGGGTTGGCTTTGCCGGAGCGCCCGCAACATCTCGCTCAATCTGCGGCGCGATGAATTCCGCCGACACTCCCGCGAAAGGCAGGCCATGGAACAATTCAACCCGACTTCCGAAACCGCCACCGATTGGGAACGCCTGCGTCCCCTGCTCGATGATGCCATGTCCGAACTGGACGAAACCGACTACGACGCGCTGGTGATGCGTTTTTTTAAGAATCAGCATTTGCGATCTGTCGGACTGGCTCTGGGTGTCAGCGATGATACGGCGCAAAAGCGCGTCGCGCGGGCACTCGATAAACTGCGTGAACATTTGTCCCGACGCGGCATCAACACCACTGCTGCCGCGCTTTCGGTTGTTCTCACCGCCAATGCCGTCCAAGCCGCGCCCGTCGGATTGGCCGTCACGATTTCAACCGCTGCCGCCCTTGCCGGAACATCCATTGCCAACTCAACCGCAACCGTCACGGCACTCAAACTCATGTCCCCCGTCGTTTTGAAATCTATCATTGCCGCCAGCACAGCGATTGCCGCTTCCATTCTGATTGTTATGCAACACAAGCGCGTGGATCAGTTGCGCGAACAAAACGAATCCTTAAAGGCGCAAGCCCAGAAGACGGAGACGGCGTCTGCCGAGCTTTCCGAACAACTTCAAACGTTGACCCGCGAAAGGGAAAACAACCCGCGCCAGGCAGAACTGTTTCGACTGCGTGGCGAAGCGACCCGGCTGCACGGCCTGGAAGCCGAGTTCGCCAAGTTGCGCGAAGAATTGCTTCGCCAACAAGAGCAAAGCCGAGCGACCAGTGCAGCCCAAGCCGCCACTGAGGAAGCCATTCAAAAATTTGATGCGCAACGAGCTATGACCATAAACACAATGAAGCAAGTCGGGTTGCAATTGCGCGGATTGGCAGTCCAGAACAACCTGAATGCCGCGTTCACCGCTGACGGAAACTTAAATCCGACCCTTGTCAGCGGCCTTGATTTAAGAAATGTGGAACTACTTGTGAATGATTCCTCCCAGCTTGAAAAACTCCTCGGCGGAGCACCGGATACGATCTTGGCTCGGACTGCGGAACCTGTTCCCACGCCTGACGGGCGGTGGCTCCGTGCTTACATTCTGGCCGACGGCAGTGTGCAATGTTTCTCCACGTTGGACTCAAACCAAGCCTTCACCGGCACCTTGAATCTCAAAAGTGTGAGGCCGTAACCTTGTATTGTTCAAAAGCATTCCGATCTGCAATGTTCCTGCCAACTTTGCGCCGTGGAGGGCTGGCGTTGAAGTATTCTGTTCCGCACCTTGTCCGACTTCGTGCAGCCTCACACGTACGGACTGAACGGTCGTAGATTCCATTCATCGATCAACTCTGTTGGAATTTCGCCGAGGAAGCGGGAGGGTTGTTGCATTACAGCTCCACTGTTGCCCTGCATCGCGCGGATCAATGGATAACTGAGGTAAAGTTCATTGCGCGCCCGGGTAATGGCGACGTAGAAAAGTCTGCGTTCCTCTTCTTCACCTTCCAAGTCGTCGATTGAACGCGCCGACGGAAACAGTCCGTCACATAGCATGATGATGAAAACGACCTCGAACTCCAGCCCCTTGGCCTGGTGAATGGTGGAGAGGCGGATTTTTTCATGGTCATTGTCAGCAGGCTGATTGTCCTCGGCTTCCACGTTCGTCAACAAGGCGAGTTGCGTGAGAAAATCTTCGAGCGATTCAAACTGCCGGGCGAAACTGCCCAGTTGCTCCAAGTCCTCCAAACGATTGCGCGAATTGGCGTAGGTCTCCTTCAAATATTCTTCGTAGCCAGCCTCGAGCACGAGCTGGATCATTTCGGCGGTTTTGCCACGGACGGGTTCGGCTTCCAGTTGCGCGACGGTCGCAACGAATTGTGCCCAGGCCACTGCGGCTTTCTTCGGAACACTTGACAAACACTGCTGCAACGCCGCGGCGAGTGGGGCGACTTTGGGCTTTGGACTTTGGACTTTGGACTCAAACACCTTCCAAAATTTGTCCGCTCCTTTCCGGCCGATGCCCGGCAAGAGTTGCACAAGCCGCTTGAAACTCAATTCATCGCGCGGATTGGAAACCAGTTTGAGATAGGCCGCCACATCTTTGACGTGCGCCTGCTCGAAGAAACGGATGCCGCTGGTGATGCTGAACGGGATATTTCGGCGCGTTAGTTCCAGTTGCAGTTCCAACGCGTGAAAGTGGGAGCGATAAAGGACGGCCATTTGATTGGGATTTACGCCTTCCTCACGCAGTTCCAACACCCGCTGGGCGACGAAAGCTGCCTGTTCCGACGCGTCCCCGCAAACCACGAGCGCCGGCTTCGTCCCAGGTTTACGTGCGGGCGCAAGATGTTTGGCAAATTGATGGATGTTGGCCGCGATTGCCGCGTTGGCCACGTCCAGGATCTCCGGTGTGCTCCGGTAATTGGTTTCGATTTTGAAGGTCTGCGCCTTGGGATGCCGCTCCGAAAACTTCAGGATGTTCTGGAAGTTCGCGCCCCGCCACGCGTAGATACTTTGAGCGTCATCACCCACCACCATGACGTTGTGATGCCGCCCGGCGAGCAAGTCGATGAGGTCACCCTGGAGTTGATTGGTGTCCTGATATTCGTCCACGAGGACAAATTGAAACCGCCGCTGGTAATGTTGGCGCACTTCGGCGTGTTCTTGCAGGAGTTTAAGCCAGAGCGAGAGCAAATCATCAAAATCCATCGCGTTCGTGGCGCGCTTCCGCGCATCGTAACGGCGCTCCACGTCTTCGATTTGAGAAGCGAGCGAACCAAAATACTCATACTGTTCGCCCAAGACCTGCGCCACGGGCTTACGCGTGTTGATCACCATCGAAAAAATGTCGCCCAACACCTCTGCTTTCGGAAAACGGGTGGCTTTCACATCGATTTCTGCTTCACCGACACAGGCATCGATCAAATCCTTGGCGTCCTCGCGGTCCATGATCGTGAAATCGCGCTGATAACCGACCAACTCCGCGTGTTGACGGAGGATACGATTGCCAACGGAATGAAACGTCCCACCCCAAAGCGATGGCAACTCCTGTCCCAGCAAATCCGCGACGCGTCGCATCATTTCACGGGCCGCTTTGTTGGTGAACGTTAGCAACAGAATGCGGTCGGGGGGAATCCCTTGTTCGAGCAAGAAAGCCACGCGGTAGGTCAGCGTGCGGGTTTTGCCTGAACCCGCGCCCGCGATCACCAACGCTGGACCAGGCGGCGCCGTGACTGCGGCAAGTTGTTGCGGATTCAGTTCACGGGCATAATCAATCTGAAGATGGACCGGTGAACGAAATGGGTGCAACACATACTCACGCGACATGACCCAATGATATTGGCAGAAAGTTCGCCTGTCGAACGTCGAAACGGCCTTTTGGGCAAACCGTCCACCCAATTTTGGAACGATGCGGCTGATCCGGAGCGACTAGAATTGCATCGGTCCGGTTAAGCTGGCGCTTCGGAAAACTGACGACGGATTTGCGCCATGTGGGATTCGATTCGGTCGATGTAGTAATTCCGGCCGCTGGGATAAGGCACATTGAGAAATCGGTGAAGGCCGCCAAACTCAAGATCGATCTTGTCGCGGACGTAACTTTCCCAGAATCCCGGGGTCTTCTGGATCATGTCTTCGGCTTTCGAAAACAGCCCAACCGCGCCGGACTCTCCGCCGGAAAATCGCGCTGCTTCGGCGAACTCGGCATACAAAATCGGCAGCTTGGCCACGTAATCCTCCGCCGCCATTTGTCCCAGTAAGTCCGCTGTGCCGAGCGCGAAACCAACAATCTTCTCCAACTCACTCTGCAATGGGATGCTGCTGAGATCAGCATTTACGCCGGTGCAACGGATCATGTTTTCGACAGAAGTAATTTCACTCTCGCCGAATCCCTTTTCCTGGAGCAATTCGCGGGCAAACTCTGCGCTGCGTGTTACGTGAACGACCGTGTACTTTGCTCCGGTGCCTTCCGTGTCATCCCGCTTTTTCAGGTAACCGGTATCGTGGAGCAGCATGGCCAGAATCCCCAACTCACACATCCGCTGCGTCAGTGTCGGAGGTTCACCAGCCTGATGTCGTCCGTGCAGCAAGCGCGCCATGCACAAGGCTCCCTGCATGGTGTGCTCCAGATCATGATAGAGCGCGTCAATGGCCTGATAATCGCGATACTTCCCCGTGAAGGCCTCAAGCGTCCAACGGAATGCACGCGGCACAAACTCACGATCACCGCGTGGAAACATCGCCAGGTACCGGGATTGAACTTCGCGCTCTACGGCTGCCGAATCCTTCGTATCAACCTGCGGGAACATGGTCCGAATACTTACCTGACTCGCGCCAAAATGCACGCTTTTTTTCGATGCGTAACGCGCGAGGTATCGAGGCGGTTCTAGGCAGGTCTGTTTCGGTGCCAATAGTGAGGACTAACCCAAGACTGCCCCCTTTACGTGAGAATTGCGAATAGTCCGATGCAAAACGGCGCGGTGAATTGGATCTGGTGAATGCTATTCGACATGCGGTTTGAACTCACGCGCCAGTTTGAGGGCTTCTTCAATTTCGTCAGTGGTCATCCCGGCACGGAGCAGGACCAAATGTCGCTTCGCGGTCGGAATTTTTTCCGTGGGCAGGTCTTGTTTCACAGCCAAGCTAAGCCACTTGTAAGCTTGGACATAATCCTTTGCCACCCCCATGCCATCGACGTAGCAAAGGCCAAGATTATATTGAGACTTAGGGTTATTCTGCTCGGCAGCTTTCCGATACCACTTCACTGCCTCCACGTTATCTTCGGTAACGCCTTTGCCATACTCGTAGCATACGCCTAGATTATGTTGAGCCTCTGAGTGATTCTGCTCGGCGGCCTTGCGCCACCACTTCACAGCTTCCACCTCGTCCTTTTCCACACCTAGGCCGGCAGAATAGCAGTTACCCAAAGCGCGCTGCCCCTCTGCATCATTCTGCTCCGCTGCTTTGCGAAACCATTTCACCGCCTCTACGTTATCTGCGGTTACGCCTACGGCATCCCGGTAGCAAACACCCAGATTATATTGAGCGTTGGCGTCATCCTGTTCGGCAGCCTTGCGTAACCATTTCACTCCCTCCACCTCGTCCTTTGTCACACCCAGACCTCCAAGATAGCTGCCACCCAAAGCGCGCTGGGCTGAGGCATTATTCTGGTCGGCGGATTTGCGAAACCACTTTACTGCCTCAACTTCATCCTTCGCAACACCTCGACCTTGGAGGTGGACGGATCTCAAATTGTATTCAGCCTTATCATCATTCTGCGCAGCAGCCTTGCGCCACCACTTCACTGCCTCCACATCGTCCTTTTCCACACCTAGGCCAGCAGAATAGCAGTTACCCAAAGCGCGCTGAGCTTGGGCATTATTCTGGTCGGCGGATTTGCGCAACCACTTCGCCGCTTCCGCGTCATTCTCCGGCACGCCTCTTCCTTTGTAGTAAGAAATCCCCAACTCATATTGACCCTCCGCATCGTTCTGTTCCGCTGCTTTGCGAAACCACTTCACCGCTTGCTCCTTATCTTCCGGCATGTCCCTGCCGTTAAGGCAGTGTTTGCCCAAAGCAACTTGAGCTGAAGGCTCATTCAGTTCGGCGGCTTTCTGAAGCCATCTGATCGATTCCGCATGATCTTCTGGCACCCCACGGCCTTCATGGTAGCAGGCAGCAATATTATGCATCGCAGTGGCGTCCTTTTGGTCGGCGGCTTTGCGATACCACTTCATCGCTTCCACCTCATCCTTCGGCACGCCTACGCCTTCCAAGTAACAGCTGCCTAAGTTTCGTTGGGCCCTGGCGTAATTTTGCTCAGCGGCTTTACGAATCCACTTCACTGCTTCAACGCCATCTTTTGGCACGCCTTCACCCTTATAGTAGGCGTTGCCCAAGTCGCACTGCGCTTTAGCATCTCCCTTTTCCGCTTTGGCCCTTAGTTCCGAGATTTCTTCAGCGGTTGGGGAAGCAACTGGTTTGGAATCAGTCGGGGGAGCGGAATGGCCGTTCCAGTTACAGACAGCCATTAGCGGAAGAACCGCCAACATTACATTCCGGTGGAAAGTTTCCCTTGTTATTGGAAATTGGGCACGCAACAAGGAAATCCATTTCCCGAGTTTTGTGAACACAGACAGACACTACCAGCAGGCAAGCTAGCCGTCAATTCGGTAGTTTCCTAATTTGCCGTACTGCAGTTGAGCCCCGCTTTTTTGTCTTGTCACTATTCCACACATTCGGACCGTGCATTAATCAGCAGGAAATAATTGTCCAAACCCCGATCTTTTTCCTTAAATTAGCCATGCAATATGAATTGCTGGCATACAAAGACGACTTTTCCGATGGTGCGGAGAGAGATGGAGGCATGAAGAAATCGGTTCTGATATTCGAGGTTGTTTCACACTGCGCTTAACATGGCTCACAATTCTTCGCCGTCAGACGAGGACGATTTCGTGCTCACCGCCAGATCCCGTTCCACCTGGGAAATCATCCGGCGTGTCGCCGTTTATCTTCGCCCTTACAAATTGATGGCGTTCGGCACGTTCGCCTGCGCCCTGCTCTCGCTGGCGTTTTCGTTTGCCTATCCCAAGCTCACGCAATTCGTCATCGACGAGGTCATCACGAAACGGCGGAGTGAGTTGCTCACACCGGTGATGCTCGGTCTGATCGGCGCATTCCTGTTGCGCGATTTGTTCAACAGTATCCGCATTCGGATCAACAACACGTTCGAGCAAAACGTCATTTTCGACATGCGGCGGGAGGTTTACGCGCGGCTGCAACGATTGCCGGTGAACTACTTCGACCAACGCGCTTCCGGCGATCTGATGACCCGCGTGATAGAAGACGTGAATTCCGTGGAGCGCGTGCTGATTGACGGCACGGAACAAGGCACGGTCGCCATTCTCAGCATCATTGGCGTGCTGGTCATTTTGTTTTCCACCAACGTCACTCTCGCCGCCGTGGCATTGATCCCGTTGCCGATTCTCACCGGTGGAGCGCTTTGGTACACCCTGACGGCGCATCGGCGCTATCGTGCCCAACGCCGCGCGGCCAGCGCCATGAACGCGTTGCTCATGGACAACTTGCAGGGTGTCCGCCAGATCAAGGCGTTTGGCCGTGAGCCGCACGAGGACGCGCGCTTTGCCGGGCGCGCTGGTGATTTGCGCGAGGGAACGCTCGGCGTGATGCGTGTCTGGGCCATGTATTCACCAGCCATGAGTTTTGCCGCGGCGCTTGGCACGGGACTCGTGTTCTGGGTCGGTGGAAGGATGGTTCTGCGCGGCTCCATGACACTCGGCGAGTTGATCGCGTTCGTGTTCTATCTCGCCTTGTTTTACGAACCGGTGGCGCGGCTGCACGGCTTGAACCAGATGATGCAGGCCGCCCGCGCCGCAGGAGAACGAGTCTTTGATATTCTGGATACCGTTGGGGAAAGAGATGTAGCCGCCGACGTAAGGAGGCGGACGGGAATAAAAGGCGATCCGACCCGCCTCCTCACGTCGGGGGCTACGGCCCAGTGGCGCGCGCGTGGCGAAGTGATTTACGAGAACGTCGGGTTTTCCTACGGCCCGGAGAAAACTGTGCTTCGGGAAATCTCCCTGCACGCGCAGCCGGGAGAAATGATCGCCCTGGTCGGACCAACGGGCGCGGGAAAATCTACGCTCGTCAACCTCCTGCCCGCTTTTTACGAAGTGACTTCGGGCCGCATCACCATCGACGGCGAAGACATCGGCGGCATCTCGCTGGAATCGCTGCGCACGCAACTCAGCGTCGTGAGCCAGGAAGCTTTTCTATTCAACGGCACGATCCGCGAGAATATTCTTTACGGAAAGCTCGACGCCACGGAGACGGAACTTCTCGCAGCGTCGCACGCGGCAAACTGCCATGAGTTCATCGACCGGCTACCCAATGGCTACGATTCCCGCGTGGGAGAGCGCGGCGTGAAGTTGAGCGTCGGCGAAAAACAACGCGTCAGCATTGCCCGCGCCCTGCTGAAAAACGCTCCCATCTTGATTCTCGACGAGGCGACGGCCAGCGTCGATACCGCCACGGAGCGTCTGATCCAGGAAGCTTTGGAACGATTGATGGCCAACCGAACCAGCTTCGTCATTGCTCATCGCCTCAGCACGATTCGCAAGGCCGACCAGATTTTGGTGATGCATCATGGACAAATCATTGAACGCGGCAATCATGAGGAATTGTTGCGCCTCGACGGCCTCTACGCCAAACTCGCGCGTATCCAAAACACGACGTTCATCGAAGAAAGTTTCGAGAAGTTGTCGATTGCTTGAAGTTGCGGAACCGGCAGGCCGAGTCAACTCTTGAGTTTGCTCCCGGCGAATTCATAATGCCCTCAAACGAATCGTGAATATCGAATCATTTCAAAACGTTGACGCTGCGGGAGGGGTACGCCGATGAAACGCAAAGGCGATCATCGCCGCCGACCTGCTTCGGCAATGGTCTTCGGGGTTGGTTCTTATGCCCACAGCATCGCCCAGATTTTAAGGGATGACGGAGCCGCAGTTTCGACGTATTTGACTCGAAATTATGGGCATTACCCGCCCTCTCTAGCCGGTCAGGTTCACACCCGGGAATCCTTTCCCGACCCATGCCCACTCCTCAAACGCGAGCGAGTTGATGTCGTTCTGCCCATGTCCATTGATTGGGCACAAGCGCCGTGGGCGGACGACCTCATTCGCTCCAAAGTTCCCATCTTCAGCCCCACGGGCGAGGCGATGATGATCGAACGGGATCGCGACTTCGCGCGCAGACTCTGCGCGGAGTTTGGGATTCCATGTCCCAAGGC
>CAZYYS010000002.1:0-41501 GCA_964651015.1 uncultured Verrucomicrobiota bacterium
TCAAAATTCTGCGCCGGATCATACCAAACCGGTTGAGGCGACTTCTGCCAATAATCCGTTGGCGGAGCGGCGTAGGGCTGAGTCTGCGGCGCCAGCGGCAATTCAAATGAGTGGTTCGGCACATATATTCTCCCCGCTTGAAGTGTTCCACTCCACGCGGCAATAACCGCCAAGCCAATTCCGGCCCTTTTCAAATGCCTATGCAGAGCGTGAGTTTGGTCAGCCAGATACCCAAATAAGTGAGCGAAGTTTCTGCCGGCGACCAAAAGGTGTTTGATAACGCATCTGTCAACTTCATGGTTGGAGATGACTTGGGATTCGATCATTTTCGCAATTTCGTTGGTGGTCGGGTTTCGGTTTAACTATGAGCAAAGCCAATGTTTCCTCGGGCTAGCCTTCCGTCACCAATTGTAATACGCATACGTAAGTTGTGCATTCTGTTGCCCCATACTGCAACTTCTTAATTCAACCTTCCATTTTTCAGGCGACCGGGTTCAGTTACTCCTTTCAGCAAAATCACTCATTGCGATACTTCTTGTGACAGGCAGCGCACGATTGCGAAACCGTTTTCAACGCGGCGTCGAGTGCGAAATCGTTTGAAAGCTTTCTGCACAACGTTTTGAGGTTCTCGGCGGCGCGTTCGGCACCTTTGAGTTTGACGCGGTAATCTTCCGGGCGTTTTGCCGTGTCAGACATACGCGACATCTCTCGGAGTTGTTCCCACAGCATTATGGCTTCGTGCGCGGGCGAAATATCTGCACCACCGGGCGGTGATTTCCAGCCGGCCTTCTGCGACTGTTTGAGCCACGAGAAATGTTCATCAATCAACACCATTGTCTCCACCAACGATGAGGTCCGCGATACTTCGGGCAATTCTTTCACGGCGACGAGTTGCGCGGCGGTCGGCAATTTGAATTCCCGGGCAGCACGGTAAAGTCCCGGGTAGTCACTGGCTGTGCCTGCTTCGCGCATCCAAGCCACAGCTCGGTTCGTCGTCCACCCTTCACTGGCTTCGCAAATGATGGCAACAGCCGCCGGTCCACGATGCAACCCGTGGTGACAATGAACAAAGTACGGTCCTCTGAACATCGCCGTTACTTTGGCAAGTTCGGCAACGCGGTTGGTAGGGACACCGTCGTAGCCGAATGGCAGGTGAACGTACTTCAGTCCGTATTTTCTTGCCGTTTCAACATCCGGCTTGCCGCCATCCACGCTGACGATGGTTTTGACCCCGATTTTTTGCAACGCCGCGAAACCTGCGTCACCCTCGGGATGCGAGCCGGAATAAATATTCTCTGTGACACGAAAAGCATTGTGGATGCCTGGAATTTTCAATGATTTCGCCACCGTGTCGATTGGCCCAGTTGAGACACAGACGGAAGTGCTCATTTCCAAGCACAGCGCAATTGCGATCGTGTATCGCACTATCATCGAATGTGTATGAGTGAAGCCTTCGCCTCAGGGATGAGTCAACAAACAAACATCCGTAATTGGCATTTGACTTCCCGATATGGCTCGCAGAAAGTTTAAGTGTCAATGCGAGCAAAGATTGTCCAGATCGTGATTGTTTGTGCCTTGGTCGGCGCGATTGGCGGCCACTGGGCCATTTTGCAATCCGTCGCATGGGTAGGCATGGCGGTAAGTTATTCCCACAACTCGACCCTAAGAGAGGCGCTCGTAAAGACGTTCAACGGCAAGAACCCATGCACGCTCTGCAGAGTGGTTCAGGAGGGCAAGAAGTCAGAAAAGGAAAAAGCACTCCTGAAAGTTGAAACGAAATTGGATTTCTGGCTTAACCGCACCCCTGCGCTGCTGTATCCGCCACCACCTTCAGAATTACGCACCAGTGAAGTTGCCTCCGCGCAAGTTCGTACCGAAGCGCCTCCTGCCCCACCGCCTCGCGCGGCTTGATCCATCTCTCCGATTGGTTCAGGGCGTTTGCGCCTGAGTTTTCCTATTCCCCGAAGCCTGATGTGGCTTGGTGGATTCATTTCCCTTTCCGATGTCCGGACGGCCCTCTGCTGCCCGGTCAGATTGAAAAACATGAGACGCGGCTGGCATGGGTTCACGCTGATAGAATTGCTGGTGGTCATCGCCATTATTGCCATTCTGGCTGGTCTGCTATTGCCAGCGCTGAACCGAGCCAAACAACAAGCTTGGGCGGCGGCTTGCTTGAACAATCTCAGGCAAATTGGAGTCGCCAGCCTGCTTTATGCGGACGACTACGCGGGTGCCCTTCCGCGATCGCAGCACACCGGACAGTCGTGGGTTGGCACGTTGCAACCGTATTGCAGCGGCACAAATCTCTGGCGTTGTCAGCGCGACCCGAACAAGACACGGCTCTATAGCTTTGCCATCAACGATTTTCTTCTGCCACCGGATGTCGGCAGTAGCGCAGAGGATTATTCCCGCATCATAACCGTTCCCCGCCCCGTTGAGACTTCCTTTATGACGGAATGCGCGGATGGCTATGTAGGCAGTGACCATTTCCACTTCACCGAACCGGAAGAGGGCGGCTACACGACCAATGGTTTTGCGGGGCAAGTGTCGGTGCAGCGGCATTTGGAAGCGGCGACTTACCTCTTCGTGGCCGGACACGTTGAGCGGCTGAAATGGAGTTTGGTAAAATTGAAATTGATTCAGACTGGTTCGCGCTTTGTGAACCCTGCCGGAAAACCCTGATTGGATTATTCACCTCACCTTTATGAAATTATCGCACTTGGAAATCTATTCGTCTTTGGTACTCACAACTCTTTTCAGCGCGTGGCCCGCGCAAGCGCAAGATCATGGTCATTTACGGATTGGCGCCACGAACACGGCACCAGGAACGCCCCTCTATTTTTACAACGGCGCGGACTTTGCCGCCGGTTCGGGTTACCTAAAAACACTGTTGTTCACGAACGGAGGTCGCTATGCAGGATATTTCAATCAAAATATCACGTTCACGGTTCAGGCGGCTACACCCCCCTATGGCGGGCCGGAACCAGATGCTCCTGCATTCGGCTCCTACATCCGGGCCCGGATTCTTTCGGTCAAAGGCCCGTCCGGTGGGGTGTTTGGCTTTTGGGAATCAGGTGCGACCAATCCGACCATCAGCCTGGCAAGCGGCGTGACCGGCACCAACGACTACAACGTGACGCAAACTGATGGCTCGCCTGGTGCAGATCCGTTCGGCCACCTTCACGGGCGTCGGTTCACCGCGACACAACCAGGCATCTACACAGTCACCTATCAGGCATTCGATGCGTCAACCAACGGGTCAAGCGGTGGCCCGATCCATACTCCGTCTGAGGTTATTGAAATCAATTTCCAAGCGGGCATAAACATCTTATCCGTCACCAACGCGGGCAACGGCAACACCGTCACCTACGGCAGCATCACCAATCAGAACTTCTGGCTGGAATCGATTACGAATCTGAACGACTCGAATGCCTGGACTGAGGTTGCCGGCCCACTCTTTGGAAATGATTACTTCCAGTCATTGACTGACACGAACATTTCCGGCTTGATCCGCCTTTATCGCATCAAGGCTGCGGCACCATGAGCAAAAGAGAATAAAGAGAATTCTGCTGTTCCCATGACCACTCATACGATTTGCTGACGAGCGAATGCAACCGTGTTACGCTCCGTCTGAGTCTTGATAAGTAACTATGAAAATCAAAATGTATGAAGAATAAGACATCAGTTATGCTCGTCGCTGGTCTCGTGTGTTTGTTTTGGCAGGCACAAGCCGCAGGCAAAAAGAAGGATGTCATCAAGCAAGTCATGAAGACTTGTCACAAGGCACCCGCAGGCGTTGATACGATCAGTAAAAAGGCATTGGACGGCAAAGCCACCGCAGAGGAAATGAAGACGCTCATCGCCAACTACAAGCTCCTCACGACTGCCAAGCCACCGAAAGGCGATATCGAGAGTTGGAAGGATAAGACAAGCAAGCTTCTTGCAACTGCAGAAGCCTTGGAAAAAGGCGAACCCGCCGCGACGGCCAAATACAAAGAAGCAGTAAATTGCAAGGCCTGCCACAATGTTCACAAACCCGACTAGCGCATCACTGCGTAATTGCCATGTTGACTACGGGACGAACAGCCAGCCGCGCCTTCGCTCTGTCCGTGCTTTCGGGGCTGATTCTGCTTTCGCCTGCGCGGGCCGTTGAACTGCCACGTCAGCCGGTCACATCCGCAATCAACAACGACACGAACACCACTTTTTCAAGCGCAGTCGAAGCGCTTGGGATGATGATCCAGGTCGTCGGCAACCTTGAAGAGAAAGTCCGCGGAAAAGATCTCACTTCGATTCACAGTGAAGACCTGGTTTTGAACGAGAGTCTGGCGGGAATTCTCCAACAGGCTGACAACATGGAGCCGGCCCGCCGGCAACCGCTACGCGTCGAGCTGACGCAATTCGGTCAACTGGTGGCGGCGCTGCATTTCGCCGGTGACACTCAGCAGTTGGATTTGGCGACCAAGCAACTTCATCTGGTCATGGCATCCTTCGATCGAATCAGGACGTACTTTCCGAAGACGACTTTGGACTCGGCTCGGGCGGCTGCGTCGCAATACCTCTGCCCTGCGCATCGCGACGTGCGCGGAAAGAAGACGGATTTTTGCCCAAAATGCGGTGCAGCCTTGGATCAACAAGTGCGGTTGCTTCCCGCGTTTTGTAGTTTGGGGTTGCCGTCGAAACAAGCCATCCGCGCGTCAATCCGGACTGACCGGCCGCTCGTGCAAAACGAACCGGTTACCACATTTCTGAGGCTTTCCCGCGAAGATGGTTCCTCGGTTTATCCTTCCGATTTGATCACGTCACATACCAGGAAAGTGCATTTGCTGATCATCGACTCGAGCTTGAGCGATTACCATCATGAGCACCCGTACCCCACTACAGTACCTGGCGAATACGCGTGCTCCTTCACTCCAAGAAAACCCGGCAGCTATCTGGTCTGGGCAGATCTGCGACCGCAGCCAATCGGCCTTCAGCAGTACGCCATGACGACGATTCCGGCGACAACCATCGGCGAGCCTCTCACGAATCGGGTCGTAACCAATCGCGTTATCGTGGATGGCCTGAGCTTCGAATTGACGTTTGCCACTGACACGCTGCGCGCCGAAAGACCGATCCCAGGACGACTGCGCATCTCTCAGGCAGACGGGATTCCGTTTACGAAACTGGAACCACTCATGGCCTCATTCGCCCATTTGGTGGGGTTCAATGAAGATGGCAAAACCGTCTTGCACATTCATCCCAAGGGGTTGCCCGTAACGGATCCCAACGCGCGCGGCGGCCCGGAACTTGAATTCCAACTCTACGCGCCAAAACCCGGCTTCGTCCGGTTATTTGCACAAGTTCAAATCGATGGACGTTCGAGGTTTGCGCCTTTCGGGATTCAAATCGTGCGATAAAGTCTGTTTGAGCCAAATTGGTTTGGAGCGCAATACAGCCGTTGATACCCGTCACTGGTCAGACTGCGGTATCAAGGTGATTGCCCGCAAGTCCATCACGGCGACGCCGGGTTTGGTAATAGGCTTGACCGCCACGGTATAGTTGCCGGGTTTGTCCAACTTCACGGCGCCGATCTTGCGGTTGACGAAATTGGTGAACGCCCCGGTGTCGGGAACTTTGTCCGTGAGAGTCTGCTTGCCGATGGTGACGGTGTAATCGCTGCCACCACTCCCCTTGCCGCACGCTTGATTGAGTTCAACTGTAAAGCTGCCGGGTTTGTGAAGCTTTAACTCCCAACTCACCCAGTCCTCGACTTTGGTCCAGTAGCCGATCGTGTTTTTGTGCGGTTGCGGTTCGTAGCGAACGGTCGTGCCGTGAATCGTCGCGTCTTTGGCCAGCATCTTGACTGAGCCGTCGGTGGCCTGGCTGATGATATTGGTGGAGACTTTGGATTTAGCCGACGGTTTGGCTTCGTCAGCCAATGAGGCAGAGGCAATGAACAGAAGTGTGAAAGCGGCTCTGGAAGTGGCGAGGCACAATTTCAATTTCATAGTCTGGCAAGTTGTATCTGTTGCTCGGGAATTTACACGTCTGAATCCTATCTCAGCAAGGCCTCAGCGTGTTTACGAGCGGCGTTTGTTTGGCCCCCCAGCATTCGGGCGAGTTCCGTCACGCGCGCCTTTTTGTCCAGCAATGTGATCTCGGAGACAGTGCGCCCAGCTTTGATTTCCTTGTTCACCACGTAATGCGCCGCCGCGTTGGCCGCCACTGGCGCCAGATGTGTAATGCAGATCACTTGATGGTGCCTGGCAATCTGCAGCATTTTCTCCCCGACGGCACTTGCTGTTTCGCCTCCAACGTTGGCGTCCACTTCATCGAACACCAAGAGCGGAATTTCATCCTCAACCGCGAGCACAGTCTTGAGTGCCAACATCACCCGGGCCATTTCGCCGGAGGAAGCGATGGCCCGCAATGGGCGCGCCGGCTCGCCGACATTCGGCGCAAACTGAAACTCGACTCTGTCAAAGCCCGAGGTGGGAATCTGAGATTTGAAATCCGAAATATCGGAAGCACTGGTAATGGCCACATCGAAATGGCTCTGCTGAAAACCAAGATCCGCCAGGTGCTTTCCGACAGCCTTACTAATCTGGGGAACAAGTTTGCGCCGCTGGGCAGAGAGGGAGCGTGCTGCGCACGAGATTTCATTCTCGATTTTTTCCAAAGCAGCATTGATCCGGTTCAATTCGCCATCGCGCTGCTCAAGTTGCTGCAATTTTTGCCGGGCCTCCTCTCCGCAGGCGATGACTGCCTCCAGTGTTGCGCCGTATTTCCGCTTCAATGAGTGTATGAGATTCACGCGCTCCTCCAGTTCCTGGAGGCGGGCCGGGTCGATCTCCACCCGATCGACGTAGCGCGTCAGTTCACTTTGAAAATCTCTCAGCCCGGTGACGGCTTGCTCGTGCATTGCCCGAAGTGTGTGGGCCGTGGAATCCAAGCGCTCCAACTCCTGCACGATTCGGCCCAAAGCACCCGCTTGAAGCAGCAGGGAATTCTCATTTTCACTCAACAAACCAAGCGCCGTTTGGCTTAGCTGCAACAGTTTCGCCGCGTTGCCGGCGCGCTGATACTCCTGTTCCACCTGAGTTTCCTCGTTCGGCTGAAACCGCGCCGCGGAGATTTCGTTGACCTGAAAACGGAGTAGATCGAGTTGTTGCGCATACGTTGTTTCATCCACGATCAATTCCGCTTTCTCCGCTTCCAGTGCCGCGCGGCGACGAACCAACTCGCCAAAGGCCTCGCGCTCACCTTGCAGATTGCCGAAAGCGTCGAGAATAGCCAGTTGCTTCGCGGGATGCAGCAATGACTGGTGGTCGTGCGGACCGTGAATATCGACCAGATGCTCGCCCAATGCCGCCAGAACGTTGAGCGTGGTGGGTGAACCGTTGATGAACTGGCGATTGGTGCCATTGATTGTAAAGGTGCGCTTGAGTACGAGTTGCTGGTCTTGGCACGGTTCGAGGCCGTTCGCTTCCAGAAAAGATTCGAGTGGAGTGCGCAATCGCGACACATCAAAGACTGCTTCGACCGAACAAGTATCGCACCCGCTGCGAATGAGCGTTCGGTCAGCCCGTTCACCAAGCACCAGATTCAACGCGCCAATGATGATGGATTTTCCTGCGCCCGTCTCGCCGCTGATGACATTATAGCCCGGCGACAGTTCAAGAGTCAGATCAGACACCAAAGCGAGATTTTTGATGCGCAACATCGTCAGCATGGCACAATTCGTTCGCACCGAATTTGACGGTTATGGTAACGTTCGGCAAAAGAAATCTTATTCATGGCTTTCTCATTCATCTTTCTCGGTTCGGGAACCTCTCAGGGCGTGCCCATTATTGGCAAAGAGTATCCACCGGAATTTCTGGCCGAGCCAAGGAATCACCGAACGCGACCTTCCATTTACGTGGCGACGGACCAGATCAAACTCGTCGTGGACACGACGCCCGAATTCCGGATTCAAATGCTGCGCGAGAATATTCGATGGCTGGATGCCGTACTCTTTACTCACTCCCATGCAGACCACATTATGGGTTTGGACGATTGCCGGCGCTTTTGTGATTTGCGCGACGGCGCGCCGTTGCCGGTGTACGCCAATGAAAGGACAATGAAGGATCTAAGGCGGGTGTTCGCCTACGCATTCAGCGGCGAACCGATCCCGCGCGGCTATTTTCGTCCTGATCCAAGAATTATCAACGGTCCTTTCACTCTTGGAGATTTGTACGTCACTCCCCTGCCCTTGCCCCACGGCGAGATGATAACCTTTGGTTATCTGTTCGAGCAAAACGATCAAAAACGTCTCGCTTATTTGAGCGACTGCAAGGAAGTTCCCGTTGAAATTGCGAAACGCATCGAGGGCGTTGAGGTGGCAGTGTTGGATGCGTTGCGCCGAACACCGCACCCGACGCATATGTGTTTCGACGAAGCATTGACTGCCGCCCGCCGCATCGGCGCCGGACGCACTTTTTTCACGCACCTGACCCACGATTACGATCACCATGCGACTCAAGCGGAACTACCGCCAAGGGTGGAACTCGCCTATGATGGACTACAAGGATATTGCGACCCGTGAACAGTGTGATGTGTGTTGCATGATTTGATGCGAACGAAGCAAACAACGCATCTCAACTGCTTGCCTCAGGAAAATGCGATGATGAGTAAATGCGCGTTGGGGTTTCTTTGTTCAATCCTCGCCACTGCTCTGGTCCATGGCGCTGGCGACGAGGTGGTCATCGTTTACAACACTCGCTCCCCTGAATCGAAAAGCGTGGCCGAATATTATGCGCAGCGTCGGCAGGTGCCGGCCAATCAAATTTTCGGATTTGATCTGCCGCTCACAGAAAACATGACCCGGACGGAGTTCCGAAACCGATTGCAAAAGCCGCTGGCGAAAACCCTCGAGAAGAAAAAACTGTTTCACTTTGGCTCGCAACTCAATCCAGCGACCAATGGTCAGCCGGCTTACGTCATATCGAAAACGACCGCGGCGCGGGTTCGCTACGCATTGCTTTGTTACGGCGTGCCGTTGCGAGTCCTGCCCGACGCAAGTCTGGATGAAGATGTCCCCGAGAAGTTGCTACCTGAGCTGCGGCGCAATGAAGCGGCTGTTGACAGCGAATTGGCCTGGTTGCCGATCTTCGAACAAAAGCCACAACTGACAGGCTTCATAAAAAATATTGCCTACAGTGCAACCAACGGCGCGGCGCTCCACCCCACTAATGGAATATTGATGGTCGCGCGATTGGATGGGCCCACAGCGGATATCGCCCGAGGTTTGGTTGATAAGGCGATCCAAGCAGAAACAGATGGACTATGGGGCCGTGCCTATTTTGACCTGCGCGGAATAACCAACGCCGACTACAAGCTCGGTGATGATTGGATCCGTGGAGCGTCGGAAATATGTCGCCGGTTGGGATTTGAAACCGTTGTGGATGAAAATCCCGGCACGTTCCCACCCGGTTTTCCGTTAAGCCAGGTGGCACTTTACGCGGGTTGGTACGATGAAAACGCATCCGGGCCTTTCGCGCAACCAAACGTCGAGTTTGTGCCTGGCGCTCTCGCGTATCATTTGCATTCTTTCAGCGCGGGCACGATCCGATCTGCGACTCAGAATTGGGTCGGCCCCTTGCTGACCAGAGGCGCGACTGCGACCATGGGGTCCGTCAACGAACCGTACCTGATGGGCACTCCGGACGTGGCTGTTTTCTTTGCACGCATTTTGTATTTCGGCTTTAGCTTTGCTGAAGCAGTTTATGCAGCCCAAGGCCAACTATCCTGGCAGACGACGGCGATTGGCGATCCGCTTTATCGCCCCTTCGGGAAGAGTCTGCAACTACAACACGAAGAACTGGCCCGCCGCCAGAGCAAATTGCTGGAGTGGTCGCATTTGCGTGTCGTGGATTTGAACCTCGCCAAAGGCATGCCCATAGCAGGAGCAATCAATTACCTGAACGAAATCGAAACGACCAAAAAGAGTGCCGTACTGATGGAAAAATTAGGCGACCTCTACGCCCAACAAGGCAAGCCATCCTCGGCGGTGAACGCCTGGCAGCAGGCTTTGAAACTCGAACCCAGTCCGCAACAACGCATCCGCCTGCGCCTGACGCTCAGCGAAAAACTGTCGGTCCTTGGTCGTGACGAAGAAACGTACGCGAACGACCAACAACTTCTCGAAGAGGCACCCGATTACCCCGACAGAATTTCCATCTTCCGCAAGCTCCTGCCACTCGCACAGAAACTCGGCCATCGAGAGGGTGCGGAAAAGTATCAGCGTAACCTTGACCAGTCGGCTCCGAACTAACGGCGTCAGGCTCCCATTCCCTCTTCAAACGAACCGCTCGCCAACGGGAAACAGAGATTATCACGCACATATTGGATGCCATTAGCGCTCGTGGCGTCGAGATCGCGATAAGCGCTTTCCGCTTCCACGATCAATGGCGCCGTCTTTCTGCCCATAATTTTGCAGTAACGTTGCGGGTAACCACTGCGAACCAATTGCTCCACGTAGCGCACCATGTTCAATTCACCTGACGGAATGTCGACAAATTGCATCGCGCGCCCCTGCCAAGCGGCTTCCATTTTGCGCAATGGGACGTTGGGACGGATGACAAAGTTCTTCACGTGACAGCCATAAATGCGGTCGGCGGTTTTCTCAAATCGGACCTGCCAGCTTTCGCCTTCCCAACAGTGCGAAGGATCGGCGTTCACGGTGAGCACCTTATCGCCGTCGCAGATTTCGACCAGCATGTTGAAATCATCTGCGCACATTGCCGCTGTGCCGGGATGAATTTCGTGCGCCAGATAAATACCCAGCCTTTTTGCGCGCTGACGGAGCTTGGCCGTTTTCCTTACGAACCGCTCCTGCCCCTCTTTGATGAGGTCGTAATCGCCAGCTTGCCAGAACCCCCAAGGATAACCCGAGGCCATTTCCCAACCAAACGCCACCCCCCAGAACATCGGCAGAATCTTGACGCCGAGTTCCACGCTCAAATCCATCAACTCGAGCAAATAATCCTCGGCCCACTTTTCAATCGCGGCGGGTGACTTTCTGGCAACGTCTGCAGGCGTAAAGGGTCGAATGGTTGGGCTGCCCGTCCAAGCCGTCGTATGAACCCAGAAGGGACAGTGACACGAAATGCCGTCCAGTGTCATTCCGCGACGCTCGAATGTCTCCCGAATCTCCTTCGCGCTCTTGAAGCGTTTGCCGTCCTGAAGCATGTAGTTGGAAGGTTGCGCGCCAGAGGCGCCAGAGCGTTTGGCGTAATCAAGAAAATCGGCGAGACTTTTCGCACCGTGCTGACCGCCTTCGATACTGGGATGAAAACAATTGTTGGCCATAAATTATATCAGTGTTTGGTTGTAACGGGCTTCAGAAATAGCGAGGTTGCCAGCGGATTGCAACCGGAATTCGCACGCAGAGTGGCGCAAGTTGAGAATTGCGCATACAGGCAAGACGTTTAAAAAGTAGAATGGAATTGCGAAAAGACACAACTAATCATCATGCCGACATTTTACGATACTCACGCGCATCTGGATTTTCCGGACTTCGCCACTGACCTGCCCCAAGTCATTGAGCGAGCACAGGCTGCCGGTATCACGAAAATCATCTCGATCGGCACCGATCTCGAAAGCAGCCACCGGGCGATCAAACTCAGCGAGCAATATCCCGGTGTGTTCGCTGTCGTCGGATGGCATCCCGGAAACGCCGACGAAGCGCCAGAAGATTTGCGGCCCGCGTTGCGGCAGCTTGCGTCACATCCAAAGGTGGTCGCCATCGGCGAAACCGGCCTTGACTATCATCACCTGCCCAGTGAGAAGCCAGAATTGTCAGTGGCCGATGATGAAGGATACAAGCAAAAGCAGGCGGCCATTTTCCATCAACAGCTTGAAGTTGCCGCCGAGTTCGGCTTGAACTGCGTGATTCATCAACGCGATTCTTTGGAAGACACCCTTGTGCAACTGCAACCGTTCACCGCCCGCGTACGCGGCGTGTTTCATTGTTTCGTGGATAATCCCGCCGCCATGCAACGCATCGTCGCCATGGGGTCGCTCGTCAGCTTCACGGGCATTCTGACTTTCAAAAATGCACAATCCATTCGCGAGGCACTGTCAGCGGCACCACTCGGCACATTCATGTTGGAAACGGATTGTCCTTACCTCGCCCCCGTACCGTATCGCGGCAAACGCTGTGAGCCGGCATACGTAAAAGACATCGCCCATGTGGCAGCTCAAGTGAAAGGCTGCTCTTTGGAGGAACTAAGCACCGCTACTTGCGCCACCGCAGAAGCATTTTTTCCGCGACTCCGCCAGAAGTGACCCAACCACCCATCGCAGGTCGCATTCCTTTTTTACAGGCATTATTGTTGACATATAAACAATCTGCTTCTAAACAGTGCTTATGTCTTTGCAACCCAGATTGCCCGGCCCGCGTTACAAGGCGCTGTTACAACTGTTGCGCACCGCCGACACGCTTTGGAACGCCAGCCGGGTTTTCTTCGCCCGTTGGGATCTAAGCCCCAGCCAGTTCAATGTGCTGAATTTGCTGTCCAATCACCCAAACGGTCTTTCCCAAATCGAATTGGGCCGCTTGCTGCTCATGCACCGTTCCAACGTGACCGGCCTTATTGACCGGCTCGAAAAGCGCGGATTAGTACAACGTCGTGATCACTCGACCGACCGCCGAGCCTTCAACGTCCTACTGACGCCCAATGGAAGAAAACTCTTGCGCGAAATCGAACCCCTTTATCACCAGGCCGCAGACAAAGTCTGGGGCAAGCTTTCCCTGAAACGCGCTGACCAGTTGGTGCAGGAGTTGATCGCTGTGAGCGCCAATGCCGAACGCATAGCTGGAGACATTTCGAAAACGCCTGTATGAGTAAATCATCGGCGACAACTATTCAGAAGCCTTTGCTAACTTGGAAGCAAGCAGTAGCTTTCTCAATTGCAGCCGTCGCTTCTTTCCACCTTGCCTACGGTTTCAATGAACTCGGCTTGTTGATCCTGGTTTACCTTTACTGTCTTTGCGCGTTGACAAGACTCGGTACCGACCGGCGTGCTTTCTACACCGGTCTGACCATCGGGATGCTTGCCTATGCCCCGCAGCTTTATTTCTTTCACACAATCTTCGGATTGGCTGCGGTGGTGCTTTGGCTCGTGCTGGCCTTTTGGTTAGGACTTTTTCTTTTACTCGCGCGGCGATGTCGGCAACACCTTGGAAACATGTGGGCGGCCATCTTGATTCCGTTTCTTTGGACAGGGCTCGAATATTTTCGCAGTGAATCATACTACCTGCGGTTCTCCTGGTTGAATGTCGGTTATGTTTTTACGGATGATTACGGGCTCCCCTTTATCCAACGTCTAGGCGTTTACGGAATCGGCTTCGTGCTGATGGCGCTTATCACTTGGGTTGATCTAATGCCAAGAAGTTATCTCGCGTGGCTCGGAGTATTCATTTCCATTCCGATTCTAATGTCTATTTTCAGCAGCCGTTTCGTATCAATCAAAGCAACGGAGGGCGTGGTTTCCGTCGCGGGCGTACAATCGGAATTCCCGGCGCAACTTGAAGTGCCGCTCATGCTCGATAAGCTGCTGCAAACGCATCCGGGTTCGCAGTTGCTGGTTTTGAGCGAATACACCTTCGACGGGCCGGTGCCGGACCCGGTAAGAGATTGGTGCAAAAAGAACCAGCGTTACTTGATCGTCGGTGGCAAAGCTCCTCTGCCGGGAAACCAGTTCTACAACACGGCTTTTGTCATCGATACAAATGGCGAGATCGCCTTCGAACAGGTCAAGAGTGTGCCGATCCAATTTTTCAAAGACGGCCTGCCCGCACCCAAGCAAGAAGTCTGGGATTCACCGTGGGGCAAGATCGGTATTTGCGTTTGCTACGATTTAAGCTACACACGGATCACTGATGAATTGATTCGCCAGGGAGCGCAGGCGCTCGTTGTCCCAACGATGGATGTGGCCGAATGGGGTGGCCATCAACATCAACTACACGCCCGCGTCGCGCCAGTTCGCGCGGCAGAGTATGGCGTGCCGATTTTCCGTGTTTGCAGCTCTGGCATTTCACAATTGATCGATGAACACGGACGAGTCACCGCAACCGCTCCATTCCCCGGGGAACAAGCGATGATCGCGGGCCAACTTCGCTTGGCCGGATCAGGCACTCGGCCGTTCGACCGTTGGCTCGCGACGTTGTCAGTCTCGCTAACTGCACTTCTGATAATCTGGCTGGGCTTTTGCAGCTTGCGGCATCGCCGCGCTGTTTCTAATTTGAAACCCTGATTCATGAGAACCTTTTTTCGACTTCTCCTGCGCTTGCTGTTTCGTTTCCGCGCTTACAACGAATCAGTACTAACGGCGCCCGGGCCGGTGCTTCTTGTCCCGAATCATGTCTCGTGGCTCGACTGGTTGTTTATCCTTGTGTGCATTGATGATGACTGGCGATTCGTTACCTCCAGCAAGACTGCAGAAACCAGTTGGCTGCATCGTTGTCTCATGATCAATAGTCACACTTTTCCCATCGACACGACATCGCCCTACGCCGTTAAGCACATGGCGGAATTTCTACTAAATGGCGGCCGCCTTGTGTTGTTTGCCGAAGGCCGCCTCTCCCGAACCGGCACGCTGATGAAATTGTTTGATGGCACAGGTTTTTTGCTTTTTAAAACTCGCGCCAAAGTCATCACCTGTTACTTGCGCGGCGCACAGCGGCTGCTCTGCTCGCCACATCTCGGTTGGAAAAAGTTCTTCCCGCGCGTGTCTGCCCATTTCAGTGAAGTCCTCACGCCACCGCATCTGGAGCACCTCACTACGGCCCAAGCCCGCATCCAAACCACAAACTGGCTGCGCAACGCACTCGTCGAGCAACAATTCAAAGTCGAAATGGAATTCGGCCCAGAAAATGTGCTGGCCGCAATGGCAGAGACTGCCCGGCAGCGTCCGAAACAGATCATTCTGGAGGACTTTTCACGCCAGAAATTGACCTACCGGCGGCTGCTGGTGGGAGCGGATGTTTTGTCGCAGCAATGGCAAACCTTGCTGGCAAAAAGCGACGATCGTGTCGGGGTTCTACTTCCGAACGTCAATGCAACTCCTGTCGTCGTTCTTAGTCTCTGGCAACTCGGCAAAGTACCGGCCATTTTGAATTTCTCCACCGGCATGTCCATGATGCTGGCCTGCGTCCAGCTGGCTCGGGTAAAACAAATCATCACATCGCGCGCCTTTCTCGAACGGACGAAATTGAAAATCGAACCGTTCGCCGAAGCCGGCATACAAGTGATTTACCTCGAGGACGTACGCGACCGGGTGTCACGGGGACAAAAGTTCATCACTTTGTTGCGTCATTCTTTTGCGCCCCGATCTATACCGTGCGCTCCCAAAACCGGAGATGATCCGGCTGTTGTCATGTTCACGAGTGGTTCGGAAGGCATGCCGAAAGGCGTCGAACTCTCCCACATCAACATTCTTGCCAATATCCGGCAAATGCTGGCCGTTGCCGACATGCAGGATGTTGACCGGATGTTCAATGCCATGCCGCTCTTTCATAGTTTCGGACTGACTGTCGGAACACTGTTGCCCTTGGTGCGCGGGATGTATGTGTTCATCTATCCCTCCCCGCTCCACTATCGCGTGGTCCCAACGGCGTTTTACGACACTAATTGCACCATCTTTCTCAGCACCAATACATTTCTGAACGGGTACGCCCGCAAGGCGCATCCGTATGATTTCCGCAGCATGCGGTACATGTTTGCCGCCGCGGAAAAATTGCAGGAGGCCACGGCCCAGACCTGGTCACAGCGGTTCGGCGTGCGTGTCCTTGAAGGCTACGGAGCAACGGAATGTTCGCCCTGCATCTCCGTCAACACTCCTCTTTCGCCGAAATACGGTTCGGTTGGCCGCCTGCTGCCGGGAATGGAATACAGGCTCGAGCCGGTCGAGGGCGTTGAGGACGGCGGCAGGCTTTTCGTGCGCGGACCGAATATCATGCGCGGCTATCTGAACGCCGATGCCAACGCAAAGTTCAAGGCGCTCGGCGGCTGGTACGACACCGGCGACGTTGTCAGCGTAGATGCCGACGGCTGTGTGTATATTCGTGGCCGGCTGAAGCGCTTTGCCAAAGTCAGCGGCGAAATGGTGAGTTTGACCGCTGTTGAAGACGCGCTGGCCGGTGCGTTTCCGCAATACGGCTTGCGTTGTCAGGTGGCGGTCGTGGCGCGACCTGACGAACACAAAGGCGAAGCGCTTATTGCTGTTACGAACGAGCCGAAGCTGCAACTCGATGAAATCCGGTCAGCAATCAAAGCCAAAGGGTTGACGAATCTTTGTGCACCGCGAGAGATAAAGGTCGTTCGGGAGGTTCCAAAGCTCGGAACCGGAAAAATAAACCATCGCGAATTGGCGAAGATGATCGAGCCATGACCACCGCGTTAAAATACGCTTTAGCTGGCACGTTCCTGACGATCCAGAGCGGTGCCTGCCAGATATCTGACTACCAGGCTGCGTCAATTAATTCACCAAAGGAATGCGTCGTCTTACTACACGCCCTTGGCCGCACAGGATATTCGATGAAGCGCGTGGAGCGCTTCCTGGTCCAGCAGGGCTACAACGTTGTGAACGTCACATATCCGTCGTTCTGGGTACCGGTTGAGCGACTTGCCGACGAGCATCTTCACCGCGCGCTAGCCCGGCGCGTGCCTCGGAATGCCGGTCGTGTCCACTTCGTAACTCACTCGATGGGCGGCATCCTGCTGCGGCAATTTCTCGCCTCGCACCACATTGAGAACCTCGGACGAGTTGTGATGCTTGGCCCACCAAATCAGGGCAGCGAAAAGGCTGATTGGTTCAAAAGTCCCACATTTTTGCGTCGGCTCACGGGGCCTAATCTTTCGCGCCTTGGCACCGGACCCGATGACCTGCCACAGAAGCTCGGACCGGCCAATTTTGAAGTGGGTATTATCGCGGGAGATCGTCCTTTGTTTGCCTGGCTTCTGGGTCGTAAGATACCGAGTGACGGCATAGTATCTGTGGAATCCACGAAGCTGGCTGGCATGGAGGATTTCACCATCGTTCATTGCTCGCACTCATTCATGCCTAACAAACGGGAGACATTGGAGCAAGTTGGCGGGTTTATCCAAACCGGGCAGTTTCGCCCCATCAACAATTGACAACCGACGAACACCTCCAAATCCGCGTTCATGGTGACGCTTCGTTGCCAACGCTGATTTATCTGCCCGGTTTGCACGGCGATTGGACGCTCGTTACCAGTTTCCGCCTGGCCATCGCCAATCGCGTCCGGTTCGTGGAGTTCACCTATCCGCGCACGTTAACTTGGTCACTCAACGATTACGCAGCGGCGGTCGAAACGGAGTTGCTGGCTAACGATATTCGACGGGGCTGGCTTTTGGGCGAATCATATAGCTCACAGGTCGCCTGGGTGATGGCCCAAAGACGTAGAGATGCCAAAAATCGATTCCACGTCGAAGGTCTGATTCTGGCAAACGGCTTCGTGCGCCATCCGATGCTCTGGGGCGTGCGGCTGGCTAAGAGGTTTTGTGATGGAGTTTCCCTGACTTGGCTGACGCGCTTTCTTTACGTTTATGCCAAGTACGCGCGCTTCCGACACCGCCACGCCCCGGAAACGATGGCCAGCATCAAAGAATTCGTCGCGCGGCGAACCGATCTGGACCGCTGCGCTGCTTCGCACCGGCTGCGCTTGATCGCCGAAAATGACCTGCGACCTGTCGCCCGGCAGACGACGCTGCCGGTGCACTACGTGGCGGGGTTGGTTGATCCAATTGTCCCGTGGCCATACGTTCGATGGTGGTTGAGCCGAAACTGTCCTGGCTATCGTGGCGGCGCAACCATCTGGCGCGCGGATCACAACGTCCTCGGCACCGCGCCCAAAACGTCCGCTGATCAGGTCGTGCATTGGTTGAACACAGCACATAATGCGTCGCCGACCGCCGAACCTGTATCGCCAATCGCTGCAAGAAGCTGATTGTCGCCGCAAAGAAACACATTATAATGACAACCAGGAACTGAACTTATGACACGCCAGCAGATTCTCGATCTTTACTTCATCGACGCCCGTCACAAGTTGATCGACCTCGCTGCGTTCATGGATCGGGTCGCCCGGGCCGAAGGCGAGGACGATTTTCGCATGGAAGCCTTTCGCGCGGCACTGAAAGAACTCAGCAGGAACAACCAGGAGAAAGCCAAGCAAGTCTTGCTGGCGTTCAGCGATCCGAGCACTAGGCCAATTGCGAAGGCCTCTGTCAAGGGAGCAACTGGGGCTTGGCCGGGAACTAAATGATCTTCACGGAGCACGAAACACGCACCACGTTTTACACATGAGATACATCGAGCCCCACGCCCACATGGTCAGTCGCGTCACGGATGATTACGCCCGCATGGCAACCGCCGGTTGCGCGGCGATTTGCGAACCGGCGTTCTGGGCGGGCTTTGATCGCAGTTCGGTCAATGGATTCTACGATTACTTCTGCCAGCTCACTGAGCACGAACCAAAGCGCGCCGCCAAGTTTGGCCTGCCGCATTTTTGCTGGCTTTGCATCAACCCCAAGGAATCCGAAGACCTTAAACTCGCCGACGACGTGCTGGCGATCATCCCGAAATTTCTTAATCGGCCCAACGTGCTCGGCATCGGCGAAATCGGCTTGAACAAAAACAGCCGGAACGAAATGAAGGTGTTAGAGAAGCACGTCGATCTCGCCGCCAAACACGATCAACTCATCCTCGTTCACACGCCGCATCTTGAAGACAAGTTGAAAGGCACGCGCTTGATCGTCGATTTGATCAAGAGCGACAAACGCGTCAAGCCTGAGCGCGTCATCATTGATCACGTCGAGGAGCACACTGTAGAGTTGGTGCTCGACACCGGCATGTGGGCAGGCATGACGCTTTATCCGGAATCAAAGTGTTCCCCGGCCCGCGCCATCGACATGGTGGAAGTGTACGGCAACCAACGCATCTGGATGAACAGTGCCTGCGATTGGGGCGTGAGCGATCCACTGGCCGTGCCCAAGACGGCGCTCGAAATGCGCAAGCGCGGTCACAGCACCGAAGCCATCGACAAATTGATTTACCAGAATCCCCGCTCATTCCTGAGCCAGTGTTCCAGGTTCACATTACCGGAAGCTTGAGTGGCACCTAGTTCGTCGGTGAAAACCGTTGTTACGGCGATGACACGCGGTAGAAACGCAGCAGGAAACTTCCGGCGTCCACGTCCGTCATTTCGTAAAGCCCAGCGCCATCGGCGAGGTCCACCGTCACCGTCGTCCAACTCCCCCGCGCGAGGTTCGTCGACGCTTCCAGGGCGTAAAATACGTTGGGCAGACCCTGGCCATGAATCTCAATGAATCCCTGCGAGGTGCGGACGACACTGGTGATGGTGGACGGCGGATTCAGGACGCTGAACTCCACGTCGTTGCCATCGCCGCCATGGTAGGTTAGGCGGAGGTACAATCCGTTACTCGCGACAATGGTCGCGCCTTCAGGTAAGCCGCTGAAACTGCCGACGATGGCGTCGCTGCCGTCGTTGTCAATGACGCGGAGCACGTGTCCGTTGGCGAGTCCAGGGCCGGCGGCCGGTGCAAACTGACAATTGCCGAGATTGACTGTGCCATTCACAACGAGTTGATCGTGGTTCTTTCCAGGGATCGGCCCGTTGAGGTCCGCTTCAAACGTAGTGAAGCTATTTAAAAGCAGGTTGCCCGTGCTGAAGACGCCGAAGCTGTCGCCGGGCTTGATCGTCTTGGCCGCCGAGCCGGAAGCGAAAACCTGACCTACCACGCCGGTTCCGCCGAGCGTGCCGGCAGTCAATTGAATGGGACTTTGCGGCTGGGCGCCATTGACGATCAGCGCACCTTGGGAAAGCACGGTCGCGCCTGAAAAGGTGTTGATCGCGCTCAAGAGTAAACTCCCGCTGCCCTCCTTTGTAACACTGCCGCTGCCAGAAATAGCACCGGTGATGTTCAGCGGCGCCGACTCGACATCCACCGCGGCGGCACCAACCAGCATAATGGGGCCGGACCACAAACTCGTCGCCGCGCCCGAACTATTGTGGTTCAAAGTGCCGGCCAGCGTGAGCGGTTCGGCCACGGTCAGTCCGGGATTTACACTCAATGTGGCGCCACTGTTGACAACGGTTCCACTTGTTGAGTCGCCGAGCGCCATGTTCGTGAGCATTTGCAGACTCCCTTCCGCAACGAGCGTGGTGCCAGTGTACGTGTTGGAGCGCGAGAGCAACGCAAGGCCCGGTCCCGTCTTGACCAGCGAACCGGCCTGACTGATGACGCCGGAGAGTCGCATTTCGCCGTCGCCGTTGAGCGTGAGTTCCCTGCCGTTCATTTCGAGGTTGTTCAGGTTCAAGGTTGCGCCGCTCGCAGCGAAGAAGGTTTGGTTCGAAGCAAGTCGAATCGGCAGGGCGACCGTGGATGTGCCGGAGGCATAAGTTGCGGAGAGGCCAGCGTTGAGCAAAACGCCGTTTCCGTGAAGCGTGTAACCGGCCCCGCCGAGCGTTATCGAACTGAACGGGGTGAACGCAGCGAAACTGTTGGTATTCGAGAGCCGCATCGCTCCGGCAGGGAAAATCAGGTCGTCGCCGATGTGGGCGCGAACGTTCCCGTCCCAGTTGAAATCGGACTGCCAGTTATCGTTCGCGGCGCCGCCAACCCAGGAGCGGGTATTCGGCACCACCGTCAGGACCACGTCGTTCCCATCGCCCCCGGCGTAGCTGATCTGAAGCTTGGTAAACATGTTCGTTATCGCCGCGCCCTCGGGCAGTCCCGCAAACGTACCATTAACCGGATCGCTGCCGTCGTTCTCGATTATCGTGAGGCTTTCTCCAGGCAGCATGGAGTCAACCAGCACGAACACACGCAAAGCGCAAGCGCCGAGCGAAACGGTTCCATGCACGCCGAGTTTTGATGAAACGGCGCCCGTCGGCACCACTTTGCCGACGCTAACGTCGTTCGTGGTGGCGGCGTTCAATGTCAGGTTGCTGCACGTGAGCGTGTTGAAAGAACCTGGTGAAATGCGACCGCCAGCCGCCAGACTTGTAACGGGGCCGACACGGCCATCGCCCGTAAGCTGGCCTCCTGCAAGGTAGAATGGGGCAAGCGGCAATTGGCCTACGGCGAAGACCTGGCCGCTCGGAACGACAGTTGGCCCCGTGTAAGAAGGGCTGTTGCCGTTGAGGAACAGAGCAGACGCACCGATGAAGCGGAATCCATTCGAGCCCGAAATCGGTCCGTTCAGGTTAAGGCCCGCAATCGGGACATCAATGGTGGCATTGCTCCCACCGAAACTGACCGCACTGGCGATGCTTGCCGAACCACTACCGATCGCATTGAGCACGAGCGAACCCGCCAGAGTGATGGATGACTCCAGCAGAGAGAGACCCCGTCCGATCAGCAGCGTGGCGCCGTTGGACACCACCGTGCCTTGCCCGGTGGCGTTGCCAAGCGCCGCGTGGTGGTTGGCGAACAAGGTTCCCTCCCTTACGAACAATGTGCCGTCAAACCTGTTCGACGCCGCCAGTTCCAGGGTGCCCGTTCCCAGCTTGACTATGGGAGCGGAGGCAAAGAACTCTCGGATGCTGTTTGAGACTACAATGGGGCCGGTCACATTGAAGGTCAGACCAGGGGAATCGTATCTCACGGGTCCTTCCAACACGAGCAACGAGGTTGTGTTGGAAGTGGTGATGGATGGAGTGCCGGTGAACGTCGGGGTGAGCAGGACCCGGGTGGTGCCGCCGTTATGACTGGCGTGAAGTCCGCTGTTCAACACCAGCGGATTGCCGGAAACCACGTAGCCCGGCCCGGTGAAGATCAGCGAGTTGAGCGCGGTGTTCGCGGCAAGATCGTTGGTCATCACCAGCCGCGAGGGACCGGGCGCAAAGGCCAGATCATCGCCGGATTGCGGCCCTGCTCCTCCGAAAACCCAGTTCATTCCCGAGCTCCAGTAGCCGCTCGAACTGCCGTCCCAGATTCTGAGTCCGGCCGAGGAGGAGCACAGGCCGCCCGAGAGTAGCAGCGCCATAGACAGATTGACGAACCTGATGCGGTGCTTGAGCCTTGGAGACCTGCCCCTGATTCGCCCCGCTCGCGTTTTCATTTCACACCTGCGTTCAGGTTGAGGTTGAGCAACTGCTCCACTTTCTCCAGCCGTTGTTTCAATTCCGTTATCTCGGTTTGCTTCTGTTGTAACTCCTCCACGAGCCTCTGGTTCAACCCCTGGATCGCTGCCAGCGCCACGCCATGCAAGTCGCCGCTGTCGAGCATCGTGTCATTGTCGTTGAGCGCGAAGAGCGCATGGAAATCCTGTGCCATGGGTCCAATGTGCCTCTGGCCATGGCCGCGGTAGCACCACTCGCTCACGGTCAGGCCCACAACCTTTTCCAGCACTCCCTTGGTGTCCACTTCGGTCACCGCTTCTTTGAGTCGGCGGTCGCTGGAAAAACTCCAACTTGCACCGCCTGGTACCCACTCCACGTTTTGGTTCGCCCCGCCGCCGCCGCTGCTGAAGCGCACTCCGCCACTGCAACGAAAGCTGACCTGGTTGCTGGCCGTCGAGGCGAACTCGGCGTCTTGCGAATCGGCCCAGACGAAACTCCCTTCATGGAGGGCCTTGGCCCGGCGTCCTGTAGCAAAACAATAATTAGTGGCGAAGTTCTCCCGCCCACCAGGAACGACGCCATAAGCGCCGTACAAGATATTCCCGACGCCACCACCGATAGTCGAGTTTTCTGCGTAGGCCTTGTTCCCATAGCCGCCACCAATGGTCGCATAAACGTTGCTCACTCTATTACTCTGCCCCCCACCAATGACCCCATGAGCATCAGCAATAAGGTTCCTCGAACCTCCTCCTATGGCGCTTCCCCGAAAGAATCCTGCAATTACGTTGCCAAAGCCTCCAGCAATGGTCGAATGGGTCTCATAGCGGTAGATCAGATTTTCTTGTCCGCCTCCAATTGTTGAACCCGTGGCGTAATCTCGAATAGTGTTGGTGTAACCTCCCGCAATCGTCGCGCCACCGGTTGGCTCATCTCCACCCCAAATGCTGTTCCCTTTTCCCCCACCGATTGTTGAATAGCCAACTCCATAATCGCCCCCTCGAATCTCATTGTCCTGTCCCCCGGCGATAATTGAGGCTAAAGCGCCCTTAATACTATTGCCTGCCCCCCCGCCAACGCTGTTATTGTCCCCTCCGTCGAAAAATCCGCTCCAGCCAGTTATGGAATTGGTGGCTCCACCCGCGATTGTTCCGTAACTGCCGGACCTGATTCTATTACCAGCTCCTCCACCAATCGTTCCAAAGTTCGGGACTAGAGTCCGCGGTGGGAATAACGGGAACGAGGAATCGTACACATCCAGAAAGTTGACCTGTCCGGCGGCTCCCCCTCCACCGATAGTGACACCGGTGGCGTTGGTGGTCGCATAATTCTCTGCATACCCACCAATGAGATTTGGCCCGTTGGTCGTCGGCTCAATCCGCAAGGCTCGCGTATTTTTCACCTTCAATTCCAGCGGCTGGTTGTCCGTCGTGCCCAGGAAGGATGTCCCCGCCGTGGTGCCGCTGTTGCCGCCCAGTTTCCAATACGCGGCGTCGTGATTGTGACTGCTGCTCGCGAAGGCGGAGGCGTGCAGCCCATCGACCAGATCCGCATTGAGATTGAGAACCATGCTGGTGCTGTCCACCGTGAACGGTGGCGTCGAGCCGCTCACCCCACCGTTGAAAGCGGGAACGCCGGTGAACGGCCCGCCCCCGTCCAGACGAGCGATGTTGGCGGATAGACGCGCATCGTCCACCGTGCCGGCCAGGCTCGAAGCGCTCACGTTTGTCAGCCCCCCGCCGTTGCCGGTGAAACTACCATCCAACGTCAGATTGGTGGCATGGTTCGTCACGACCGATGCGGGCAGTTGCGTCAATGAAAGTGTGCCACTCACCTGGCTCGCCGGCAGTAATCCCTTTACCTGGGCTGCGGGCACGGACCCGGTGACGTTGCCAGCCGTTAGGGCGTAGGGCGTAGCGGTCACCTTTTGTCGCGGCGTCAGGGTGCTGAACGGACCGATGACCGTCCGGGCCTCTATCTGCACCCAGCGATCCGCACCGGGAAACGCGCCCACGCCGAAATCCAGCGGCACGCTGAACGAGCCGTTGTTGACCGCGACGATGACGGTGTTGGTGTCAGTCACCGGATCGCCGGCGCTGGCGGCGTTCCAGAGACTGAATCGGAACTCCACGTCGCCCGTAAAGTTTGTGCCGCTTTGGGTGAACCGGCCTTGGTAGGTAAATTCGCTGCCTTGGGCGAAGGTAGAGTTCACAGCGGTGAAAAGACTGCACAGGGCAGCAAAAGAAACAAAACAGGTTTTCATACGTTATTGCCTTTTTGGCCAAGCCTGATCATGAGCGAGATTCCAAACTCCCAAGCTCGTGGTGCTCAACCTTGCCACAGATGACGGGACTTATAAGCCAATTATCAAAATGATGATGGATTCGCAAGTGAAAGGTGGCACTGTGAAACGGTTTCCCCTGACGTTCCACTGATTGCGAAGCTGGTGGAGATCAAGACCACGACCGAATGAAGACGCGCTAACTAATGCGCCATTTCAAGTCGAGAGTCTGTCCGTGGTCCTTGTGCGTACGGTCGAGGCAACGCAATTCGAGGCGAAGGCTGTCCGGCTGAACCGTTGCATGCACCCAACCATTCGGCTTCCCCTTTTCGAAGACATAGGCAACCGGAGGCAGGTTTATCAGATGGATGCCGCTTTCGGTCTTTGTGACATTCCAGTTGTGCGTATGGCCGAAGATGTAAGCCTTGACCTGTTTGCGCGGTTCAATGACTTGTAAGAATTTTTCCGTGTCCTTCAGACCAGCCGGTGCGTCACCCTTTTGCGGATTGTGATGGGCGAAGAGAATGGCCGGTTTGTCGGTGTTTACATCCAGAGTTTCAGCGAGCCACGCGCGTTGTGCATCGCCGAGCAATCCGGGCGTAACGTTTGTGGATTCCAGCGAATCCAACAGGAACCAGTTTGCTTGTGGCGTGCTGATCATCGCGACATGCTTGTCAGCAACGGGACGTTTGGCGGCCTTGGCCTCGGCTAAAGCGGCCCAAAAGCGATCACGCTCATCGTGATTGCCCAGAGTAAGATGAATCGGCAGGCCCGCCCGGCTGATCGGTTGCAACAACTCCGTCAATGTAACGTAGTCGCCCGATTCGCCGGTGTTATACGCGCAATCTCCATTGACGAGCACACCGCGCGGTTGCGCCGGAAGAGCAATCAACTCCCTGGCGACAAACTTCAAATTGTCCGTCATGTTGACACCGCGTGACACCTGGTTCCGGTCGGCGGCAATGTGCGTATCGGCCAGCAGTGCAAAACCGTGCGGGTCGGTTGGCTGCGCCGAGAATAGTTTCTCGCCGAAGACGAGGGCAGCTGCGGCCGAGGTTGAACCGGCGAGAAATCGGCGACGGGAGATTGGCCTTAGTTGGACTGGCACGTTCCGCTTTTACCAATTCACTCCTCCTGATTGCAAATAAAACCGCCAACAGGGGAGCAAAAAACGGTAAGCCTTTGGCAATTTTTGCGAAGTGCAATAGTCTGAGATATTTTAAGGACTTCATTGTAGTTGGAAATAGTGATGGTCACTATTCCCCAACCGACAGGAGAACATTATGATTGGCATAGGACCGATTCTTATAGTCTTGGCAGTGATTGCCATCATCGGCTCGTATGTGGCGGTTATTCACCACGCCCTCAAGAGCACCGAAGTAAGCGTGAGCGAAGTGCCTTCGACAGCAAATTGCTGCTTGGACAACCCAACCCGCGGCAACTCAGGTAAGCCGAAACCGGCTGGGGCTTTCGCGCCGATCAAGGCATAGTTGGGAGGCTTTTGGCTGTGCACTCGCAGGCGGGCCGCTCAGATTTGCATTCAGGATTTCGCTGATGGTTGTGTTCGGCGGTTCGGCGAGTCGATGGGCAACAATTGATCTCGCTGCAGGCCGCAAAGTCATTTTGCCTTGGAACGCTGCACCCCGGCCTTGCTCATTTCATCTATTTCGCGCAGCGAAAATCGCACGCTGACGACAAGTGGCTTTTCATCTTTCTTCAACACGCAATAAGTAGTCGCCACGAACGTTCCATCGGGAAGAAGTTCCAACCCCGCATATCCCGTGTCCCATGGAGAAGACTGATTGTCGAGCAGTCGCACGCGGTACTGTCCTTCCCTCCCACGCAGAATGTCGTCGAACGTGCCGACCCAGGCAACGAAGTCCCCCTTGGTGGGAGTTTGCAAGGCCATATCACGAAACACGACGACCAACCTGCCGTCGGGCGCGTAGCGGGCGGTGTGGCGGTCGCCTGTCAACGCACCGGCCATTTCGCGAGGTGGCGACCAGGTTTCGCCTTCGTCGTAAGAAAACGTGAGGAAGGAATTCAACTTACGGCTGTTTTCCCGCAGCAACACAGCGATCACACTTTGGTCAGGTGATCGCACCAGACCCGGCTCGCACAACTGGGCGGACAGGTCGTTCGCGATGACTTTTGGCTGACTCCATGTCAGGCCACCATCTTTGGAAACGGTCTTGTACACGTCGAAAATAGCCGGAGTTTGGGGTTTGCTGCCTTCACGAATGAATCTTCCATCGTCGTGGAATAACGCCATATAGTCGCCGTTCTTCAACCGCTCCACTGATGACATGGTAACGACTCCGCCAAAATCGCCGATTGGGCGGAGTTCGCTCCAACTCTTTCCGTCGTCTTCAGAAACGGCCATGCGTATGGGGTAAAGACCGGAAAACAGAATGAGCCGTTTGACGCCTTGCGGATCGATCACACGATGAATCGTTGGAACTTCCTTTGAGGTAGCCCAGCTTTCAGGCGTCGGAAGTCGTTCCGACCAAGTCAGACCACCATCGGTGCTGCGCTTCATCACGATGGCACCGCGCCCATGACCCTTGGGATAAACCACAATCATGGTCTTGTTATCTTCCAACAAGACGGTCGTGGGATGTCCAAGATACTGGCCCGGTTCTTTGTCGATGATAATTTGCCGCGCCGTGTCACTCGCCAGATCGATAAATGGGATGTCATACCCACGCCGCATCAGTGACGGAGCGAAGCCAGACGACTGCAGCTTTTGAGCGGCGTTTTCTGCCTGGATCACGGAAAGAAAACTACTCGAAATCACAATAATCCAAAAACATTCACCAACAATACGTGTGAAACCCCTCGATCGGCCTGCGGCCACCATCGCCCTTCCCGAGCGGGAAGGGGACGCGAATAAGCTATAGCCGCAAAATCTTTCTCTCAGAAAGCGCTGGAGTGGGGTCGCGATCACTCTCTCGCTATTTTGGATACGGTGGCTCATGCAGCTATTTGCTTTTGTGTCGTAAAGTCTTCGCAACGCTTTTAGCCATGAAACATCTTATGTGGATTACAGCGGTTCTCAGGATCAAACACGTGGCGCAACACGCACATTGCATCAAGGTCGTGTTTCGTGAACTGTTCTTCCATAAAATCAATTTTCTCCACGCCGATGCCGTGTTTCCCGTCACACTGCCGCCGAGTTCAGCTCACCGCTTGTGAATTTCTCATGCCCGGCTTCAGACACTCGCCGGACTTGATCCGGTTCACGTTCATCAAAGATTCCTTTCCAGCGTGTAGGCATCGCATTCATAGACACGAAGCTCCGATGCGATGGCCGAAATGCCGTCATCGCCAACGATTGCACGCGGTTTGTCCGCCAGAGACGGAGAGGCTTCGCTGTCATCGCGCTTATCACGCCGCAAAGTTAAGCCGATAGAAATTTGCTGTCGAGCAAACTGTGAATATCCGTGCTGTACGGTCCCATTTCAAATCACCTTCAAACGCAGGCTACGCATCGCTGCGCGCGCGGACGGTGCACCACAAATCAGCGAGTGACAAATTTCGTTTCCCAACTTGACTATGCAGTATAGCCTTCCAATATTCCGCAGCAATTTTTCAGACATCGAGTAGAGTGCAGTAGCATTATGGCAATAACGAAGGTAAAATCGCCCTCGAGAAATGACGGTGACAAGAACGTTCCCACCCTCGCGCAAAACGCTAGCGATGTGAGACCGCCAGTTGCTCAAAGCAAAACCGCTACATTCTCAACGTCGACAGAAAGCATTCACATCAATCTTCATCACCGCCATTCAGCCGCCGGTCAGCGCGCCAGCCATCTCCCCTCGGAAACGCCACTTCATCCCAACTCCAGCAACATTGTTGCGTCCAACAGTCAGGCCAGCCTCGAATTGGCGGAGAAAATCAAGGAACTGGTTCGCCTCGCCCAGGAACAAGGCTACCTGACTTACAGCGACGTCAACGATGCCCTGCCGGATAATATGGTTTCGCCGGAGGAACTGGACGAAACGTACAGCAAACTCCGTAATCTCGAAATTGAAATCGTCGATCAGGCAGAAGTCGATCGCATCAAGCAACCGGAGCCGGAAGAGGAAAAGGGTCGCCTTGATATTTTGGATGACCCGGTTCGCATGTACCTGAAACAAATGGGACAGGTGCCGTTGCTGACCCGGGAGCAGGAGGTGGAAATCTCCAAGCGGATTGAGAGGGCTGAAATCGAAGTAACAAGGATCATTTACGGCTTCGGATTTGCCGCCAAGGAGCACATCGCGCTTGCCGAGAAACTTGTTTCTGAACCACCCAAGGAGCGGTTTGACCGTGTTATCGTGGACAAGAAGGTTGACAACCGGGAGGCCCATCTCAAAGCGTTGCGCAAACTCGTCAAGCAAGTATCGCACATTGACGGTCAAATTGATGAGCAATACGCCCAGTGGCGGGACAGCTCCACCAAAGCCAGGCGCGGCAAACTTTACATCACCTTCAAAAAGGCGGATCAGAAACTTCAAAAGCTTTTCGTCAAGTTTTTCTACAAGCAACGAGTCATCGAAGAGATGTCGCTCGTGGCGGAGAACATTCACGACAAGTTCGAATCAAGCCGGCGGGTCATTCAAGAATGCGAAAACCAGCGTAAGTCCCCTCAACAGCAGATAATCATCCTTTCGGAGCAACGCAAAATCGCAGCACTCGAGGATTTTGTTCGGATGTCTGACGTCGACTACCTCAAGGCCTACGAGCAGTTGAAACATTTTTCCGCCAAAGCGCTTCAGGCGAAGACTGAAATGGTCGAGGCCAACCTGAGGCTGGTGATATCCATAGCCAAAAAATATACGAACCGCGGCCTGTCCTTTCTCGACCTGATTCAAGAAGGCAACATGGGCTTGATGAAGGCGGTGGAGAAATTTGAGTATCGCCGCGGTTATAAGTTTTCCACGTACGCCACCTGGTGGATTCGGCAGGCCATCACCCGTTCCATCGCCGATCAGGCGCGCACCATCCGCATCCCGGTCCACATGATTGAAATCATCAACGGACTGATGCGGGTGCAGAAACAACTCATCCAGGATTTCGGGCGCGAACCCACGCCGGAGGAAATTGCTGATGAGATGCAAATCCCCGTCGACCGCGTTCGTGCCGTCCTAAAGATGGCGCAACAACCGATTTCGCTGCAATCTCCCGTCGGCGACGGCGAAGATGCCAACTTCGGCGACTTCATCGAGGATAAGGCAACCGAAAGCCCATCCGAAACCACAAGCTTCAGTTTGCTGAAGGACAAACTGGGGAATGTTCTCACCAGCTTGACGGAGCGGGAGCGAAAAGTTTTGGAGTTGCGCTTCGGTTTAGGCGACGGATACCCGCGCACGCTGGAGGAAGTCGGCAGACAATTCAAAGTCACCCGTGAACGCATCCGCCAGATCGAAGCCAAGGCCTTGCGGAAAATGCGCCACCCTACGCGCCTCCGCCAATTGCACGGCTTCTTGGAAATCCAGGAGGCGGAGTAACCACCCGCTCTGGAAAACGCCGCGAACAGCGTTTAATCTCGCGTTACCGCCATTTGCCGAATTGACTTGTTCCATGTCCTCTGACGGGCAAAATAACTCTGTCAGGATCAGCTCATTTGGGCCCATAGCTCAGCGGTTAGAGCAGGCGACTCATAATCGCTTGGTCACAGGTTCAAATCCTGTTGGGCCCACCACCAATCAATGCCGACCAACTTGAGTCAACTCACCAAGAGCGTTCCCGGATTCCGCACAAACCGCGAGGAAGGTCGCAGATCAACTTGTTCTAGCGCTTCCCGCCCGCCATCGTTTTGTCCGCGCGGGGATTCCAGAACTCTGCATTCGCCGCAAAGAGTTTCGCGCCCATTTCTTTCAGGCGAGTGTCTGGCACCTTCTCGAGCTTTTCATAGAATGGGTGGTGGCTCGCCTTGTAGGGATTATTGTGTTTTGTGTTGTAACAACAGATGAAGGACCAACGCGGATTTGGGGATTTGTTCTGGTCGGATGCGTGCAGCGTGTTGCTGTGGAAAAACAGCACATCGCCCGGCACAAGTTCGACATGGACCAACTCCATGATTTTCTTCGCCTGCTCGACACGTTCGGGGTCGGCGCCAGTCTGGTCGCCGTATTTACCGTGCTCGACGCGGCCCAGTTTGTGCGAACCGCGCAGCACTTGCATGCAACCGTTCTCACGCGTGTTGGGGTCAACTGCGATAAACGCCGATGCCAGGTCAGGGAACAAACAACCGTTCATATACCAGTAGCCGTAGTCCTGATGCCAGTTCCATGCGCCACCCGTGAACGGTTCCTTGATGCTCATCTTCGAATGGTAATGGTACACCTCGTCGCCGAGTAATTGCTCCATCGTGTCAACGATGCGAGGGCAACGTGCAACCGAGCCATAGATGTCCTCGCCGGCCTTGTTCCAGAGCACGAGTTTGATCGCCGCTCCCTGACCGTCGGCAACTTCATAGGCGTTTTTCTTCATCGCCGCGTCGGCCTTGGCCGCCGAGCGCAGAATGTCCACTTCTTCAACGTCGAAAAGTGACCGGAGAATGACGTAGCCGTCGCGATGAAATTGAGCGATTTGATCTTCGGAAAGAATATTCTTTGGCATAGGTTTGTCTCCGTGTCGCTGTCTTGCTGCTGTGAAATTGCTTTACACACACTGCCAACGTCAGCCAAAGAAGTCAAAACGCAACTTCATCACGAACTGGCACTGGTGTAGTGCTTGACTGCAAAGCGCCAGCCAAATTCGGAAATCGCCAAACACGCCAAGCTCATCCCCAGTAGCAACAATGCGTCCGATGACGAACTCAATCGTTGCACCAGCAACTTCACCGGCACGTTCGACACCAACAGCATTGGAATCGCGAAAGTGAATACCGCCTTGAATAATCCCCGAAAGGCGGCGTCGGGCATTCGCGCAATGTTAAACAGGCTGTAGTATCCCCACACAATGCCCTGTGCCCGGACCGTCCAGAAGCTGACACTCGCCAACAGGAACATCAACGAGTAGTGAATGAGAATCCCCGTTGCGGCCAATGCCGCAAACCCAGCCAACTCCCCTACACCGGGATCCAGGTGTAGTTGCCGGGAGGCATAGATCATGACCGCCACCGCCGTCGTTGCATTGACAAACCCACCCAAATCCACCTGCCGCAGCGAGATGATGAACCGCGAGTTGATCGGCAACAACAGCATGAAATCCAGTTTGCCGGAGCGGACGAGTTCGGAAAGCTGGGTACAGTTCGTCAGAAAAAACGCCTGAAAAACCTGTTGAATGAAATGGCTCGCGCCGATCAACAGCACCACTTCCCATTTCGTCCAATCACCAATGTTTTCTGTGTGCTGATAAATCACCACGATGAAGGACAGTTGCAAAGCGAACCACAGCATCTCGACCACGATCCACATCAGAAAGTTGCTTTTGAAACCCATCTCGCGCGCCACGGAATTTTTCCATAGGGCGGCGTAAATCGTGAGATAGTGAGCAACAGTTTTGAGCGTAGGGGTTCGAGTGCCATGTTGCTCGTCGTCGCCGGAATCCGAAGATTTTGAATTTTGAATTTTGAATTTTGAATTCATCTATCCGCCCACGGCACCATATTTCCTGATGCCTCGATGCCAGACGAACCGCGCCAACAGATAAGCAGCCACCAACCAGAATGCTTGGACAATCAACCCGAGATACAACGCATCCCCCGTCGTTCGACCGAGATAAATGTTCACCGGAAAGAAAAGCTGGTAAGGAAACGGTGTGAAGTAGAGGGTTTTCAAAATCGTTGGCGGCAAAATGTCCAAAGGGAATAAATGTCCGCCTGCGATGTACTCGAAAGCAAACACGATGAAAATTATCGTCGAAACTTCCAGGAGCCAAAACGCCAGCAACGCGAGCGTGTAGGAAAGAAAGAATTGCAACAGTCCGGTCATCGCAACGGACAGCAAAAACCAACCCCAAGTCGCGCCGTTCTCGGGAAACACGAAGTAACGGCGCTGGAGCAAGATAAACAGCCCCACCGGCACAATCGCCACGACCATGTAAATCAATCGACCCGCCCCAAACAAACAGAGCCGGTAGGTCAGGTAATCGATGGGTTTCAACAAGAACTGGCTGATGTTTCCGTCCTTGATATCCGCCGCGATCTGCCAGTCATCCTCGTTCACCGCCGTCAGCGCATCGACAATTGTGACTACCAGGTAGTACGACACCATCGACGTGATCGTATAGCCTGCCACCGTTGCTTGTCTGCCCTCGAATATCGCCCGCCATAGGGAAATGGTCGCAAACAACGGGATCAATCCAAACAAGCTGCGGAACAGGAAATTCACGCGGTACGTCAGCGTGTTCTGAATGCCGATGTTGATGACGTGCCAGTACTTTTTCATCACCGCTATTATTACAACAGGAGTTTAAATGCCGGGCAATACCAGTTCCCAATTCCGACTTGGCGGCTGCCACTCTCGTCTTCAAATTATATTTGCGATGTTGCCCGCGCGTCACTAACTTCTGCCCTCGAAATGACAAGACGACAACTGTTTTAGCCACAACTCGAAGACGAACACGCCATGAACAAATCGCCACTCACCACTGCCGAGGTAACTGAGATGACGCTGGGCTTGCACCGTTTGGCCCGCAACCTTTGGTGGACTTGGAACCAGGAAGCTCAGGAAATCTTTCAAGAGCTTTCCCCGCGCGGCTGGCAAAACCTTTATCACAACGCAGTGGCGATTTTGCGGGAAGTTTCCGATTATGAACTGCGCGTTCGTTTCCAGGATCGGGATTTCGCCCGGCGTGTCCGCGATGTGCTCCAAACCTTCGACGCTTATTTGAGGGAACGAGAAACCTGGGGCGCCAAACACGCACCCGCTCTTCAGCAGAATCCGGTCGCCTATTTCAGCATGGAGTTTGGTTTCCATGAAACGTTGCCGATCGCTGCCGGCGGCCTGGGCGTCCTCGCGGGCGATCATGCCAAATCCGCGAGTGACCTGGGCATCGGCTTTGCCGGCATCAGCCTCTTCTATCGCGAGGGCTATTTTCAACAAGCCTTCAACCAGGATAATTGGCAGACGGAATATTACACGTTGTTGAATCCGAAAAATCTGCCAATGGAACCCGTGTTGGATGCCAAAGGCGAACCCGTGGTCCGCTCCGTCCGGATCGCCATGAGTCGCGTTTATTTTCAGGCGTGGCGCGTCAATGTGGGACGCAACCCGGTTTATTTGCTCGACACCAACCTGCCGGAAAACGAGCAACATTACCGCGACCTGACCCTGCGGGTTTACGGCGGCGACAGCACCACTCGCATCATGCAGGAAATTCTGCTGGGCGTCGGCGGGGTTCGGTTGTTGCGTGCGTTGGGCATCCAGCCCTCGGTGTTCCACATGAACGAGGGTCACGCCGCATTTCTGACGCTGGAACTCATCTGGGAAAAAATGGCGGCCGGCAAGAGTTTCGCGGACGCCATGAGCGCCACCAAATCAGAATGTCTCTTTACAACTCATACCCCCGTCGAGGCCGGCCACGATCGGTTTTCGCTCGATCTGATAAATTACGCTGCCAACAAGTTTCAGACGCAGCTTAAAATTTCGCTGGATGAACTCATGGCCTTGGGGCGCGTCAACCCCAAAGACGAGAAAGAGCCATTTTGCATGACGGTCCTCGCGCTGAAAATGTCGCGAGCCGCCAACGGTGTCAGCGAACTGCACGGTCAGGTCAGCCGCCAGATGTGGCACGCGCTTTATCCCGATAAAAAGGTCGAGGAAGTCCCCATCGGGCACATTACCAACGGTGTTCATTCGCTGGGTTGGATGAAAGGCCCGATGCGTCGTTATTGGCGGCGGAAACTCAACTCTAATTCCGACTCTGACGAATACCCGTCTTCGAGTGGAGACACCACCGCCCTACTTCGGAGAAAGCCATCCGTCCCTTGGGACTCGCAGATTAACTCACCTGAATTCTGGGCGCGCATGGCCGATCCTAACTTCATTTCGGATGAAGAACTTTGGGCAATGCGCTACAAATTGCGCCGGGAACTCATCGAATTCACCCGCCGTCGATTGCTGCTCCAAGGCCAGAGACTGACCCACGGAGATTTCATTGCATTCGATCAATTGCTGAACCCCGACGCCTTGACCATCGGCTTTGCCCGCCGTTTCGCAACCTACAAGCGCGCGCCGCTGATCTTCCAGCAGTTTTACAACGTTGTGAAACTCGTTCACGACAAACAGCAGCCCGTGCAATTCATCTACGCCGGCAAAGCGCACCCGCGCGACGACGAAGGCAAACGATTCATTCAACACATCATTCACCTCGCCAAACACAGCGAGCTGGAAGGCAAGCTCGTATTCATCGAAAACTACGATGTCCACGTCGCCCGCCAGATGGTTTCCGGCTGCGATGTTTGGCTGAACAACCCGCGCCGCCCGTTGGAAGCCTCCGGCACCAGTGGCATGAAAGCCGGATGTCACGGTTGTCTCAACCTCAGCATCCTTGACGGTTGGTGGCGTGAAGGGTACGACGGCACAAACGGATTTGCCATCGGCGATGACTCCCATCCCGACTCTGTGGAAGAACAGGACCGGCGCGACAGCGAAAATCTTTATCGTGCTCTAACCGAGGAGGTCATTCCCACCTTTTATGAACGCGACGCCACCGGACTTCCGCGCAAATGGATCCAAAAAGTCCGCCGCGCAATGGTCACCCTGGTGCCGCAATTCAACACCTGGCGGATGGTGCAGGAATACGCGACGAAATATTACCTGACGAAGTAAATCGCTGGTAGCCGCCGAGGTAACGAGGCGGATTCTGACGGAAATCGTGAGTGAGTTTCACTCGTCTTGCGTTGGTTGTCACTTGGAACTCGTATCCATTCGCCTGTCACATCACACGATCGCCAGAGCGGCCTTAAACGAACGTCTTTTCCAACTGGCTGAATTCCTTTCGGAACAGCGGCGCAATGCGGTGCTTGGCCAGATAAACCCGCGCCACGCTGACCCCGAGCGCCTTGGCGACTTCACGCGGCGACCACTGGCGCACCACGTAAAGGTCATACATCTGACAATCCTTGAGGTTGGCCTGTTCTTTCACGCGTTGCATCGCCGCCTCCATCAGCGTCTGCTGCCAATCCTGGTCCCACAATGCTTCCAGACTGTTCCTCAACGGGTCCGCAATGCGATCAATTGTCGCCGTGCGGCGCGTGTCGTCGCAAAGTAGGTCAGGCATCCTGCCTGACCCGGACAGGCTGGAAGCCTGCCCTACTTTGTCCCGCTTGCGAAGCTGGTCCTTGATACGCCAGCTCGTTTGATTGAGCAGCCATGTCTTGAACGAGCAAACCGTTGGGTCGTATTTAAAATCCGGCAAATTCTTCGCCACGCCGATGACCGTCTCCTGCAACGCCTCTTCGGCCTCCGTTTCCGTCAAGCCCGCTTTGAGCGCAAAACGATAAATGAGGTCACGGTACAAGTCGTAGAACTTCTGCCAACTGACCTGATCATCGCAGTCCTTGAGCCGGTGCAACAAACTCGCCCGCGTCGCCAGTGATTTGTCCGGTGGACTTGCCATGGTGCTCGCCATGTTACTCCTTCAACGCGGCCAGGGGAGCAAATCTTTCAAAAACGGGATTCAAGCACGGATATCGGCAGGGGAATGATTGGCAAGGGAATGGAAATGTTTCTCGTATCACTTTCGGACCGATTCCTCTGCCACTCATTCCCCTGCCAACTCCGAGCGCCGGGGCAAGACGAGGGCAAGATTCTTTGGCCGTTTTGAAAGATTCTCCGTTTTTCGCGCGTTCAACGAGGAAGCCAGAGAAATGAAATGGCCTACACTATGAAAACAAAACCAACCCTTCTTGCCGCCGGAATCGTCTTGACCGCTCTGGCCAACGGCTTCGGGGCGACTCGTTACGTCAATGTGAACAGCGCCAGCCCGACGCCGCCGTTCACCAACTGGGCCACTGCCGCGACGACCATTCAAGCTGCCATTGACGCGGCGGTCGCCGGCGACGAAATCGTCGTTACGAATGGCGTGTATGCGACGGGCGGAAGGCCACTCAGCGGCGGACTGCTAACCAACCGCGTGACGGTGGACAAACCGCTGATCGTTCGCAGCGTCAATGGTCCAAGCGTGACGATGATCCAGGGATTGCAAGTGCCAGGCACAACGAACGGACTTGGCGACAGTGCGGTGCGGGGTGTGTATTTGACCAACGGGGCAGCGCTGATGGGCTTTACGGTGGTGAACGGAGCCACCCGGCAATTTTTTCCGGAGAACTCTGGTGGCGGTGTCTTCTGTGAACGCAGCGATCCGAACGGTTTTAGCGCCATCATTTCAAACTGCGTTCTGGCCAGTAGTGCCGCCTGCTGCGGCGGCGGAACTTATTGGGGTACCTTGATTAACTGCGTCATCGCTACGAATTCGGCGGGTTTCGGTGGCGGCGTTTACAATGGAAGTCTCAGCAACTGCGTTCTCGCCTACAACTCAGCCGAATGGGCTGGTGGCGGAACGTATCGAGGCGCGCTCGACGATTGCACGCTGACAGGAAATCTCTCGCGGCGAGGCGGTGGAGCTTTCGGAAGCAGTTTGAACGATTGCCGAATCATAGGCAACTCGGCGGAAGACGGCGGCGGGTGCGTGGCCGATTATTACGACGGAGACGGCGGCCACAATGTACTCAAGGTGAACCATTGCACGTTCACCGGCAATTCTGCGACGGATGAGGGTGGCGGGGCGTTCGGCGGAATTTTCAACAACTGCGTTCTAACCGGCAATTCGGCGGGTTGGGCGGGCGGCGCAGTTTCTCATGGCACATTGAACAACTGCACTCTCACTGGTAATTCGGCTGTGGTACACGGCGGAGCCTGCTTTAGCACGCTGACAAGCTGTATCGTCTATTTCAACACCGCCCTCTCTGAGCCAAATTATGACTTCCTCGACAGCACTCTCGGCCATTGTTGCACGACGCCGTGGCCTGGCGGGTTTGGCAACTTTACCAACGAGCCAGGCCTCGTGAACTACGCAGGCGGCGACCTGCGTCTCCAATCCAACTCCCCTTGCATCAACGCCGGCCTCAATTCATTTGCGCTGGGGTTGACAGACCGGGACGGCAACCCGCGCTTCGTCAGCGGCACGGTGGACATCGGCGCTTACGAGTTTCAAGGCCCCGGCTCGGTGATCTCTTACGCCTGGCTTCAACAGTACGGGCTGCCCACGGACGGCTCCGCGGACTTCACCGACCCGGATGCCGATGGCCACAACACCTGGCAGGAGTGGCGTTGCCAAACCGATCCCACCAACGCGCTCTCCTCGTTGCGGCTTTTCACGCCGTCGCGCGCGGGCAGCAACGTGACGGTGTCGTGGCAAAGCGTGCCCGGCGTGACCTACTTCCTCGAGCGCGGCACGAACCCCGCAGCTACCACCAGCTTCCGCGTCTTGGCCACAAATCTTTACGGGCAACTAGGCGCGACGACGGTCTTCACCGACACGAATGGCGCGTCCGCGCCCCGCCAATTCTATCGGGTCGGCATCCAGGAATGACGCCGCTCAAAGCCATGAAAACAGGAAGGTCGCTTTTCATCGTCGGTATGCTTGCGGGCGCTTTGTTGAACAGCGTCGGCCAACCGGTCATCACCGTTCCGCCGCAAAGCCGGACGAATGTCGCCGGGACAACGGCAACTTTCTCGGTCACCGTCACCGGCGTTCAGCCCATGGAGTTTCAATGGTGGTTCGGCACTACTCCGCTCGCCGGACAGACCACCGACGCGCTGGTCCTCTCGAACGTGCAGCCGGCCAGCGCTGGCAGTTATTCCGTCGCGATTACGAATGCGGAAGGCGGCGCCACCAGCGCCGTCGCCACGCTGACCGTTTGGGTGCCGCCCAGCATCACCTGGCAGCCCACGAACCAATCCGCGAGCATCGGCGCCGGCGTGACGTTCAGCGTCGTGTCTGCCGGCACCAGCCCGCGTTTCCATCAGTGGCGGTTCAACGGCGCCGATCTCCCGGGCAAGACAAGCACCAGCCTCGTGTTGACGAATCTGCAATTGACCAATTCCGGCGACTACACGGTGGTGGTGACGAACCTCGCCGGCGCGATCACCAGCCAGGTCGCGACCCTGATCGTGGACGGCACGTTCACCAAGATCACCGTCGGCCATATCGTCAATGACAACTCGCCTTCGATTGGCTGTGCCTGGGGAGATTACGACAACGATGGCTTGCTGGACTTGTTCGTCACGAATGGCGGCGGGCGGAGGAACTGGCTCTACCGAAACAATGGCGATGGCGCCTTCACCCGGATCACTACCGGAAGCATCGTGAACGACTTTGGGGATTGGCGCGGGTGTGCCTGGGCCGATTACGACAACGATGGCAAGCTGGACCTGCTCGTCACCAGCACGGACGCCAATGGGCATTTCGCCGGGAACGTGCTGTATCGGAACAACGGTGGCGGGTCATTCATGCGCATGACGACCAACACCGTCGGCCGCCTTGCCGCCAGTGGCAGCGGGTCGGAGGGTTGCATCTGGGGCGACTACAACAACGATGGATGGCTGGACGTGTTTATCGCCCGACGGGACGGCAACGATTATCTGTTTCGCGCCGTTGGGGACGGCACGTTCGCGGAAATTACCACGGGCAGTCCGGTCCAGGACAATCGCAACAATTACGCCGGCGCCTGGGCGGACTACGACGGCGATGGACGGCTCGATCTTTTCGTGGCCAGCATCCGCAGCGAAACCAACCTGCTGTATCGGAACACCGGCACCGGCACCTTGGCGCAAGTCACCGCGGAGCCGGTCGCCTCCGGGCGCGGCTACTTTTCGGGTTGTGCCTGGGCGGACTTTGACAACGACGGGGACTTCGACTTGTTCGTGGCCGGCGGCAACGATTCCGCGCCGCAAACGAATTTGCATTACCGGAACAACGGCGATGGTTCGTTCACTCGCGTCACCGAAGGCCGCATCGTCACGGACGTGGACAACTTTGCTGCCTGCGCCTGGGGGGATTACGACAACGACGGTTTTCTGGATCTTTTCCTCACCGCGCGACTCGGGCGGCAGAATATCCTCTATCGAAACAACGGCGACGCCACCTTCACCCGCGTCGTCACAGGCAGCCCCGCCAACGACAGCGGCGAGTCGGTGGGGTGTGCCTGGGCCGATTACAACAACGACGGCTTCCTCGACTTGTTCGTAGCGAATGGCGCGTTTCAAGGCCGGAACAACTTCCTCTATCGCCACAACGGCAACAGCAATCGCTGGCTAAAAGTGAAATGCGTCGGCACGGTCTCGAACCGCTCGGCCATTGGGACCAAGGTGCGGGTCAAGGCGATGATCAACGGCGCGACTCGCTGGCAACTGCGCCAGATTTCCAACGGGTGCGGCTTTGCCGGCGGGGAACCGCTGGCGCACTTCGGGTTAGGTGAGGCAACCACAGTGGACACGCTCCGGATTGAGTGGCCGTCCGGCACAGTGCAGGAATTCAGCAACGTGGCGGCAAACCAGTTCCTCACCGTCACCGAACCGCCGCGCCTGGGGGCCACATCCGCCAGCGGCACTTTCCAACTCGTCCTGAATGGCGGTGTCGGCTTCAACTGCCGGATTGAAGCCTCGACCAACCTCCTGGATTGGGAGACCTGGCTCGACCTCACCACAACCAACCGCACGATGATCCTCACCGACTCAACAAACTCCCAACTCCCGCAGCGATTTTATCGCGCGACAATTCTCCCAACTCCATGACCGTCCCAATGAGAACGCCTCAAAGATTCCTGGTCTTCGTCTTGTCGTTGCTCGTCACCGGTCCGCTGGCGTTGCGCTGCGCCGCTGGTGAATTGCCGATCACCGGCCAGGCCGTGCCGGAGTTGGCAGCCTTCGACAACGAAATGGTCGGCTTCATGCAGACCAACGGCGTCAAAGGTGGAACGCTGGCGATCATGAAAGACGGTCGCCTCGTGTTCCACCACGGTTACGGCTGGCACGACCTGGCGCAGACCACGCCGCTTCAACCTGGCGCGCGTTTTCGGCTGGCCAGCAACTCGAAAGAGTTCGCGGCGGCAGCGGCGAAACTGCTCATCGCCCGGGGCCGGCTGCAAACCAACACGGCCGTCGTGCCGTTTCTCGGACTCGGCCCGTACAATGGCGTGTTGGGCGACTCAAGGTGGACCAATGTCACCGTGTCGCATCTCGTCGCGCACAGCGGCGGCGTGCCGCCGACCGGGGCGTTCCCGAACCAGACACAAATCTCGGAGGCGATGGGTTTGGATCATCCGGCGACGGCTTGGGAGCTGTCGTCTTACTTTCTCACGCGCCGGCTTGAATCCACGCCAGGAGTGACGATCAGTTACTCCGGCCCAGGCTACCTGCTGCTGGCTCGGGCAGTGGAAAAAGCGGCAGCTTTGCCGTATTTGCGGTTCCTTGAGCGACACGTGCTCCGTCCGTGGGGGATTCAAAGTGTGCGCGGGGCGCGAACCGTGGCGAAACTTCGTGAGCCGGATGAGCCTTGGTACGATCCAGGTGGGCCATCAGGGCCGGCCCTGAACACCGCCGAGTTTCCGACCGCCGAAGTAGTTCCGGCGCCCGATGGTGGACAAGTGTATTACGAGGCCATTGATGGTCCAGGAGGGTTGATTGCTTCGGCGGAAGAGCTTCTCCGCTTCGCCCAGGCGTACCTGGTGACGCACGGCGACCAGTTTCAGCCCGCCGTGATGGTGCCGACCGCGAAGAATGGCGATCCACGCTTGTTCCGCCGCGGACAAACCGGCGGGCAAAGCGGCTGGCTGGCGGGAGTGCGTTCCTTCTGTTTCCAAGGTGACAACGGCGTGGACTTTGTGGTGATGATCAATCGCGAAGTCGTGGATCCGGAGTTCTCAGATTTCGTGGCGCGGCTGATCGCGACGACGCGGCAAGTCTCCACCTGGCCGGGCCTGAACGGCGCGAGCGTCGAACTGGGCGCCAGCGCCTTTGACGCTCATGAGAACGAGGGCGAACTTTTCATCGGGGTCAGGCGGTTTGGCGACAGCAGCGGCGCAGTTACCGTGGACTTCGGCACGGTGGCGGGAACGGCCTCGCCCGGTGTGGACTACTTCGCCGCTTCCGGGAC
>CAZYYS010000002.1:41511-46120 GCA_964651015.1 uncultured Verrucomicrobiota bacterium
ACCATTTCCTTCGGCACAAATGAAATCTCCAAACTCCTCTCCATTCCGATTCTCGACAATGCGACTCCTGAAACGTCGAGGCAGTTCACCGTCGTGTTGAGCAATCCAACCGGGGCTTCGCTGGAGATCAGTTCCGCCACGGTGACCATCAAAGACGACGACGGCCGACTTCCTCCCGCAGTGGCGATTCTCTCGCCCACCAACCACTCGGTACTCCCGCTCGGAACCAATGTGGCCATCACTGCGTTGCCCAACGATGTGGATGGCGAGATTCAGACGGTCACGTTCTGGGCCGGGCCGACCTTGCTGGGCGAGGAGAACAAGCCACCTTTTGTTTTTACCTGGCTCAAACCCGGGCCGGGCACCTACACCCTCACCGCGCGAGCGATGGACAACGACGGCCTGCTGTCCACTTCCGCACCCGTGGCTTTGACCATCGGGGCAGGTCTTCCCCCGGCTTCACCCGGCACACTCCAGCGAGACTTTTGGCTGCGCCGACCAGGAACGACAATGGCCAGCGTGACCAATTACTCCTTCTTCCCGGCCACACCAACGGGAAGCGAGAATCTGGATTTGTTCGAGGCCGCCTCGAATTGGGGCGACTACCACGGCTCACGCCTGCGCGGTTGGCTGTCTCCGCCGTTGAGCGGTTCGTACGTTTTTTGGATTGCCGCCGACCTCCGAGCTGAACTTTGGTTGAGCACCGACAGTGCTCCGGCGAACAAACGGTTGATCGCATCGGTTTCGTCCGCGACGGCACCGCGGGCTTGGACTCAATTTGCCAGCCAACAATCTGCCGCCATTCCGCTGGTCGCCGGCCAGTGCTACTATGTTGAAGCGCTCCACAAGGAGTCCACGGGCAGCGACCATCTGGCGGTGGGATGGCAGTGGCCCGACGGCACGCTGGAGCGGCCCATTCCGGGGTTGCGATTGTCCCCGGTACCAGGCTTGATCGCTCCCAGGTTTGACGGCGTAACAAAACAGCCGGACGGCAGCATGCTTCTCACCGGCGTCGGATTGGCCAGTCAAGGCTATCGCCTTTGGGCCGCCACGAATGCGGCTCAACCGCTGGCGTCCTGGACGCTGGTGACCAGCAACACTTTCGACAGCCACGGCAATTTCTCCTTCACCGACGCCGGCGCGGCCACCAACACCGCGCGATTCTTCCGACTCTCGATTCCGTGACGAAAAACAACGGCAAGTCCCTGGCTCGCTGCCCAGACGCCGCACGGTTGCAGTTCAGGGCGGGTTGAGTTCGGGGAAACCAACCTTCCGGAGCAAGGCGTTGAAGCGCGCGTTAGTGCGAAAACGATCCCAGCACTCGTCGAAGCGAAGGTATTCCAACGTGTCACGCTGGCGGCGGTCATAAGCCGCCTCAAGCTTGACGAACATTTCCTCCTCCGCTGTCGGCCCGAGATGCGAAAGAACCTTTGCCAGTTCGTACGGGTTGATCGAAGGATCCGCTTCAGCCAACTCACGCTGCTTCAGCCAATACCCGTGTTCTCCGGCTTTCCGGTACGCGGAGCGCAATTGGTTGTAGCGGGACTTCGAGTCCGCAGCCGAGCCGCGTGCGAGATCGTACGCTTCAAATTCGTCAATCGCCTTCAGCACTTCTCCCTTGGCCCGGTGGCAAGCGCCGATCCAGTAGCGGGTCAGGGTGTGGCGGTCCTCCAATTCCAGCGCCTTGCGGTATTGCGCCAGCGCCTTGTCGAAATTTCGCAAGGCATAATCCGGGTGGCCCAGGTGACGAAGATAGCGCGGGTTGGCCGGGTCAAGCTCCACCCCGCGGGCGTACTCCAGGCGGCCTTCCTCCGGCCATCCCAAGTAGGTCAAATAAAAGCCGAGAAACAGGTGCGCTTCCGCGTGGTCCGGGTCCAACTCGATGGCGCGTCGGACGGACCTGAGCGCAGCGTCGAACTCCCAGGAAGAAAACTGGACGTAGGATTGACAACTGTGCGCGGCTGCCAGGTGGTCATCCAACTCCAGCAACTTCCGGGCGGTCGAACGCAGCCGTCCCATTTGCTCCACGGAACGATCAAAGACGTAAACCTCAAACTCGCCCACGCAGGCTTGCGGAAAGTTCGGATCCAGCCGGCTGGCATTCGTGAAGCAAGTCAGCGCTTTCTCAAATCGGTCCGACTTCAGGAACTCGAAGCCCTGCTTCACCAGCATGTTGGCCTCGGTGTTGGTCGAAGGCCGGAAAATCGTCCGACCGCTTTGCAGCCTTGACGAGGTCGCCATCGCCACGGGGCGTCGCAACTGTCGGACGATTACTCCCAGCCCAGCCGCCACAAAGGCCAGGGCAGCGCCGGCGATCAGAAGCCGCTTGCCGATTATCCAACGGCGCTCGCGCACGCGCCGCCGCTTGACCGATTGGCCGCGCTGCAACAGTTCCAAGTCGGCGTGCATTTCTTCAGCGGACTGATAGCGTTCGCGTGCATCACGGGCGCAAGCTTTGAGTAGGATTTCATTCAACTCCAACAAGCCCCTCCAGTCTTCGAACGCATCGGGGAGCGCACGCGGCGCGGTCGGTTTTCCGTGAATTGAGCCCATGAACCCACCCCCAGCCCCTCCAAGGTGGGGAGCGGCGCACGGTGGACTGTTCCCCTCCTGGGAGGGGTCAGGAGGGGGTGAGTTGGCGGCAGGTTCCAGGGTATGGGTTGCCGATGATTTATCAGCACAGCAATCCGGCGAGCCGCCGGATTCAGCACGCGAGCCGCGCGCACTCCCCGGACTCAAGTCCAACGGCAAGTTGGGGAAATGGCGGCGGTCGCGACCGGTGCTGATTTCGTAAAGCACCATCCCCAGCGCGTAGATGTCCGCTGTCGGCGCGCCCGGTCCCTCCGGCGGCAAATAACCTTCCGTGCCCACAATGGATTGTGCGTCGCCCACATCCGTCACCAGTCCGATGTCCGCCAGCTTGGGCCGGCCATTCACGAAAATGATGTTCGATGGCTTGATATCGCGGTGCACCAATCCCTGCTTGTGCAGGTGCGCCAGCGCGGTAGTGAGCGCCAAACCAATCTCCACGCACTCGTTAACGGGCAGGCGACCGCGGGCTTGCAGATCATGGCGGAGCGTGCGCGGGGAGTAGGCTGGATGCTGGATCCCGGATACGGGAGTCTCCCGTCGCACGCCGCCGGATTGGGAGCCAGCATCCGGAATCTGGCATCCAACACCGGCCTTCGCATCATCCGCCGGTTCCATCACGTAGTAGAAATAACCTTCCACTGCGTTGAGGCCGACATGGAGAATCTGTACCTGACTTTCGTGCGAGCGGGAAATCGGCTCGAACTTCTTGATGCCTTCAAACTCGCGCTCGAACGGGCGGTTGTCGCCGAAAATCGCGCGGCGCACCACCTTCGCGGCGCGGTGTTCGCCCATGATGTTCCGCGCCAGCCAGACCTCGCCGTAACTACCCTGACCGATGCAACGCAACATTTCGTGATCGGGAATGTGCGGAGGCGTAGGAGAGGTCAGTGGTTGGGAATCCGGCGTGCCGGTCTGACCGGAATGGATGGCTGCCACTTCGCCTGGCACGTCCTTTTTCATGGCTTGCCGACTTTAGCCACAAACACGGAGAGAAAGCAACGACGAGTATGGCGGTTAAGGGACGAGCGCGCCGGCTACTCAATCTTCCGTACGCGCTTCATCCCTTCCTGCCACCAGTCACGAAAGGGACCACGGCTCAAAGTGTTTTTGGCATTGTTTCGAGTGGCTTTGCGTAACTCCAGCGTCGCCAGCAAGACATCCTCACCAAACATCGAAGCTTCCTGCATGATGTTGCCGTCCGGCGCAATGACCCGGCTTTGGCCGTGCGAGCCGCTCAGGTCAGGATTGGCGGGTGCGTTGGCCTGAACGAGAAAGACGGTGTTTTCGACAGCCCGAGCCTGAACCTGGGCACGGTAAGGATTGATCTTGTGTTCTTCACGAAGGCCCGATTCGTGCGATACACAAAAGATGACCTTTGCACCGGCGAGCACCGGCAGTCGCACCAGTTCAGGATACCGTTCGTCGTGACAGATGATGATTGAGCACGGTACGTCATCGATCTTGAAGACCGATAAATGGTCGCCGGGTTGTGGCCAGCGCTCTGCCAGTTGAATCTTGTGGTAGCGCTCAATGGTTTTTCCCGCAGGCGTGATGACCAGTGCGGAGTTGAAAAGCCGTTCACCCTCCCGCCACGCGCTGCCGACCACCGCATAAACGTCGGCCTGCTGACATGCCCTGGCCACCTGCTGCTCCGCGTCGGTGATCTGCGTAACGGAGAGATTCGTGATAAAATCGGCGATGTAACTGGTAAGCGCGCATTCAGGAAACACCACCACACGCGCACCCTTGCTGGCGCAGTCGCGAATCGAGTCCACGATGCGCGCTACGTTGTTAGACAAATCCCGCGAGGAACGCATTTGCACAACCGCAACTTTGAGGCTTGACGCCGCATTGGTTTCAGCGGCGTGCGTTGTCGCGGACTGTGTAAGCATCACGGCACACCAAAGCAGCGATAGCAAGTTCGATTTCAGAGTCACACGTGGTATCGGTTCCAGTTGGTCGCCACTTGCTGATGCTTTTTTGCCCATACCTGACGCTGGTTCAGACTTTTCCTAGT
>CAZYYS010000002.1:46130-50437 GCA_964651015.1 uncultured Verrucomicrobiota bacterium
GGCGAGGACGAGGGTGACTTATCTCAGCGCAGCAATCAAAGCAAATATCCCCGCCACTGTGTTTGCCGCCGCACCTTCACGTAAAGCACCGGCACTGACTTGGTTTCGTCTGGATTCGTCCGATTGCGTGGCGCGCGCCAGTTTGAGCGCACTGAAAACTGGCAGCACCACAATCTGGTGCCCCACCTCGACGCCCGCACTGAACGCGAGGATGGCCAATCCGATCGCCATGCCCGTCATGCCTTCCATGGCGTCCAACAATCCACCAGCGAAACCAAGTCCATGAAACAGGCCGAAGAAGAAAGCGATGGAGAGCCTCGACCAACCGCGCGTGCGTTCCGGCCAAAACACGTTTTGAAGAGCCACAAACACGATGCTCCCGGCGATCATCGGCTCAACGATGTGTGAAGGTAACCGAACCAGATCGAATACGGCCAATGTCAGTGTGATGGTGTGAGCCAGCGTGAACGCGGTCACGACTTTGATAAGATCCCAAAGGGTCACCGTCGCCAGCACGAGCGCACCAATGAAGAGCAAATGATCGTAACCAGCCAAAATGTGCATGACACCGTGCCGAAAGTACCCATTGACCATGCGCCACTTGTCCAGGTGTGGGGTGTGTGATTGATGGGCGGCGGACTGCCAGTCGCAGCTAAAATCCAACGGTTCCTTGAAGGTCAGCAACAGACCTTCGGTGGCCTGCCGTTCGTGTTGGCCGATGCGCACAACATAAGTGGCTTCCCAAGGGTTGCCCGGCGCGTACTCGAATTCACGGAGTACGTCCTGTTCGATCCGAACCTTCTGCGGTCGCGAAGCTGCGGCGAATTCAAAATCGTAAACGACACGCGTGATGGGAGTTCCCGAATGGGCCACACCGGCATTCTGCTCTGCAGAGGCATCAATCGAGGCAGATGCGTCGTCAGGGTCGCCCGATTTCATCGTGGTGCTGCCCGGTTCAACAAGGTTAATGAGGCGGCCCCTGAGCAGTTGCCCATCGACCGAAACCCGAAAGTGCCTAAGCAAATACTGGGCATATTTTTTCCACGCATCAGCAAATGGATTTTCCTTGTCGCCACTCGTCGCACCCAGCGCTGCCGCGACAAACACCTCCTCGGTTGAAACACGCATTTGGAAAGTGATTTTGTCAGGGAAGATTTTAACATCCAGCGCGTTTTGTGAAACGGGATGTGAGAACAAATCACATTCTCTCGTGAACCCGAACACCAAGGCGAGAGAGAAGAGTGTTATTCGAATTGGACCACGTAATCTCATCAACTTCAATTTATCGGCATGCCCACACTCAAAACGCGAGCAAATATTTTTATCGATAGCCGGCCAAATTGATGAATCCTCACCGACAAAGGTGCGGGCTCAGTTTCGCTTTCGTTCCGTTACACGAAAAAACAATAAAGGTTTGCGCTCCGGCGACAGACTACGATTAACTAATAGGACAATGACGTTCATAACCTTCCCTGGACTGCCGCCGTTTTACGTTTCCACATGCAAAACTGCCAAGAAACTGGTTCTGGCGATCAGTATCCTCTTAACGTCGTTGGCGAACGGGCTCGGTAACGCGACAAACGCCGTGCTTTGGGAAGCAGAGACTGGAGTCTATGCCGATTCTTCGCCTGCCATCGGCCCTGATGGAACCATCTACTTCGGATCTTCCGACAATAAGGTTTACGCACTTGCCCCAGACGGCACAGTAAAGTGGACCTTCAAAACTCTCGTCGAGTTCAAATCCTCTCCCGCCATCGGCGCGGACGGCACCATTTATATCGGCTGTCGGGACAGAAATCTTTACGCCATCACTCCTGGTGGAAAAAAGAAGTGGGCGTTTGCCACCGGTTCGTGGGTTGATTCCTCGCCCGCCATTGGGACAAGCGGATCGATTTATTTTGGGTCATTGGACCACAAATTCTATGCGCTCACTTCCGCCGGCACCAAGCAGTGGGAGTTCAAAACCGGTGCTGGTGTCGTCTCCTCCGCAGCCATCGGGACTGATGGCACAATCTACTTTGGTTCACATGACAAGAAGTTTTATGCCTTAAGCGGTGACGGGCAAAAGAAGTGGGCGTTTGTAACCGGCGGTGAAATCATTTCCTCGCCGGCGATCAATTCAGACGGAACAATTTATTTCACTTCGGTCGATGGAACACTTTACTCACTCAACCGTGACGGCTCTAAGAAATGGCATCTCAGCACAGGTGGAATCACCGAATCTTCACCGGCGATTGGCCCGGATGGCACGATCTACGTTGGTGTAAATAAGCAGCTTCTTGCTATCAAACCGAATGGCACAAAGGCTTGGGAGTATCCCGTTGAAATCCCCATCGACTCCTCACCCGCGGTTGCGGCCGACGGAACAGTTTATTTTGGTGGTCACGTCTTCAACGCGCTGAAGGCGGACGGCAATTTGAACTGGTATCTTTGGACCGGAGGTTATGTTCGTTCGTCGCCCGTCATAGGGAAAAACGGCGTGTTGTACGTGGCGAGCGATATTTACAAGTTTTTGGCCCTGAAAGGCACAAGCCCAGTAGCCAACAGTTCGTGGCCAATGTTTAGAAGAGATGCGCAGCACACCGGCCAACTGCCTGCCAACCAGTGAGCGAGTAGCAGTTTTCCTGACGCGACTCGGTGGCTTGCAGCATCAACCCGCCAGTCCCACTTGCGCTCCCAAGTCACGCCCGGCTTGCAAAGGGGACATTCCCGATGCTTCCGAAGCCCCTTCCGCAGAGTGACCATTTGAAGAGGGTCGATGGTCGATGATCTTTTGTTCCTTAAGCTGCACCCCCACGCCGTGGAGCCGACTCATTTCGTCCGCGTTGTGAAAAAGAATTCGGTTCGGTCGAATCTCCGTCTTTGCAACGAAACGGTTGTTAAGTTCGTTGATGAGTTTACCCTCGTCACTGCCGTTGATTTTCTGCACATGCAGAATCAATTCATCGAGTTCCAACGGGTCGTTGTCTTTTTTGCGAAGCTCCAACTGCCAGGCGCCGATGTGCTCGGCGTCGTCCAAAACGTGTTCCAGTTGATTGAAATCAACCAGCGTGCCCTTCAGTTTGTCCAGGTTCATCTCCTTGACTTCTGATCTGCGCCCGATGTTGCCGACCAGCCGTGGAACGGAACGTCCACAATGCGGACACGGTTCATAAATCAATCCGCCATCAATGAAGTCTCCCGTACGGTAGCGCAAGACCACGGTGCCGCGGGCGTCCAGCGGAGTAAACACCAATTCGCCAGGTTGCCCGTTAGGAACAGTGTAACCAGTCCTGGGATCAATCACTTCAATAATTCCCGCGTCAGGATAAAGGTGATAACCGGCGGGAGTTTGACCGCGCGAATAGGGGCACTCCGCCCAAGCCATCTTCGCTTCGGTAAAACCATAAGTGGCAAGAACGGTAATGTCTTTCGCGCCTAGTTCGCTCGCCAGATTCACAAGCTTTCGCCGCATTCCCTCAGGAACCTTCTCACCACCCAAAACAATCTCGCGCAGGTGCTCACAACGAACCCCTTGTTCAACGGCGACTCGCAACACGTGATAAATGAACGTTGGCATGCCGATGATCACATCGGGCCTGATTTTCCGGATCAGGCGAAGGTTGCCTTCGGTTCCCATCACCTTCCCGCCACCGGTGCTCGCACAGAACACCCCAAAGGCTGTCCCACCGTAGTGGGTTTGCCAAAAAGCCAGATGTGGTGCGTAAGGAAACATGTTGAGCAGCCGCAATTCGCTTTTCGCCCCGCACACTTCAAAAAGCCGCCTCCCTGTAGAAGCCAAGTTCGTCAAATCATGTTGCGTATACAAAAACGGAATCGGGTCCGCAGAACGCCCGGTCGTGCTGGTCATGAAAATTGGGCGAAACTCCGCCTCCAGTCTTTGTTCCACACGCTCACGACCGGAAATCAAAGCTGATAAGATGGTGGACGGACGCCGTGCGAGTTCGCGTTGATCAGGGATTAGGACGAAATCCTTCGTCCGTTGAGGATTGTCCGGCGTATTGAGCAGATCGGCTTTGGTGGTAAATGGCAAACGCTGCAAATCTTCCAAACCCCGAATGCATTCAGCACCAAGTCCGGCTCGCCTAAAGAGCTCGCCGTAATGCGTCGAGAAAGGCAACACAACGCGGCGCAGGTAGTGCCTCAGTTTCTCCGCCTGCAACCGGCGAATAACTGATTCAGGCAAATGCGACCATTTCGCCTTCAGCAAAGTGGTGTTCATGAGACGTCCTATTCTCGTTAACGAGTAATTTGATTTCCTCCAATTGGGCTTCGGCAGTTTCGCGTCCGAGGGCGATGTATTTGCG
>CAZYYS010000003.1:0-50422 GCA_964651015.1 uncultured Verrucomicrobiota bacterium
TCTCACTGCCGTGCCCGTGCATCGCATGGACAAACGCAACGAGCGAAAGTAGAAACGCGCCGAGCATCGAGCCAATCGCCAACGACGAGGAGAATTTGCGAAAACGCTGCGGCGCCAGCGCGCTCAACCCCGCTGCCAGCATTGGCAGCGCGGGAATCAGCCAGAGGTTTTTAACGATCCAAGGAGTCATTCTGCGGCGCCTCCTAAAAGTTTCGCGTTCAGGCTCCCTCCGCTAAAGAGCATTTCGTCTAGCGCAGATTCAACGTGTTCAGGCTGCAAAGACTGATTCTTACCGCCCTGCAATTGATACTGGGCACAACGTCGCATTAGTTCCTTGATGAACGCCGCGCTGGCCTTCTTTGTCTTGCGGACAATTGTCTCTGAAACTTCATCCGGAACCGTGAGACCACGGGAATACAGCCGCACAAGCTTGTGCCTTCCCTCTTCGTCGGGAAGCGGAAATTCGATGGCTTGATCAATTCGCCCCGGTCTGGACGCCAAAGCGCTTTCAAGTTGTTCCGGTCGATTTGTGGTCAGCACAAACAAAAGCGCGGCATCTTCACGCAATCCGTCCATTTCGTTAAGCAACCGGTTGAGCAAGCTCTCCTCGCACGGATTGCGCATGTCTTCGCGCGCGCGCGCGATGAGATCTACATCTTCGATAACAACAATCGCCGGCTGAAGAAATCGGGCCAACTGGAAATACTCATCCAATAGGCCGACCTGTTCTGCAGTAATCAAAAGCGTCGTGTGATTTGGCAACTGGCTGGCCAGATAATGAATGGTGTGGGTCTTACCAGTGCCGGGTAGCCCATAGAAAAGCAACCCCTTCTTTATCGCCATGCCCAACTTGTGCAGTGCATCACGTTGCGCAATAAATTCGCTTACGTTGCGCTCCAACAATCGCAGAGTCTTTTCAGGCAGGATGACTTCTTGTCGGCCAACAGTCCGAAGTTTATGCACCTTCACTCCGTCGGCTTTGCCAGAGTAGTTATGTGAAGCTTCCAGCGAAATCACCTTACCCCGATAAGAAGCCGTTTCGTTTATGAGCTTTTCAACCTCGTCGAGGAAAGAACGCGAAAGTTCCAATCCGGCCTCACCAGGCGGAACAGCAATTTCGACGTGGACTCCCTCGGTACGCCCGTAGCGCTCTGCCGGCGAGAGCAACGCGGCAAAGGTAACCTTAGCAGTCTTGGAAAGCCAAAGACCGTTCTTCAGACATCGAACTGGCAATGTCTCTCCAATATCAACTTCATCATGCTGAAGTGGGCCGACCAAGACGGGATAATTCCCTTCCCGAGTCAAATGAGGAATGGTTAGCGTCTCATGACTGTATTGAGAATGTACGCCTAAAAGCCTCGCGGAATATTTCTTGGCAAAGATGCGTGTCAATGCGTTGTGCAGATCAACGCGTGAGGTGACAGGGAACGTGCGACTTGCTGTGATAAGGTCTTCCAGCGCGACACTACCAAAGGTCCTCCGCAATACGGAGCATACGGAAGTGTTTTTCTTTGTTCGCGCTTTCTTTTTCACGCATCAGCCCTTCAGAGAATTCACCTCATCCACGTTCGTGGTCTTGTAATGCCGGTAAATCGCGATGATGAGCGCCAGGCCTACCGCCGCTTCCGCCGCCGCGACGCCGATGGAAAAAATCACGAACAGGATTCCCGTGAGCGCCTCCGGGTGTTCGCTGAAGCGCCAGAACGCAATGAAGTTCAGGTTCGCCGCGTTGAGCATGAGTTCGAGGCCGATGAGGACGATGATCGCGTTGCGCCGCGTGAGCGCGCCGGCGAGGCCGATGCTGAAGAGCATGGCGGACAAAATCAAATATCCTGCGAGTGGCGTCATGCGTTTTGGTAGAGGAGAAAAGGAGAAAGGGAGAAAAGGGGAAATCTCCCCTGCCGCTTTTCTCCTTTTCTCCCTTTCGTCTGTGTCTCGTAGCTCATTTGGATTTCGGCTCCTCCCGCATGGCGATGATGACCGCGCCAATCAGTGCGGCGGTGAGCAAAAGGCCGATGACTTCGAGCGGTAGGACGAACTTGGTCATGAGCGCGTCGCCGATTTGTTTGACGGTGGCTTCGGCTTTCTCAGCAGGTTGGCGCTGGCTGGCGAAGCTGTTCCTTACCGCCCACACCAGAGTCCCGAATACGGCGACGCCCACGAGCGCGCCCCAAATCCATGTCGCGGATAAGGTGGATTCCTCCGGCACTTCACCTCCGCGTGTCAGGAGGACGGCAAATACGATGAGAATCGCCACGGCACCCACATAGACGAGAATCTGTGCAAAGCCGACGAATTGTGCGTCCAGTTGCAGATACGTCGCGGCCAAGCCCGCAAATGCCACGGTCAGCGCCAGCGCGCAATGGACGAGATTGCGCAGGCTCATCGCGGCGACGGCTGCGGCGACGGTCAAAACAGCAATGATGGCGAAGGGGGGGGGCATAAGTTGAATCGTTGAATCGTTGAATCGTTTGGATCCGAGAATCGTTGAGCACCGATTTCGTCTTGAGTGGAGTACCGGCTCAACGATTTAACGATGTAACGATTCGTGTTCATTCCGCAAAGCGATACGTGCGTTTACCGAGGTGTTTGCCTTCCATCAAGCCACGGCCCAGCAGCAGATACGGGCCAAGAACGAGCGCGAAGCCAACAACCCAGCGAGCGAATCCCGTCGGCATGAAATGCCAGACGGCGACGGCGGCCAGATTCAGCAGCGCCATCGGGATCATGAATTTCCAGGCGAAGTTCATGAGTTGATCCATGCGCAGGCGCGGCACCGTGCCGCGAATCCAGATCAGGAAGAAAATGAAGCCCATCGTTTTGGCGAAGAACCAAATCCAAGAGGGAATCCAACTCAACCACGAAGCTGGCGCGGCATAGCCTCCCAAAAAGAGCGTTGCCGCCATGGCGCCTGCGGCGAACATGCCGAAGTATTCCGCCATGAAAAAGATGGCGAACTTGAACCCGGAATATTCGAGGAAATAGCCCGCGACGATTTCCGATTCGCCTTCCGGCACGTCAAAGGGCGAGCGGTTGGACTCCGCTGTAGCCGCGGTGATGAACAGGAGAAAGCCGGCCAATCCCCACGGTGTAAAGACGAACCAATCTGGTAACAGCCCGCCATAAGACTGCTGCGCTTCGGCAATCTTCAATGGTGAAAGCGAACCGACGATCATTACGACCGTCACGGCCGATAGAATCAGCGGAACTTCGTAAGAAATCATCTGCGCGATCGCCCGCATGGCACCCAAGAGTGAATACTTGTTTCGACTCGACCAGCCAGCCATGAACACTGCGAGTTCTGCGCCCGCGCCCACGGCGAAGAAATAGAGCAAGCCCGCATCCAGGTCGAGCGGGATCATGTTCCGTCCGTAAGGAAGCACTGCGAAAGTCAGCGTCACTGGCACGAGCATTGCGAGCGGCGCAAGGAAATGGACTACTTTATCCGCCGAACGCGGCACCACGTCTTCCTTGATCAACGCCTTGATGCCGTCGGCCATAAACTGGCCAAAGCCAAACAGGCGGATGTCAGTCAGCGGAATCCCGACACGATTCGGACCGAGCCGGTTTTGGATGCGCCCAAGCCCTTTGCGCTCGAAGACGGTGGCAACTGCGAACAAGAGCGCAAAAACCAGAATGATCGGGACGATGGAAAGCAGAATCGAAACAAGCCATTGAACGTCGGCAGGAAAAAGACCGACCAACGCATGTTTGAGGGTAACAAAGAGTTGATCGATAGCATCGGTCATAGATTTTTCACAGAGATTTCCCTTGCTCCGACGGTCATGAAGATGCAATTCACCAGCGAGTCGGCGTCTATTCTGGCGTCGGCGGTTGTCGGCGATAGGGTCATTGCCATCAAGTCGGCTGGGGGACGGGGTTGGCCGCCGGTGATGCCGCAGCTTTTGCAGCCGCGGCCTTTGCTTTCGCTTCAGCATCGGCTTTAGCCTTCGCCTCGGCCTTGGCTTTCTCGGCAGCTAGTCGCGCGTCCACTTCGGCGGCTTCGCTCGGGTGAATTTTGTGGTAATGCTCGTTTGATTTGGCGAGGTGGTGCTTGTCGAGCAGTAAACCACCGAAGCGATCACTGTTGCTCAACTCAAACTCCGTATCCATCTTGATGGCTTCAAAGGGGCAGACTTCGACACAAATCTGGCAGCTCATGCAGACCGAAATGTCGATGTCGAAGACTTTCGGTTGAAACTGCATTTTGCCGATGTAATCCGGCTTCTTCGCTGAATCCTTGACGATGTAGATGCACTGCGGGGGACATTCCTTCTCGCAAATCTGGCAGGCAACGCAGCGCAAACCAGCCATCGGGTCGTTGCCGTCATGAACGAGAAACGGGAAATTGCGCGACGCTTCTTTCTGCGGCAGGCGCTCATCAGGATACTGAACCGTCGTCAGTCGCTCTTCGTCAACATAGCTGCCGACGAAGTTCCGCGCCGTTTCAACCATGCCTTTGATGATGCCTTCGCCAAGCATATTACTTCTTTGGTGCGCGTTCAAAAAAATGGGCGCGGTCACTGTCTATTGTCAGTTGAACCCGCCCTTTGCCATAATCAAAAACATTCAGTGCCCAATAGATGTTCGTCGGTTTGGAAGCGAGTTTTTCATAACTTGAACCATGAACCATCATAATGTTTTTCAAAACCAGTGTTCCATCACTTTCGGAGTAGTCCCACTCTCCTTCAGAACGAATAGCATCTCCACCAGTGGGTGTGAAAGAATGTAAATAATGTGTATTTGTCTGAAGGGAAAGATGCTCAGTTCCATAAGGGAAATGCGCAACCCATTCTCCCGGCAAAGCACTGTTCTTGGCGGGCTTTCCACAAGAGCAGAGCATCAACGCACTAACGAGAATTACTCCTCGTTTCACAAGAATTTGAATGTAGGGTCTCCAATTCATCGGTCCACTTCCCCCAAAACAATATCCACGCTGCCGAGGATTATGACCACATCGGCCACCGTGTTGCCCCGGCACATGTCTTCTAAAATTGTCAGGTTAATCAGGCTAGGTGGACGGACGCGATAACGATACGGATTCGGCGAGCCGTCACTGATCAAGTAGAAGCCAAGCTCACCTTTTGGTGCTTCGATGCGGCCATAGGCCTCGCCGGGCTTGGGGCGGAAACCGCGCAGTTTTGCCTTCGGATCAATGATTGGACCCGGTGGAATCTCCTTCAGCGCCTGCTCGAGAATTTTCACCGACTCACGCATTTCCAAAAAACGGATCATGAATCGATCATAGACGTCCCCGTGGTCACCCAGCGGCACACGGAATTGAAAGCGGTCGTAAATACCGTATTTGTCCACCTTGCGAATGTCGTAGTTCACTCCGCTGGCGCGCAGCATCGGGCCGGTAACGCTGGCATTTACGGCGAGTTCCTTTGGCAGCACACCAACACTTTGAGTGCGAGCCATGAGGATTTCATTTCCACCAAGCAGTTTTTCAAATTCGTCCAGGAAACGCGGAAAATCATCGGTCACTCGCTTTGCCTCCTCGATCCAGCCGGGTGGCAAATCGCAACGGCAACCGCCAAAGCGCATGTAATTACACATCATTCGCGCGCCGCTCAAGGACTCGAATAAATCGAGGATTTTCTCGCGCTCACGAAACGCATACATGATCGGCGTGCCCATCGCGCCCATGTCTTGTAACAAGAAGCCAATGAGGCAGGAGTGGTTGAGCAGGCGCGTCAACTCCGCTGTAACGACGCGAATGTATTCGGCGCGCTCGGGCACTTGCAGCCCGGTGAGTTTCTCCACCGCCAGCGCGTAAGCCCAGTTGTTCGTCATCGAACAGAAATAATCCAGCCGGTCGGTGTAAGGCATCGAGGCCAGATAAGTCGTGTTTTCGGCAATCTTCTCGTGGTTGCGGTGCAAGTAACCAAAGACCGGCTTGAGCTTCACCACCCGCTCACCGTCGAGCACAACATCCATGCGAAAGACTCCGTGAGTCGATGGGTGCTGCGGCCCCATCGAAACTTCGAGCAGTTCGCCGTCACTGCCCGGCTGCGGCAGCAACTCAAAAGTCTTTGGTGGCATTTCAGCAACGGTGCTCATGCCTTCACCTCCTGTGACTGACGCTTCTTCAGCTTTTCCAACACCTCGTCATGCGGCGTCGGTTCGTATTCGTAATCGTCCGGCTCGACGTAATCCTTGCGCATCGGATAATCCTGAAACTCGTCCCACATCAAGATGCGGCGCAAGTCCGGGTGGCCGCCAAACACAATGCCGTAGAGATCGTAAATCTCGCGTTCCTGAAATTCGCAGCCGCGCCAGACAGGCGTGAGCGATGGCAAATGCACCCGGTCCGTGCGGTTGCCGCTGCGCAACCGCAGGATAAGCGGTCCGCGCTTCAGCGCCATGGAATAGAGGTGATATACCGCTTCGAGGTGGCCGAGCCGGCACAACTTCTTCGACTCTTCGACCTCCTTTTCCACACCGTCCACGATCCGCTTTACTTTTACCTTCTCGGTGGTTTCCAAGTCTGGCCAGTCTATGCCAGTTACATTTGAACAATAGTCGAAGCGCAATTCAGGATCGTCTCGGAGAAACCTCGCGACGCCGATGGCAGACGCATGATCCACGAGCAACGAACGCTGGCCGCATGGACTATCGTTGCGAACGATTTCCAATTTCGTGGCGGGCACAGCGGTTTCGATTCGCGACTTGATTTGTTCGAGCGTTTCCAAGAAATTAATTTTGCCTTCCAAGCCGCTTCAAACGCATCGCCAATTCCAAATACTCGTCTTTGGTTCTCTCAGTTTCAGGGGTTGTTTTCAGCAGCCTCCGAATAGTTTGAATCACCCGGCTTCCAAAAATTCCGTTCTCCACAAGAGTCAGTGCGCTGCCTGCCATTTTCAGATCGTCTTTCCAATTGCGCCGCTTCGTTCCGGCAAGCCGCTCGTAAGTTGCACGAGTCCGCGCCAGAAGCCTTTCTGTCTTCCGGCAGTTTGGACATCGAACGCAATCAGAATTCAAAGGAAACTTTAGCGTCTCATACAAATATTTCTGCTCCTCGGCGAAAAAGATGAATGGCCGCTTGCAGTCCCGACACAATCTTTCCACATCAAAGTAGTGAGTCACTGGAATAGTTGGCTGATTTTGCTTTTCAGGTTCAGCCTTAACCGCTGTGCCTGCAATGCGCGGCAGTTCTTGAAGTGTGATAGCCTCCAACTCTTTAAGGAAGCCTAGCCGCTTGCCGGTCAAACGGACACAACGCTTTTGGATCTCATGGATACTCGTCGCGTTCGGGTGAAAGTTGACGCGAAAATCATACGGGCCAGGATTCACGCCGGTGCAACGCGGGCGGCGACCAAAGCGCGGATGCTCCACATAAGTATCGTATTTCTTGTCGAAGACTTTATCCCGCGATTTCATTCGTGGATTAAACTTATCTGGTAATCGCAGGCACTCGCCACACACCCGGATTACACGCCGGCTCCAAATCATGCGCGCCGAAGGTGGGCACGGGGAATTCGCTGGGTGCTTCGGCGTTGAGATGTCGCGGGCGCTGGGCACCGGTAAGTTGTTGTTCGGCAATCTTCTTTTGCAACGTCATGAACGCATGAATGAGCGCTTCGGGGCGCGGCGGACAGCCGGGAATGTGAACATCAACGGGAATGTAGCGATCGATCCCCTTGAGCACATTGTAGCCTTGCTTGAACGGGCCGCCGGAAATGGCGCACGCGCCCATGGCGATCACGTATTTCGGCTCCGGCATCTGGTTGTAGAGTCGCACGACCTGCGGGGCCATCTTCTTGGTGACGGTGCCGGCCACGATCATCAAGTCGGCCTGTCGTGGTGAGGGGCGAAAGACTTCGGCGCCAAACCGGGCCAGGTCGTAACGCGCCATCGACGCGGCAATCATCTCGATGGCGCAACAGGCGAGACCAAACGACAAAGGCCAGACAGAATTCTTCCGGCCCCAGTTGTAGAGTTCCTCCAACGTGGTCGTGAAGATTCCTTGTTTCTGCAATTCGCTTTTGAGTCCGTCGTCCATTCTTGTTCGTTGAATTGTTAAATCGTTAAATCGGCGACACCCCTTGCCAGCTTTTCTATTCAACGATCATGACGCTCATCTCCACGTCAACACACCCTTCACCCATGTCCAAACCAATCCCTCCACCAACAATGCCAGAAAAATCATCATCGCGACAAACGCGCCGACTGGCAGACCCGTAAATGCCACGGCAAACGGCAGAAGAAAAATTGTCTCCACGTCGAAAATCAGGAAGATGATGCCGTAGAGGTAATACTCGGACCGGAACTGCACCCAAGCGTCGCCTTTGGATTCCAGCCCACATTCGTAGATCGCATTTTTGTCCGGGCCCGGCTTGCGTGGGGAAAACTTTTTCGCCCAAAGCCAGGCCAGCGCCAGCGGCACCAAACAAAAAGTCACGGCAGCGATCAACAAAACCGTTACGAACAAATAAGGATCATATTCAACAGTCATGGCAGGCAGCTAATTGTATCAAATATGCTAGTTTTTCTCCGGCTCATGCTTGCGCAACCCGACCGAATGAGCAATCTCGTCAAACTCCTCGTGGCTGACCTCTTCAAGCTGCTTGCCTTTGGCGGCGAGCTTTTCGTTAATCTTGATGGCTTTCTCCGTCATGGCCTCGTGAGTTTCCTCAGAACCACCCACGAGCGCAAAGTTGTGACCCTGTGTAACCCGTTTATGACCGTCTGAGTCGAGGCCAACGCCGAGCATGATCGCCCGGCGCCGCTTCTTTTTCTTGTTCGGCAAATCCGACATGAGAAAAAACTAAGGATTCGCCGCCAAAGCGCAAGATTCAAAGTCGCAATCGGCTTAATCAACGGTCAATGGCCGGCCATTGTCACGCGGTCCGAGGCGCAGCAAGAATGGTACGGCCCTTTTCGCCCACTCATCGGCAGTTGGGAAACCGGACGCCGAACCGCCGAAACAACTACGCAGCATCTCCGTGTTGATGATGCCGGGGTTCAGCGCCACGGCCGCCATGCCGGACGGCAATTCCTGAGAAAACGATTGGGTCAATCCTTCGATCGCCCATTTCGTGGCGCAGTAGGGCGCGACCTCTGCGTCCGTCGAGCGGCCCCAACCCGAACTGAAGTTTACGATCACACCGCTCTTTCGCTCGAACATCGCCGGCGCAAAATGCCGGATGACATTGACCACGCCTTTGATATTTACGTCAATGACATCAGAGAATTCCTGCGCCGGCACCTTCCACAGCGGCGCGTTGCGATTGATGATGGCGGCATTGTTCAGCAACAGATCGAGTGGAGCATGGCTTCTTAAAACTCGGTCGGCCCAAGCTTTTACTTGTCCATCGGAAGCAACATCGACTTCGGCAAAGTCGTTTGGTTTGCCGAACGCTTTTTGCATTTGTCCAATGGCATCCCCCGAGCGGCCGCAGCCAATAACAGTGTGACCAAGCCGGATGAATTCGTCCACCATCGCCCGGCCAAGTCCGCGCGTGACGCCGGTTATCAGCACAATCTTGCTGTGAGGCATGCGCGAATTCTGGATTTCACAACCTGGCGTTTCAACGCAATTGTAATCGACAGGCGCCGGGAGACCATGGTCCGGAATCGCCCAAAGTTATGCGGTGAGGAAGGCCACGCCTAGTTGTCGGGCTGGGACTGCCGTGGCTACTTCTCCAGGCGGAAGAAGCCGGCTTGGTTCGTAGCTGCGATGGAAACGGTGTAATTTGTCCCCATCACTTGAATCGCGTTGGCCAGAGTTGTCCATGAGTTCGAAGCCATGGAGTCCGTCATCACCTTGACTCTAAACCCAATGGAGTTGGTCGGCCAAACCAGCACAATACTCTGGCCGCTTTGGAAGAAGTTCAATTCAGGGCGGCACATATCAGTTGGAACGCTGGGGAAATTGAAAACGGTCACGCCAAAAGGTTGATTCAACAAACCGCCGGAAGAGACACCCGACTGCTTTCCATTTGTCGGATCGACACGCACGATTTTCCTGTCGTCGAACTGGGACGAAATCAACTTCCCACTCCCTTCAAGCGCAATCCCACGAGGAGACTTCAGCTTGTCACCCGTGGCAATGTTCGTGATCACGGTGATGCCGGGCGTGACTTTTTGTATGATGTTCCCGGCGTTATCCGCATCGTTACCAACAAAAATGGCGCCCGACGAACCCACCGCCAAATGATGAGGCTGATTCAACCCGCGACCTGCAATGATCGTTGTTTGCGTTCCCGTGGTGGGATCGATTTCCAGAATACTGCTGCTGTTGTAGTTTGCCACGACTAGTTTGCCCGCCGAATTGAAAGCGATTCCGAGTGGACCGGACAGCGAACCGCCCGACGCAACCAGTGTTTGGACACCAGTCAGGCGGTCAACTTTCATGATTAGACTGTTGCCAAACGAAGTGACAAACAAGTCACCCGACGGTGAGAGCGCAATACCGTACGGCTGGTTCAACAATCCACCGGTTGATAATCGGGTGATCGCACCATTGCCGATGCACATCTTGCTGATGGTGTTGTCCAATCCACAGATGTAAAGATAGCCATCCGAGGACGACGCCACATCGGTCGGCTGGACCACGGCACCCCAATTCTGCTGCGCGCCCGATTGTGGATCGATCTTGAGAATGTTGCCCCCGCCAAAATTCGCCACAAAGATGTCACCTACTTTGAGAATGAATCCGTGCGCATTCGTCAGCGTCAGGCACGCCAATGCGAAACAGAAAAAAAACTTCAGGCGGTTCGATTGCGCTGTGCCTTCCATAGAAAAAATCCCGGGTGCGCTTTCAACGACTCGGCAGTTACGTCAATTCGCTTCATTGGGCCGTCAAGCGTAACTATCAAGTGATGGACGGGCAGAAATGTCAATTCGCAAACTTGGCGCAGGAAACTCAATTATGCTGCTCTCCTATTCGTAGCTCAATCACGCCGCAACCATAGTCCACAATCTGATTCTATCCTGCTCCACTCTCGACAAACCTTCCCCTGCCCGTCTAAGCTGACTCCAATGTTATTAGCGAATCGCCCCATGGTGATTGCCGAACGCACGTTCCACTCCCGCCTGATTTTAGGCACGGGCAAGTTCTCGTCGCCCGAAGCCATGCGGGACGCACTCACTGCCAGCGAGACGGAACTGGTGACCGTCGCACTGCGCCGCGCTGATCTAACTGGGAAAAAGGATCCGTTTGCCAACATTCTGGAATTCATCGATCCCGAAAGATATTTGCTGCTGCCGAATACCAGCGGCGCGATGAACGCCGAAGAAGCCGTCCGCCTCGCCCGCCTGGCCACCGCCGCCGGACTGCCCAAATGGGTGAAACTCGAAATCCACCCTGATCCGCGTTACCTGTTGCCCGATGCTGTCGAAACGTTGAAGGCCGCCGAGGCCCTGGTGAAGGAAGGATTCACTGTCTTGCCATACATCAACGCCGATCCCGTGCTTGCGAAACGATTGCAAGACGTCGGCGTCGCCACCGTCATGCCGCTGGGTTCGCCCATCGGCTCAAATCGCGGCATCCAAACGCGCGACCAGATCCGGATTATCATCGAGCAAGCTACCGTACCTGTAGTCGTAGATGCCGGCCTGGGCGCGCCGAGTCATGCCGCTGAAGCCATGGAAATGGGTGCCGATGCCGTGCTGGTGAACACTGCGATTGCCGTGGCCAGCGATCCCAATCGGATGGCTATCGCTTTCAAAATGGCGGTGCAAGCAGGTCGCGCTGCGTACGAAACCGGCCTTGCGGCACAACAAGACACCTCGAACCCGACGAGTCCCTTGACCGCATAACTGAACTGATTATGAACCACAAAACAATCTCTGTATCGCGTGTTCGCCAGTTGTTGACTGTTGCGCGCCAAACCCGGGTATTGGTCGTGGGCGACCTCATGCTGGATCATTTCATCTGGGGAAACGTCGGTCGGATTTCTCCCGAAGCACCGGTGCCCGTGGTCGATTTTGAACGCGAAAGCTTCATGCCCGGCGGCGCCGCCAACGTCGCGCGCAATCTCACCGCGTTGGGCATCCCCACCGAATTGTTTGGCATCGTCGGCCGCGACATTGCTGCCAATCAGCTAAAGAAATTGCTGGTTGATCAACACATCGGCTGCGATGGGATGCTAGCCAGCGCGTCGCGGCAAACCAGTGTCAAGTCACGCATCGTAGCTCACAAACAACAGATGGTGCGGGTCGATCGCGAAACGCGCTCAGGTCTCGACATGCCCACTACGCGCCGCTTGATTGAGGCTTTGGAGCCCAAGCTCAGGTCATCGGCGGCCGTGATTATCGCCGACTACGGCAAGGGCGTCATCACCCAGCCGTTGCTCGACGAACTCAAACTACTGTGCCGTCGTCACGGTGTCTGGTTGAGCCTCGACCCCAAGCCAATCCATCAACTGAACCTCACCGACCTTTCGCTGGTGACGCCGAACCGCAAGGAGTTTTTCGAACTGGCCGACCTGACCGATGAAACTCGCAACACCAGTCCGCTGGCCGACGTGAATCTTCTGCGCGGCGCCGAACGGTTATTGAAGGACCTGCGACCAGCCCTGCTCCTTGTCACTCTCGGTGAACAGGGGATGTTGCTTTGCGAGCGGGGAAAACCTCCATTTCACATTCCCACCGTGGCGCAAGAAGTGTTCGACGTTTCGGGTGCCGGTGACACAGTTATCGCCACATTCACACTGGCAATCGCAGCTGGCGCGTCGCCCATTGAGGCCGCCATCGTTTCCAATCACGCGGCCGGCATCGTGGTCGGAAAAATCGGCACCGCGACGGTTGCGCCCGAAGAACTGCTCGCGAGTTTCAAGAAATAGCTGGCAACCACCAAAGCGAGTCACCGATCACTTTGTCCTGTTAAGCACGGTTTCAAACTTTCGCATGACTCAAGCAAAAGTAACTGCTGAAACCATTCGCGGCATGAAGGCGCGCGGCGAGAAGATCGCCGCCCTGACCGCCTATGATTTTCCCATGGCGCGACTGATCGACGAAGTTGGCGTGCCGTTGATTTTAGTTGGCGATTCGCTCGGGATGGTCGTACTCGGCTATCCTGATACGACGTCGGTGACGATGGCGGAAATGGAACATCACGTCCGTGCGGCTGCCCGGGCCAAACCCCGGGCGCTGCTGGCAGCTGATCTCCCATTCCACAGTTACGAAACCCCAACCAGCGCGGTCGAAAACGCGAAGCGGCTGATTGCCGCCGGCGCCGAAGCCGTCAAAGCCGAGGGTGGGCGCGATATTCAAAAACAAGTTCGCGCAATTGTGAAGGCCGGGATTCCATTCTTGGGGCACTTGGGCATGTTGCCGCAACACGTCCGCGAAGAAGGTGGCTACCGGGTGAAAGGAAAGGTTGAGGCCGAACGCGAAGCATTGTTTCAGGATGCAACGGCGTTGGTGGAAGCCGGTGCGTTTGGCATCGTGTTGGAACTGGTCACCCCGCCGGTGGCCAAGGAGCTAACTCAAAGGATTTCCATTCCGACCATTGGCATCGGGTCAGGTCGCGATTGTGATGGCCAGATTCTGGTAACGCCCGATTTGCTTGGTATGTTGCCGTGGTTCAGTTTGAAGCACGTCAAGCCGAGGCTCAACGCCGCCGAGCAAATGCGTTCTGTGATTGTGGAATGGACGCAGTCGATTTAGCATTTCCCGAAGTCACCCGTGAAAAAACTCACACACATCGACGCCCGTGGAAATGCCAGCATGGTGGACGTCTCGGCCAAGCCAACGCAGTTACGCCAAGCCACGGCGTCAGGCGAAATCCGGCTGCAACGCACCACAATCCGCCTGATCCAAAATGACAAGATCGCCAAGGGAAATGTTCTGACGGTCGCGCGACTGGCGGGCATCCTGGCCGCAAAGAAAACAGGCGAGTTGATTCCGCTTTGTCACCCCTTGCCCATCACTCATTGCGAAGTACAATTTGACATTCCCAAAAGCCAGGATCGGATCATCATCAGTGCCTCGGCCAAGATCGCCGCGCAAACAGGCGTCGAAATGGAAGCGCTGGCGGCGGTGTCCGTTGCCGCACTGACGATTTACGACATGTGCAAAGCGGTGGATAAAACAATGAAGATCGGAAACGTGAAGCTCGTTTCAAAAACCAAGCAATGAATGCGAAGCCCCAAGAATACTTTGAGGTGAAGCCTATCTCTTCTTGGCGACTTCGCATTTTGGCGCGTTCACGGTAGAAGTTACTCATGCAAATCCAAGTTGGCATCATCACGGTTTCCGATCGCGCTTCGAAGGGCCTTTACGATGACCTTGGCGGACCGGCGTTGAAAAAGGCAGCGGAGGGTTATGGCTGGAAAGTCCTTGCCGAGGCACTCGTGCCCGACGAGAAGAAGGACATTCAACGCGCCGTTCGTGAGCAAATCGCCAAAGGTTGTGAACTTGTTCTAACAACCGGCGGCACAGGGGTGGCGTTGCGCGACGTGACACCTGAAGCCGTGCGCGAAATCGCCATTCGCGAGCTGCCCGGCTTTGGTGAGATCATGCGTATCGAATCAATGAAGATCACCAAGAACGCCATCCTATCGCGCAATCTCGCCGTGGTCGTCGATAAGACACTGGTAATCTGTTTGCCGGGTAAGCCGAGCGGCGCCGTCGAATGTCTCGGCTTCGTCGCTGGTGCAATTCCGCACTGCGTGGAAGTTTTGCAGGAAGTTCCGACAAGTTGCTAACGCACGGAAATGTTTTTGCCAAAGCAACTGAACCTCTGAATCCGTGTTCAATTATTCTGGCCTATGACCTTGGAATCGTTGATCATTACAGCAAATTCAAACGGCGCGAGTGACCTTCACCTTGAAGCCGGCCTGCCCGCCGCGTTGCGCATCCGGGGCGTGCTTCAAACCATCGGTGAGCCAGTGGCCGCCGAAACGCTCCTTGGATTCGCACGTAGCGTGATTGCCCACGACGAATGGCCACAGTTTCTGGAGCGCCGTTCGTTCGACCTTTCCAAGACGATTCAAGGCGTGCGCTGTCGGATCAATATTCTCCAAAGCATGCGTGGCGTCGGATTCGCTATTCGGTTGTTGCCCATTTCCGAAGCAACGCTGGAAACTCAGAATCTTCATCCCGATTTCAGGAAGTTCATCGCTCATACCAACGGTCTCATCCTGGTCAGTGGGCCGACGGGCTGCGGAAAGTCCTCAACCATGGCGGCGTTGATTCAGGAAATAAATCTGACCGAACCACGCCACATCGTCACCATTGAAAGTCCTATTGAGTATTCATTTCGACCGCGCCGTGCGTACATTCGCCAACGCGAAGTCGGACGCGACACGCCAAGTTTTGAGCAGGCGCTTCTGGATGCACTGCGCGAAGATCCCGATGTTTTGATGGTCGGCGAAATGCGCGAGCCGGAGACCATGCGGTTGACGCTCAACGCCGCGGAAACGGGCCATCTAGTGCTCGCCACTGTTCACTCCTCGAACTGCGCGGAAGCGCTGCAACGTATCGTTTCAGCGTTCCCGTCTGAAATCCAAAGCAGCGTAGCGGCGGAATTAGCCGACTGCTTGGTTTGTGTGATCGCCCAACGTTTTCAGTTTCGCACCGACCTGAATATACGAGTCCCCGAATGTGAAGTGCTCGTTTCGACTCATCCGGTCAAAAACTTCGTGCGCAATCGAGAGTTTTTCAAAATCTCGTCTCTGCTTGAAACCGGTGCCGATCACGGTATGTGGACATTCCAGCGATACAGGACGTGGCTGGAGAAGCGGAAAAACTTCTTTGTCCCGCCGGCGAGACCCGAATCGGCCGCCGAGGAAACTGCGCCAGTAACTTCCAACCCACCCAACTTACCCCCGCTGTCGGCTTCAAGAACGGGGCCAAGTGATGCCAAGCCCTTGGGAAAGAAAATTGGCACGGTTCAACCGGCCACAGCTCAGCCTCGCGAGCAACGAATCGAAATCGAACCTGTAAGCGAGTTTGGAAAAATTCTCAAAAAGCCCGACTAAAAGTAACCCCACCCCTTTAGGTGATTGTCATGAAAGTGTTATTTACCAAAAAACAAACCACGACTCATCCAGTTTTCAGTCGCCATCTCTACGGACCTAGTAGCAGCCAACATGAGACGGGGCAGCGTTCGTGTTACCACCGGGAACCTGCCTTCCTACCTAGGTGGCTGAAACGCTCAAATACGCTTCACTTGATTCTGGTGAACTTGTGTTTCGCACTGAGAACATTTGCGCAGGACATGCCGCTCTCGAGTGTTTTGATCGACGGCGAGGACTGGCAACTCGTTGGTGAAGGATATGGTTTCACCGATGCCGCGTGCGCGGACGCGGAGGGGGATTTTTATTTCAGCGATTTGCCGAAGAGCGTTGTGTATCGCGTTTCGCCGGACGGCAAGGTCGCGCCGTTCCTCGAAAACGGGCCAAAGATCAGCGGCCTAAAGTTCGGTCCAGATGGGCGGATTTACGCCTGCACACAAGGCCCGAAGAAACAGATTGTTGCCTTTGCGTTGCCGTCGAAGGAAATGACTGTGCTCGCCGACAACGTGCAACCCAACGACCTCGTGGTGTCATACAAGGGCTTCGTCTATTTTACCGACACAGGCAAAGGACAAATCGCCATCGTTGATGCGAAAGGGAATGTGCGCACGGGCGCCACCGGCATCAAAGCTCCCAACGGCATTACGCTCTCGCCTGACCAAGGCACGCTCGTCGTGTCTGAGTACTCTGGGACGAATGCATGGGTTTTCCGCGTCGAAGCTGATGGCAACCTCACTCACGGCGAACGTTACATCACGTTGCGCACGCCAAACGGCAAGTCTGACAGCGGCGGCGACGGCTCGACGACTGATTCGGCGGGGCGGTATTACATTACGAGCCACGTGGGCATTCAGATGTTCGACCCCACGGGCCGGATGGGCGGGGTGATCGCGAAACCGCAAAACAAGGGCGCGGTGAGCGTTGCCTTTGCCGGGCCGAATCTCGAATATCTTTACGTTGCTTGTTCGGACAAGATTTATCGACGGAAGACCAAGGTTAGAGGCGTCTTATTCTTTCGACCACCCGTATCCTTTACGCCAGCCAGCAAGTGACTCGCTCAAAACTGGCGTTCCACGCCTGAATCAAGCTTGCCCTGACGGCAATTTCGGATAATATTCTTGCCCTATGGAAAGTGATATTCCGCCGACACCAGAATTCAGAACGTCACCGACAGCTCCGCCGCCGGTCATCACGCCTCCACCTACATCCCGTCAGCCGGGCAAAAGCCGCGGTTGGAAGATCTTCGCCCTGATTTTGCTCGTATTGCTGGTTCTGAGCGTGCTGAGCAACTTGAAACAACTCACTGGGAATCTGGTGGGCGTCAAAGTTGGAAGTTCGCACCGCGCCGGGCCACACCTGGAAGAGCTGATCGTCAAAGACAACGACGCCAGCGATAAGATCGCCGTCCTTGATGTGGATGGGATCATCACCAGTCAGTTTGCTGACCGTGGCGGACTCACACTGGTCGAGTTGATAAAGGAGCAGTTAAGCAGAGCAGAAGAGGATCATCACGTTAAAGCGGTGTTGCTCAAAGTGAACTCCCCGGGTGGAGAAGTCCTGGCTTCAGACGACATTTACCGGCTGATTGCCAAGTTTCAAAGGGAAACCGGCAAACCAGTCGTGGCTTCAATGGGCAGTCTGGCCGCGTCGGGCGGCTATTACGTGTCCGCACCCTGCCAGTGGATCGTAGCCAACGAGCTTACGATCACGGGCAGCATCGGAGTGATCATGCACGGCTACAACTATCGCGGCCTGATGGATAAAATTGGCTTACGTCCGGAGGTTTTCAAGAGCGGCAAGTTCAAGGACATGTTGAGCGGTGATCGCGAGCCCAGCCAAATCCCGCCCGAAGAGCGGGAAATGGTGCAGGCGCTCATCAACGAAACGTTCGACAAGTTCAAAAGCGTCGTTGCCGATGGACGAAAACTGGCCAAGGAAAAAAATCAAGGAAACGGCAGAACATTAAGTCTGGACTGGAAGGATTACGCCGATGGTCGGGTGCTCTCCGGCAAGAATGCGTACGAACTTGGATTTGTGGATGAGTTGGGCGATTTTGACACCGCGGTCGCCCGCGCGCAAAAGCTGGCGGGTATTCGCAACGCCAACCTGATTCAATACCAGCAAAGGTTTGAATTCGGAGATATCTTTCAGTTGTTTGGGACGACTGAGACCCGCACGACTCTGAAAGTGGACGTGGGCGTGGACTTTCCCAAATTGCAGGCAGGCCAACTCTATTTCATATTACCGACAGTGTTGCGGTGAACGTGAACGGCGTAACCGTCATCACGCACCCGTTGGTGCAGCATAATCTCACCCGGCTGCGTGACAGGCACACGAAACCGCAGGAGTTTCGGCGCGCATTGAGTGAAGTGGCCGCTTTGATGATTTACGAGGCGACTCGTTCTTTGGAAATCAAGCCGGCATCGGTTGTTACACCGTTGAGCCGGACGCGCGGATTCAAATTACGGCGGGAAGTGATATTGGTTCCCATCTTGCGCGCTGGCTTGGGAATGCTCGATTCCATATTGCAGTTGATTCCTCACGCACGCGTAGGGTTCATCGGCTTGAAGCGTGACGAAACAAGCTTGAAGGCGGTCGCCTACCACAAAAGCCTGCCCCGGGATTTGCGCGAATTCGAGGTTTTCCTGATTGATCCAATGCTCGCCACCGGAGGCAGCACCGTCGCGGCGTTGAATCTATTGTCCGAATCCCACGCCAAACGCGTGCGCCTGGTCAACCTCGTTGCCGCCAAAGCAGGCATTCGTCAAGTCCGGGCGCATGACCCCAACGTACCCATCTTTACTGCCGACATTGACGAAAAGCTGAATCAGAAGGGTTATATCGTTCCCGGACTTGGCGATGCGGGTGATCGGCTTTTTGGCGTTTGACAGACGACTCAAACCGCCTTCTTATTGACCACCAACATTCTTACCGACGCGATGAAGCGTGAAAATTTACTAATCGTGGCGGACAGCGAGCATGACGCCAACATGCTTTACGCCGTCGGGATGTTCGTTCCCGATCCTTTTATTTACCTTCGAATTCGGGGCCGCGAGATGGTGGTGCTCAGTGATCTGGAAATCGACCGGGCCCGCACACAAGCTTCCCATTGCCGGGCTATTTCGTTGAGCGAATGCCAGCATAATCTCCGTCGCCGGGGGATCAGGCGGACGGGCCTTGCCCAAGTGATTTGGTTTCTCTTGCGCCAGGAGCGGCTCGGGCAGGTGCACGTTCCAAACAATTTTCCTTATGGACTTGCGAATGAATTATTGAAGCTGGGGATAAACGTAAAGGTGAAGCCAGGAGGTTTCTTCCCAAAGCGCGAGCACAAATCCGCCGCCGAAGTAAAGAAAATTAGTGCGGCACTGACGATGGCGGAGGTTGGGCTGGCGGAAGCGATCCAGGCGCTCAAATCATCAAAAATTGGCCAGCACCGCCGATTGCTGTACCGCAACGCGCCGCTGACCTCGGAAAGATTGCGCAGCATCATCAACACGGCCATTATTCAGGCCAACGGTCTGGCCAGTCACACCATCGTGGCCGGTGGCAAACAGGGTTGCGACCCGCACGAACAGGGGCATGGTAATCTGAGGGCTCATGAGCCGATCATTATTGATGTCTTTCCGCGCTCCCAGAAAACGGGTTACTTCGGCGACATAACCCGCACGGTTGTGAAAGGCCGGGCCAATGAAGCCGTCCGAAAACTCTATGATACTGTGAAGCGTGGACAGGAAATCGCTTTTGGAAAAATGTACCGCAATACACGTACCTCGGATGTTCATAAGGCGGTTCTGAAGCTGTTTGATGAGGCTGGTTACAAGACCGGGATACAGGACGGTCGCATGCAGGGTTTTTTTCATGGCACCGGCCACGGACTGGGATTGGAAATTCACGAGCCTCCCCGCATGGGGGCAAGTTCGACCGGAACGTTAAGGACCGGACACGTCGTAACCGTAGAACCTGGTCTCTATTACCCTGAACTTGGGGGCGTGCGCCTGGAAGACGTCGCCTTGATCACCAACAATGGCCCACGCAATTTGACTCAATTCGAGAAGGTTCTCGAAGTGTAAGTCAGTTGTGACAAACTTCGTGAGCGAAGTTCGGAATGAGACGCGACGTCTCGCGCCTGTCACAGCCTCTCGGCCTTACTCGTTGCAATATCGACCGACCTGGGCACACGCGCCATTGGCACGCCTCCGGCTGAAAAATTGAACAACTGTATGAACTTGCGCGTCGATTTGATCGTGAGAGTAATTGAAGCTGATCTTAGCACTCCACTTCGGCGGGCGATCGAGAAAGGTAAGAACTGACAATGATGATATTTGACCAATGGTGGTGGCTGATCTTGCCCGGAGTGATTATTGGCATCTATGCGGAGATGAAGATTTCTTCCACGTACGGCAAATACTTGCAAGTTGGCTCTGCTTCAGGATTGACGGGAGCACAGGTTGCTCGTGAGCTTCTGGATCACGCTGGCTTGCGGGATGTTCACGTGCATGAAGTCCCGGGCCACCTCACGGACCACTTTGATCCTGTCAAAAGGGCGCTTTTCCTTTCGTCGGAAAATTATCATGGCTGGTCGTTGTCGGCGATCGGCGTAGCGGCCCATGAAGCCGGTCACGCGCTGCAACAGCACGCTGCGTACGCGCCTTTTCGTTGGCGGATGATGTTGGTGCCAGCGTTCCAGTTTGCCAGCCACGCCTGGATAGGAATCGCACTCCTAGGCATGATCTTGGGAGGAGCATTCTTCTCGAAATTCATCGGAATTGCGATTGGAGTTTTCGCCGTCATCACCCTTTTCCAGGTTGTTACGCTGCCGGTGGAGTTTGACGCAAGCCGGCGAGCCAGAGCGCAACTTCTTCGCTTGGGCCTCATTCACAATCAGGAAGCCGCGGCCGTCAGCAAGGTTTTGAACGCCGCAGCCATGACGTACGTGGCGGCAATGCTTTCCGCTGTATTGTCTCTGCTCCACTTGATCTTGATCGCGCGCGGAAATACTCGTGATTAAGCAACTCATAGATCTGGTTCGAGAGGCAGCTAGGACTTGGTTCCGTCTGGGGTTGTAAATTGTCTTGCCGATAAGAACTTAATCTCTATTTTTTGCCTGATTATGGCTGCGAAACTCAGGCGCATGAAGTCCAACCGCGGAACGCGTCCCCGGCGAAAGACCATTGCCCGACCTGGTCGCAATCGCGTATCACAAGAGGTGCTTCCATCGGCAAACCTGTCGGTTGAAACCAAGGTTGACTTGAAAGAGCCGACACCTATTCCACGAGACGACGCTGCGCACGGTCTCATTGATCGTGAACGCGGCACCTACGATGGTGACACCGCCATCAAACTCTACTTACGCGAGATTGGTCAGGTCAAATTACTCACGCCGCAGGAGGAGATCGAACTAGCGGCCAAAATCAAGCAAGGTAACAAGAAGGCGCGCGAGCAAATGATCAAAGCCAACTTGCGGTTGGTTGTTAAAATCGCCCACGATTACGATGGGCTTGGATTGCCGCTACTCGACCTCATCAGCGAAGGCAACATTGGATTGATGAAGGCCGTGGAGCGGTTCGACCCGGCCAAAGGCGCCAAACTTTCCACGTATGGCTCCTGGTGGATCAAACAATCCATCAAGCGTGCGCTGGCCAATCAATCCAAGACCATCCGACTGCCAGTCCACTTGGTTGATAAGATTTCCAAGATGGGTCGCACCGCCATGAAACTGCAGGAGGTGCTGGGGCGCGAACCGACCGACGATGAACTCGCGGAGGAGATGGGCATTCCAACATCGCGCGTCATGCAAATGCGCACCGCCTCCATCCGCCCTGCGTCGTTGGATGCGCCGATTGGCGATGAGGATTCCAATAGTTACGGCGAAGTTGTGCAAGACGACGCCGCCGACACTCCGTACGAGCAACTGGAAGATAAGACGGTCACCAACATGTTGCAGGACATGGTGCAAACGCTGTCTCCTCGCGAAGCCACCATTCTGCGCTACCGCTTTGGTTTGGACGGCGGCCCCGAGAAAACTTTGGAGGAAGTTGGCCAAAAATTCAACGTTACCCGTGAGCGCGTGCGCCAGATCCAAAACATCGCCTTGCGGAAACTCCGCAAGATGATCACCAAACTCGAAGCCGATAAAAAGTGACGCCATTTTATGTCCCCGACCTTAAGTCACTTGCGTCCGACTCCTCGCGACATTGAGGGCGCGATTCGCAACATTCCCAACTTTCCCAAACCCGGAATCCAATTCAAAGACATTACGCCCGTCTTGGCAGACGCCCGCCTTTTTTCCGGCTCCATCGATCTGCTCACGGCCAATTTCAAACCCGGGACAGTCGATGCGGTCGTCGGCATCGACGCGCGAGGGTTCATCTTCGCTGCCGCCGCCGCCGTCAAACTTGGCTCGGGATTTGTTCCAGTGCGGAAAAAAGGCAAACTCCCGCATCAAACCCATGAGCAGGATTACGACCTCGAATATGGCACCAACACCATCGCCATTCATGTGGACGCGGTTGCGCCTGGAAGCCGCGTGCTCTTGATCGACGACCTTCTGGCCACGGGCGGAACCGCCGCCGCCGCCGCCGCGCTGCTGAAGAAAATCGGCGCTGAGATTTTGGAGATTTCGTTTCTCATCGAACTCGGCTTCCTACGCGGGCGCGAGAAGCTTAAACAGTATCCAGTTCGCTCTCTCGTAGTTTATTGAATTGGAAAGCACTTTGCCCCATGCAGCTACCGCTGGCGCTCCCTCCACAGCGCCTGAGTTCCGCACAATTCTACCGGCTTGCGATTATGACATAGCAGCTACATTGACTTCTGGTCAGGCCTTCCGCTGGCGCTGGGAGAAAAACTCCTGGGTCGGCGTGATCGGCACCAACTGGGTCCGGTTGCAGTCGAAAAACAATTCGATTGTCGTTGAAACCACACATCCAGTGATGCACTGGAATTGGCTTACCGAGTATTTGCAGATCGAGATTGATCTAGACGCCGTATTGGCGAGCTTCCCAAAAGATGAACCAATGCGGGCCGCCGTTGCGGCTTCTCCGGGCTTGCGACTGTTGCGACAGGATCCTTGGGAATGTCTGGCCTCGTTTATCCTTTCCTCCACCAAACAAATCGCGCAAATCCAGCAGATCATCAAACTACTCTGCGAACGCTTCGGAATTTCGTTGCCCGTTCCGCTTGGCTTCAACCCTGCCTTTTCGTTCCCCTCTCCTGCCCGACTGGCCGCAGCGACCGAGACTGAATTGCGCGATTGCAAAATGGGTTTTCGCGCACCCTATTTGCGGGCCACTGCGCGAATAATCGCCAGCGGACAACTTAATCTTGAACACATGAAAAGCCTAACGCTTGAACAAGCCAGGGCGGAATTGTTGCAGTTGCCGGGTGTGGGCCGAAAAATTGCCGACTGTGTTTTGCTGTTTGCACTTGGCTTTCAAAGGGCTTTCCCGGTCGATGTCTGGATAATGAAGGCGCTGCGTGAACTTTATTTCCCGCGCCGGCGGATTAACCTGCCCAAATTGCAGAAGTTTGCGGTGACACATTTTGGCGAGAATGCTGGCTACGCTCAACAATACTTGTTTCACTACTGGCGCGTGCAGGCCCGGCGGCAAACTGGGTCTGCTTCACTCGCAACCAGAAAACCCGCAACGCGCGGACTTTGAGCCACCCATAAATCCATGCCCAAGTCACTCGAAGTCTTGTTTGCACCTGCCGAATATGAGGCCCTTGAGCAACGTGATCTGAGTGAAACTGTTTGCGTTGTTTTTGATGTCCTCCGTGCCACCAGCACCATGGTCACCGCGCTGGCCAATGGCGCCCGCGCCATCATTCCGGTGGTTGAAATCCCCGAGGCGCTCGCCATCCGACAGCAACAACCGGAGGTTTTACTGGCAGGCGAACGCGACGGTCTGCGCATTCGAGCCCCGCAAACTGGCGGAATTGATTTCGACCTCGGCAATTCTCCGCGCGAATACCTTCGCGAGAACGTGGAAGGAAAAACCATCGTCATTACCACCACGAATGGCACGCGCGCATTACGCGCCTGCGCGAAGGCGAAAACCATCTTAATCGGCTCGTTTCTGAACTTGCACTCCGTTTCCAATTGGATTTGCGATCAACTCCCACCCCGCCTGTTGCTGGTATGCAGCGGTACTCATGAGCAGACTGCGCTTGAAGACACGCTTGCAGCCGGAGCACTGTGCGAGAAAATCTGGCCTCATTACGAGTCGGGGCAAATCGCCGACTCAGCGGAAATTGCCCGCCGCATTTACCAATCGTTACGAAACGATTTGGTCGGCGCCATGAAATATTCGCGCAATGGACGGCGCTTATTGGAAATCCCTGCGCTACGTGACGACGTGAAAGTTTGTCTGCAACGCGAAACCATCAATCTCGAGGCTGAGTTGAGCAAGGATGGAACGATCAAGCGAACAGCATAAAGTTGCACTGATGGGTTCAAGGCAAGGTTGGCTTATTGGTTGCCACCGTAGCCGAAGCTGATGGCATCACTAGAACACCGACTTGCAGCCGTCCGTCCGTGTGCCAGGGATCGCCGCCACCGTTCTTCCCCTGCAACTGTTGAAAGCCGTCCAACCAGAAAACTTTCTCCGTCACACCCGCTTTTTGCAATCCGGCAATGAGCCGGTCGCGCTCCGCATCCAGGTCCGGGCCGATATGATGCGTCACCTGGCCGGTCGTGTGACTTAAACCAACCCGTTCATCAAACGTGACCGCGCCAAACCAAACTTCCTTGCCGTCATGCAGCCGGTCCCAGTGCCAGAACCGAACGTGGTGCCGTTGTCGCGGGCTGTCGCCAACCGGTTGCTCGAACGCGAGGTCCTGCTTGCGTCCAAACAATTCCAATGTGCTGACCGGTGCGTTGGTGTCTGGCCGGCGAAAGACGGAATCCACCGCGATGCGGACGCTGCTGCGAAATGTGAGTGGATCGGCGGGATCCCACTTCGCTGCAATCATGGCATGAACCACGTCGGCCTCCGAACCGAGCAGGGCAACGTTGATCGGATCGCCGGGAATCCCAGAAGGCGTATGCGTGATGCGCGGCGCGTCGAACAATTCAGGATGACGGCGGACGTCGCTTTTCCAAACCCGTGGGATAATCACGTACGCGGCCAGCAGATAGAGCAGAATAATAATGGCTCCAAGCCGAAGGCAGAAACTGCGGCGGCGGCCTATCCGAGCCGGGGCAGCGGAAGGAGTCGGGGTCGTTTCCGTGTTGTCACTCATGGCTTCGGTTTCGCCGCTTCGCCGTTGTCGTCGGCGGAAGAATTCGTCTCTTCCCTATGCCTGCTGAAAAACATCCCGCGAACCTTTTCCGCTCCGAATGCTCGCTCAATTTCCTTCATAGTGAAAAAGGGCAGGAACGCGGCAAAGATCACGACGAACCAGGCGAGAATGAAGTACCAGCCCTTGCTGGTGAGCTCCGCAATTCCGTCGGAAGCCGTCTTGCCATGAATAAGCGCGCCGACGATGTGTTCCGCAAATGAGAACACCAGCACCAAGACGCTAAAGATGAGTGTGCGGTAAATGGTGGGCACGGCCAAAGGCCGGTTGCGAAATCGCTGGCCCATGCGCAGAGCATCTCCAATCATGATGACCTTGGCTAGGATTGCCGCTTCAACCAGCGGTGCCCAGTAGGCCGTAAAATGAATGTCATACGAGGCCAGGATCAGGCGCCGATACCAAGCGAACGCGACCAGGAAGAAGGACAGAAAGGCGAAGTTGAACAAATACTCGAAGAATTCGTGGACGAGTATTCTCTGCCATTTTTGTCGCTTGCTTTCTGTTTCGTTTTTAGGGGGCATGGGGTTGGGAAATTACCGCCGCCCCAGTTCTTCCGCAAGAATGGGCACGGCGAGATTGCAGGCTTGAACACCTTGAACGACGCAGAGCTTCAACACTTCCATGATTTCTTCCATCGTCGCGCCGGCTCGCAGGGCGTTGTGAATGTGCCGCCGCGTGCCGGGCGCATACATGTGCGTGTAGGACGCGTCGAACGCGATGCTCAACAGTTCGGTCTCTTTTGCGGACATGACGCCGCTGCCGTAAATCCCCGCCCCGGTGGCCATGAACGCATCTGTCCAAACCGGATCGAGTTGGAAGAACGGATCCCACGCGGTGTTCCACTGGCCGATGCTTTTCATCTTGTCGCAGGCGGGTGTCGCGGCGGGCGCTTTTGGCGCCGGCTGCTTGCCGGCCGCCTTCGCTTCCTCCAACAGAATCGGCGCGCCGAGGCTGCACGAGTGAATGGACATCACCGATGCGCACTTGAGGACGAACAGAATCTCATCACGTGTCGCCCCGGCATCGAGCGCGGCGCGAATGTGGCGGCGCGTCCCGTCGGGGTTGAGGTTCGTGCAGGCGGCGTTCAGACCCACGCTCACCAACTCGACGAACTTGCGTGACAGAATTCCGCTCGTCCACGGATTGGTGGTCATCTTCACGCAAGCTTGGGCCCATTTGGGTTCCCACTCACGCAATTGGTTCACCGCCGAATCCCAAGGGCCGGTTGGAGGATTTGGTTTTTGCTCGCTCATAAGAGTTTGGCTTGCGGTGCCCTCAAAAGTCCCGCCCTCGTGTTGAGGGCGGGACTCAAGGGACGCCAACGAGTATTACTTCTTCGCCGCCATCAACGCTTCCTGTGCCTTGCGGACCGGCTCCGGCGCAATCATGCACGCGGCAATCGGGTGCGAGTCGCCGCCGAGGACGGCTGGCTTGATTTTTCCATCGGTCGGAAACACACGGAAGCCCGACCCGTCAGTAGGATTGGGCGGCATGCCGTTGTTCTGCAGCGTCTCATCCACGCTGTTGTACCAAGTGCCGACCTTCATGATCTTGCGCGCTTCCTCGGCAGTCGCGACCTTGCGGCCGAACTCCTGGCAAATGCGGACGGCACCCTTGATTTGCTCGACGGTCGTCTTGCGCTTGCGATCGGCGCCCCAGAGGTTGTCTTCGTTGCCGACGCGCACGTGCTGGCCGAGGACGATGGCCATCGCGGAGTAGGAGATGAGTCCGCGCATGCTCGACCAGAAGGTATTGACCGACCCTTGCGGCAGGCGTTCCAAGAAATGCATCAGGTCGAACGGATTTCGCCCGAGTGTGCCGCCGCCGTAGGCGCAGAGCGCGATGTTCAGCGGCCCCATGTAAACTCCTGCGCGAATCAGGCGCTCGATGATCTCCCACTGATGGACGTGAGCGGGAACAAAGTAAGGCAGAATGCCGTTCTTCCTAAGGCGCTTGAGGTGCTCGACGTAAAAGGCGGGCGTCGAATCCACGACCATGCCCGACCACGCGGCCAGCACTTTCTCATTGTCCATGTGGGTGCCCTGGATGTCTTCCTTGGAGAACATCGAGGCGATGTCCCAGAGCGTCGTGCCGGTCGTCACGGTCACAAACTCCGGCTTCGGGTTGAGTTCCGTGAGCATGTGACGGGTGTCGTAGTCGAGCCATTTTGCCTTGGCATCGTCCGTGTGCGGGGCGAACGAGATCGAGCCGCCGACCTGGATGATCATTTCCGGCACCGCCTCTTTGATTCGCTTCAACAGGTAATTGTATTCGTCGAAGTTCGTCGAACCCATGCCTGTGGCTGGATTGCGAACGTGGAAGTGCAGCATTCTGGCACCGGCTTCGTAACAATCCACCGCCGCCTTGACTTGTTCGTCCCAGGAGAGAGCGATGTCGCTCGCGTCGCCCGGCAGCCACGCCGGGCCGTAGGGCGCTGCCGTGATGATCAGCGGCGCCATGTATTCGGGGAGGATCGAGTTGTCTGTGTAGTACATGTTGTTTCTTTCTGTTTGGTCTTTGTGTTTGTGGTTGGTCGTTTAGGGCGTGATTGGATTCAGTCCGGCTCCGGCATCGGAAAGGCATTTGGGTCCGCCTGCCAGACGCCGAAAATGTTTTTCGCGGGGTCCGCCACGATGGTCACCCAGGCGGTCCGGGGCACGGCCGTCTTGGGGCGGACAATCGAACCGCCCAAGTGTTGAACGCGCGCCACGGTTTCATCGAGCGAGGCTACGTTGACGAAAAGCATCCAGCCGTTCAAGTCGGGAATCGCGCGATAAGTCAGCCCGCCATGCAATGCCGGCCCCTCGGTCGCGCCGGTCTGGACGCGCCAGTAACCGATGCCCGGCATCTGCTCGACCTGCCAGCCGAACGCCTTGCGGTAAAAATCCGCCAAGGCAACCGGGTGCTCGCCGTAGATTTCAAAGTGAGTAACGGGATTAGGCATGTGAAATTATTTCGGTTCACGGCGCTGGAGGATCGGTCCGAGTATTGCATCAAGCTAAGTTAGTCTTGATGGTTTGGCCCATCCTTGTCAAACAACTCGCGTTTTATTCCGAGGACTTTTGCTCTTTCCTATAGCTGGCCACCACCCAATCACTGAGAACTTTGTCGGGTGACTTCACCGCTTCAACATCAATCGTGAATTGCCGTTGAGTGGTGTTCTGAGCAATGAGTTTCAGACCAAACTGGTAATCCTTGAAGCGCTCGGCGCACCAGTCGCGGATCGACCGTGAACGTTCCGAAGCCTGGGAGATCAGCAAATCAGCCGCGTCTTCCGTGATCTGGATTTCCAGCCCGTGGTTTTCCCGGAAGCGTAAAGCAAATTCCTGAACCAACTGTCGCGCGACCAACTGCTCCTCGTGTTGCTGTTCGGCCAGGAGCTTTTGCAGGGCGGCGGCGGGATTATCCACCAATTCTCGCGTAACGATAAACCGTTTCACCGATGTGGAGGGTAATTCAAACTTAAGGTTGCGAAAGACCCGTTCGCAAACGGTCATCAAGCCGCGCGCGCCGGTCTGTTCCTCGCCGCCGAGTTCCGCAATCCGACGCAAACCTTCATCGCGGAAAAGAATTTCAATGCCGTAAGCCGCGAAGGACTGTTCGTATTGATGGATGAGACTCCCCTCCGACGTCTTCAAAATCGTGAACAGATCATCGACATTCAACGGCTGGCACACCACTCGCACCGGCAATCGTCCAATGAATTCCGGCTCGAAACCAAAATCAATGAAGTCACGGGTCTGCGCCGGTTCGAGAATCTGATCGCCCAGTTCCACGCTTGAATCCTTGGCGGCGAACCCGATCGTGGCCTCGCGCAAACGTCGGCGAACGATCTTTTCCAACCCGCCGAACGCGCCGCTGACGATAAACAAAATGTGTTTGGTATTGATTGGCCCGGACGGCTTTTTACCGCGCTGGGTCATTTCCATCATCGCCTGAATCTGGCCGGCAATGTCCGTGGGCGAATGCGCCGGAACATCGGTCTCTTCCATCAATTTGAGCAGATTCGTCTGCACGCCACGGCCACTCACGTCGCGTCCGGTGGAGTTAATGACGGTGGCGATCTTGTCAATTTCATCAATGTAGATGATTCCGTATTGGGCGCGCGCCACATCGCCGTCCGCCCGGCGAACCAACTCGCGTACCAAATCCTCCACGTCGCCGCCCACGTAGCCGGTTTCGGAGAACTTGCTTGCATCCCCTTTGACAAATGGAACGCCGATCAGGTCCGCCATGCTGCGGATCAGGTACGTCTTGCCAACACCGGTCGGGCCGATGAGTATGATGTTTTGCTTGGCGTAGTTGGGCTGCTCCTTTCCGGCCATCGCCGCGCAAACATGGTTGTAATGGTCACATAGGGCGACGCTCAGAACCCGCTTGGCTTCCTCCTGTTTGATGACAAAGCGGTCGAGGTATGCCTTCACATCACGTGGCTTGTAGTTGAAATCAAACTCGTCCCCGGGCGTTGCAGTCTGCACACCTTCCGGCGATCCCGCAGGGGCAGCTTGTTCATGGGCAGGCAAAGGGCTGGTTTGAAATTGTTGGCGCAGCAGTTCCGATAGTTGCCGCTGGAATTCCTCCGGTGAAGGCGGATTGTTGGAACTTGAATTATTCATGAGTCGATTCGACCAGTCTTGATTGTTTAGTTCATGCTGAAACGGGCGTGCTCAAAGTAGCGTCTTTGGGTTGGAACTGCAACGCCGCCCTTCCGACTGGTTTCAACGTGCACAAAGGCAAATTCCCAAACCAGCGAAGTCTGATGGAAGTTTGCAGCGCGAAAACCAAGACTCGCGCCGAAATCAATGCGTGTTTACACGAGAACGGGCGCCAAGTCGCATCGCGTCCGTCCATTGTCACTTTCAAACTGCATCAACCGCTCTTCGGCTTTGAGGTTTTGGAGACGGCCACGCAAGGCGTACGTAAGCGCTTTGACTTTTATCTCAGCATTCAGAAACGGTTTTGCGATCAGGTCGCTGCCGCCGCTAACAGTCGATTGGGAGCGCGCTTTGAAATCGCTGTGGCCGGTGACAAACACAACCGGCGTTGCGCGGTTCTGTGTCGTCTCGCGAATTCTTAAACAGGTTGTAAATCCGTCCATGCCGGGCATTTGAACGTCCAGGAAGATCACATCGAATGGTTTTTCCCTGGCGAGGGCCAGCGCAGCCTCTCCGTTTTCCACGCTTTCAGGTTTTTCAAAAGCCATTTGCAAGGCACAGGTGATGGCCCGGCGGGCTATGGGGTCATCATCCACCACTAACGTGCGAATCGGCGCGATATTAGCGAGGCCCGACTTGGCTCCGAACGCACACAAGTCTGTGAGCAAATCCACGGCGGTTGAGACCGTAAGTAACGTGGACGGCGTGCCATGCTTGGGGTTCTCAAGAAGCTTTTTGAGCAACCCTTCCAAAGCGATACACATTTGCAGCGCGGGATGACCTTTGGCCGTGTCATCTTGAGGCGTAAAAGAGTTCAGCCGAAGGTAAAAGTCTGCCAACATCCCCTGACGCGCGCTGTCTTCCTTGGTTTGGAAGCTCCCTTGAATGAGTTCTCGCAGCGGCCCGAGGTGAGTTGCTGCGCGAGTCAAGAACGCCCGGGTAAGTTCGCTCGGTGACAGTTCGCCCGACAATTCGGAATCGGCGGCGTCCGATGCCGCTGCCTCGAACGCGGGAAGCGCTTGGAGTTCCGCGTTTGTCGCGGTCGTAGCCGGCGACACCGACATTAGTCCGTCCCGCACAGCGATCGATTGCTCTTCGCGTTTGCTGTCGTTGGGTTTCTCCGGCACCGCAACCGCTGTCGCACCGCTGCCGATTTCATCAAGCTGCGCATCTTGATGAGTGCGAACTGCCCGAATCCCGCCCTGCATCCGGCCTCTTAAGGCGAGGGTGAGCGCTTTGACGGTGATTTCAAAAGTCAGGTACGGTTTCCCGATGAGGTCGCTGCCGCCGCTCTCGGTTGACCGAGCTCGTGCTTCAAAGTCGCTTTGGCAAGTGACGAACACCACTGGCGTGTTGGCGTTGGGAACTGTCTCGTGAATTTTCGTGCAAAGCTCAAACCCGTCCATGCCGGGCATTTGCACGTCGAGGAAAATGACGTCATAGGTCTGTTTGGTCGCCAAAACGAGCGCCGTCTCGCCGTCCACCGCGAGGTCCGGTGGGTTGAGGGCCTTTTTGAGAGCCAACGAGATAACATTTCGGCTCAGCAGATCATCGTCCACGGCCAGAAACTTGAGTGGGCGATTTGTCACAACGTCCAATTTCAATCCCGGCGCGCACAAGTTTTCCAACAGGTCCAAGCCGCCTGCGATAGTTCGCAGTGTGGACGGAGTGACGTTCGCCACTTTGTCTATGAGTTGCTTCAACAGTCCTTCCATAGCAGAAGCCACCTGCCAAACAAGCAGCAACTCCGGAAGGCCCTCCTCGCCTTTCAGCGCGCTTATCTCGCGCCGCATATCCTTCAACATTGACCGTCGAGTCGGCTTGTCTGACACCCGGCTGATGTCTTGGAGAAGTTGTCTCTGTGAGACCAGTAGGTTGGTCGCCCGGGAGCGAAATTCCTTCATGGCATCGCTCTCCGTTGACGAAGCCTTGTTCGCCGCCTCTGCCTCTACGGAGTCACCGGCAGGAGCAGCAAGGTTCGAAACGCGCGCCGCCGCAAGGGGCCCGGCTTCGAACGCGGCGCGGAATTCGGTAAAGGCTTCTTCATCGGCGTACACGTTGGCGCTAAGATTCCTCGGGGTAACAGGGACGGGTGCCCACGGATTGATCTTCTGGTTAATCAGAACAAGGAGTTCGGGCGCATATTTTCGGAGCACCAAGAACCCGATCAAGAGCACCATGATTATCCCCAGAAAGATCTGGCGGGCTATTTCGGGTGTGATTTCTGGAGATTTCGTCGGAAGCTCCGAGCCCTTTTGAGCGGTGGCAGAGGAGTCTAGTTTGACCTTGGGCCCGACGGCATCCTGGATTGGCACGCGTACTCTGAAGAGTTCCTGTTGCTCACTCGCCAGACGCTGGGTTCTATCGCGATAATAGAAGTCCACTGGCGGCGGCGACTTCTCGGCCTCGAAGGAATAGGGATCGGGATCGGCGCTGAGTTGGATATGCCAAAACCCCGTTATGAGGAGAACCAGTCTAAGAAGGATGACCGGCTTGATCCACCGTTTGGTTGCACCGGTGAAAAATACTCGAAACTCCGAGCCCCGCGCAGTTCTTTCAATCAAGCAAATCAAACCGAAGTGTAGGGTTTGGTCAACAACTCGCCGGATTAGGCGAGTTGTCGATCCAATAAACCCTGACGGTCTGATTTTTCTGCTCATGCATGACGCTCAACCGACGTATGTGCATTTCCGCTACTAAAGGAGTGGCCGCTGAGAAATTCAAATCACGACCATTGAAATGCTAGCTGCCGCTCCCGCTACTGCCACTTCCACTGCTGCCGCTCCCGCTGCTGCCGCTCCCACTGCTGCCGCTCCCGCTACTGCCGCTCCCACTGCCCGTATCGGCAGCTACTGCCACCTTACTGTTGGGTGCTACGGTGGCCCACTGACCGCGGAAAACCTTCATTAAACTCGGCGTCAACGGCGGAAGTTTAGTTGCATCGTTGAAGTTGACGTCATAAGCCCAGTTGCGAGCGGGCGGGCTGTAAACGTTGGTTTTGCCCCAAGCATTGGTGGCGTAAAGACTAGGAAACATCTTTACCATGGAACCGTTGTAGGTAAGCGGATTGGCTGATCCCCAGGTTTCCAAGAAACGCGGGAAGTTTTCCATACCGCCGCTGTATTGACCCGCAGTCGTCTCCACCACTCCCGTGAGGATGGCAGCATTGATGGTGGTGGGTGTTGCATTTCGTGAACTCACTGTTTTGGTGCTGTTTGTGTCCCGCCAGTTTGGGGAGAGAATGGTAATCGCATCGGCTATGACTGAAGCGGGTCGCGTGGCGCTTGTATTGGTTGTTCCCAAGCTCGGCGCATTATAATGTCCCAAGACATAGAGCGGACGTGCCGTGGCAACCGTCAGCCCCGGAGTTGGCAGGCTGGCGCCGTTGCGTATTCGAACCGCGGAGAGGTTTGTGGCAGCCAAAGTGCGCTGGTCCAAAACGTAGAGCGAGGATAATTTATCGGAGGCCCCGATGGCGCCTTTAAGAGTAGGACTGGTTTTGCTCCAATTCCCCAAAGCGGCAACGTCGATGTCAATGGGCCGGACGGTTTTGCCTTCGCGCGCGTCCCAGAAACTGTTTGTTGTGGTGACCACCCCCCCACTCAGCTCGCTAACGAGGATGGGCGTCGTGACGAGACTAGTGACGAGTCCATTGAATTTCTGACTGGTGACACTGATCCCGGTGTTGGAAACCACAAGGATCATGTCCGCCAGATTGTAGTAACGTAGACGACCCAACGGCGAATTGGGATCCTCGCCCGGCGGGGGCGGTTGGATAATTTCGCGGACCGCCGTTGGTGTATTCGTAGTCCCAATCGGAAGCGTCATCGCCGCAACGTGCGAATCCTTCCTTGCTTCGTAAACCGCCGAACCGGCGGGCGGAGTCCGTGTATCAAGCGGGTGACGTTGAAAGAGGATGCTGTTGACGGCTGTGACGTCGGATTGGAACGTCAGAATCTTGTCCGGTTCGACGTAGAGTTGCCCGTTGGAGTGAACTCGGCCAGTGATCTTGAAATCCTGGCCGCAACTGATTTCCATGTCACCTGATGAATACATGGCAAACTGGAAAATTGGGATTCGAGCCAACTGAATTTCCTGAAGGACTCCGGCAACCACCTTTTGCAATGCAGTGGCTTCCTGGGCATCGGACACGACGGTGTAAGTGGTAATGAATCCGCGCAAGCCAGCGTACGTCGAGTTCAAAACCACATAGGCCTTGGAAGACCGGCTTTCCACCATGGTTTGATCGCTATTGCCATTCGGGTCGTTGAATCTCCATTGGTTCCAAAACGTGGAGTCTGACGACGTTGGCACAAGCCGGCGATAGTTTGATAAATTGTCTTCTACCTGTTTTTCGCCGCCCATTAAGTAGTCTCGCGTGATCTGGCTTACTACCTTCTCTGTCGCCGCCTCCGCGGCCGCCACCGAGCGAGTGTATTGGATGGACCGGTGCGTCAGTCTGATCGAGTTCGCCGACCAAGCCATTGCGCCCGCCAGGATTGCCAGAGCTATGCCAGTCATGACCATTGTCAGCGCCAGCGCACTACCAGCTTGGTTCGATTTCTGAGATGAAAAGGTGATCTTCATAATTACTCCAAGGCTCGTCGAGTCACCGAGGTTTCCACTTTGTAATAATCCGCGACCTGCATGTACCGTTGTGGCTGGTAGAATTCCAAGTTGAGATGGATCACGCGGTTGTTTTGATTATTGGTCAGCACGCTCCCCAAGTAATCCTGCGCCCGAAAAACCACGGTGTTGGTGACTGATTCAGCCAGAATGACGGCAGAGTCCGGTTTGCTCGTGGTCCGCCTGAAAGTTTTGTCCGACGAATTGACAAAGTAGATGATGAAGTTGGCTTTATTCGTGGTCGGATAAATCAACAGCCCCGCGCCCTGCTGTTTCTCCCCGTCCAGCAGCGCTTCGAACACTCCATTCTTGACATTGCCAATCCAGGTAGATTTGCAGGTTTGTATCTCGTCCGCAATTTTTCCAGTCACCTTGCGGGCGGCGTCTGTGGCTGCCAGTTTAGTTCCTGTGATGCGAAACATGCTCAGGCCAAAAAGATGGCCGAACAGAACACCACTGATCACAAATATGAACAATGTGCTCGAAATGAGCACTTCAGGCAGCGTGAAGCCCGCATCAGTTTTTGGCGACGCATCAGCAGGTGAGCCTGATGGTGGAACTTGTACTTTCATTGATCGGGAGCTCGGCAGGTTTCGATTGTATTGGTCATCCGCTGGTTTCCGTTAAACTGCCAGATGCAGTCAACGCGAATTCGCTTCAGCGGCGGCGCAGTTGAAATCTGGGAGATGCTCGTCTGAATGGTGGCCGTGGTTTCCATGATGCCAGACCCGGACAGGTCGAGTGTAACAACCTTGCTGGGAAAATTCGTGGCCACCAACTGGTCCACAATTGGCCAACTGGCAGTATCCCATTTGGCGCTGCGCGTCTCTTCCAGGCGTTCCATCGCTCGGGCGTTGGCCGCCAAGGAAAGGGCCGCCTTCTCGGACGATCTCGCACAGTAAATGTATCCGTTTATGATTCCGCCCAACGCCAGCCCGCTGATAGCCAATGACATGACCACCTCCACCAGCGTCATTCCGGCCCGACGACGCATTGAGCGGCACTCGATTGCTTGACTGATACTCTTCATTTGAGCGGTCCGTTTCTTCTCATTTTTGAAATGAACCCGATAGTTAGAGCAAATTCCCCGCCGTTTCGAGTGCTAGTCACTACTTTGGGCCAACACCCACAATTAGTAGTTTGCGTCCGCAGCGGTCTTAGGGAACTTATTCTCGGAGAGGGCGGGGAAAACTGGGCGAATCTACCACCACGAATGTCTTCATCGAGGACCGCAGTGTAATGTGTCCTGAATCGAGGGCTTAATATCCTGTTCTGATACAGTTGGCAAATTCGCGGTAATAATTCTGGAGGAGGGCGGAAGTCTGAGGATTGAAGAACTCGAATCCACATCCCCCCACCCCGAAACAAAATCGCCTATGACCGCTACGTCGCTATTGCAGTTATGGGACAGATCACGGCCTGTACAAAACTACCACCGAGTCGCACGCCCACAGTTCAAGCTTTGCGTCATGGCATAGTCGCAGTGGAAATGTGCTTGAGGGCGCGACGCAATTCGTCGTCATGTAAACCGATTTGCTCGAGCGGAATCGGGCGAAAGCCCAGCGCCCACGCCGGCGAATCTTTTTTTAAAGCGAAATCTGTTACGCGCGACTGATCACCGGGTGCCACCGCCAGACTCGCCGCCGCATTCGTGAGATTGTTTTCGAGGCGCAAGATTCCCGCCGTCGCGTGCCAGCCAGCCTCAAGCCACTTGCCATCGCAGACGTTGCGAGCGATTAGGTTACCTTCGGGCGGTACGCCCTTGAAGGCGTCGCCAGCGATCGCCGGTCCATCGGGTGGCCCGTAATACCTGTCGAGCGATTTCATTTCCGGATAGCGTTGGCGATACAGAGCCAACGGCACTTCGGTCAACCGTTTTCGCATGGTGTCGTCAACCATGTTGCGCCAGACGGGAGATTTGTCGAGACCGCGACCGTCCACGCGCACCGCCGGATCGCAGTCCACAAACAAATTGTTCTCCACCCGGTGGTCACGTCCTCCGCCGATGAACATCGCCCAATGCACTTTGTAAAACACGTTGCCGAAAACTTCCGTGCCGCTCACGCAATCGTCCATATAAACGCCCATCGAACCCATGCCCACGCCGCCCGTGTGATGAATGAAATTGTGGCGGATCTTGTTACCGCGAAAAGTGTAGTCGCGGCCAGTATAGATTGCACCCACATCGCCCGTCTCCATGGCGATGTGATGGATTTCGTTGAACTCCATCAGATGATCATTACCCCAATAAAGAATGGCGCAGTGCGGGTGATCGTGAATCAAATTGTGCGATGCGCGCAGGCCAACGCCGTTCAAATGAATTGCCGCCACGTAACACTTCGACCAGCGGCCTTGGCGCTGGAAGTGGCAATTCTCAACGAAATGTCCGCCAGTCGTTAGTGTCTCGCGATCGCCGCCGTTCAAGTCCACGCCGCCATCGCCAGTGTCGAATATGTCACAGGCCTCGACGCCATGACCGAAGCCGCCGGTGATGACCACGCCGCTATTGCCAATGTTGCGAATAAGGCAGCCGGCGATGCGATTGCTTGCGCCGCCGCGAATATCGACGGCATTGCCGCGCGTCGCTTCGAGGATGATTCCGCGAAAGGTGACATAAAAAACGTTCGTGAATTTGAGCAGCGGTTGGTCGAGGAGGGAGATGAGGGCGTCGTTGAACCGTTGAATCGGTGAACTGGACGCGCGGGATGAAGCGCGAGACGATTTAACGTCTTCCGGCGGCCAGAAATATAGCACGCCACTCTTGCGATCGAGAAACCACTCGCCAGGTTGATCAAGTTCCTCGAGAACGTTGAGGAAATAAAGCCGCTGGTCCTTGCGAAAGCCGTAATTACCATGCGGGGGTATCGTCTTGACGAGACGTTGCTCGACGTCGAGTGCCGATACTTTCTCGTAGGAATTAGCCCAGTCGTAAGCCCAGTAACCGTGCGTCCAGAGGTCACTCGTGTCCTGCCAACGGCGCGGACGGTCGCCGCTGTACGAAAAGCCATTGGTCAGTGCACCTAGCTGGCCACCGTGCTCGTCTTTGTGGCCAGAAGGGTAGCCGGCTATCTTTGCAAACTCGCCCTCGTTCGGCCACCGGGCAAGAGTCATTGGGCGATTATCAAAGAACAATTCGCAATGTGCCGGCACCGCCGACCTGCCAAAGCCGCGCGATTTCATCTCGCCAAAATCCGCAATGCCGAAAACACTCAAGTTGAGTTGGACGACGCTCCCACGCGCGTTTTCGTCGAGCCGCGCGAGCACGGTTGCATCAGTCACCGGCACAAAGCCGGTCAACTTGCGCCCGCCCAACAGACGCACAACTTCATTCCGATGGGCCCGCCAGACGATTGGTGAGTTCGATGTGCCGGAATCGGCGACAGTAAGTTCAAAGGCGTTCGTGCGAATGTAGTCGCCGCCACGCAGCCAGATTGTGGTTGGCCCTCGCAAGGTTTTGGATGTTTTGAACGCACGCAATGCATCTCGAGCGCGTTCCAAAGTGGCGAATGGTTTTGTTTTCGTACCAGGGTTGGAGTCGTTGCCATTGGTCGCAACCCAGAACTCCGTTGCAGGGCTCGGTTGAGCGGCGAGCCGCAGGGCAAAGAAGACTAAAATCGGTTTCAAGAATCGTAGCCGTCGAGGTGACGAGGCGGAGACTTTAAGTTTGATTGGAGGTTCCGTCTCCTCACGTCGTCGGCTACCGGCGAAATGGAATTCTGAAGCCAGTTCTAGTCGAATCACCATGGCCGAAGGCTACAGGTTTCGATTGGAGAAAGCATTCGGAAAATCCAACTTGCAAATGCCCGGTCGCCTCATAGCCTGCCGATTATGAACCGTCGCGAGTTTCTGGTTGCCTCCGGTTCCGGATTACTCGGTGGCCTGGTGGGTTGTGTCCCGCGATTCCCGCAAAGCTCGCCGTCCCTCACGATCATCGACTGCCACACCCACTTTTACAACCCGACCCGACCGGAGGGAGTGCCTTGGCCGTCCAAGACGGACACCAAACTTTACCGCACGGTGAAGCCCGCTGATTACCTTGCGCAGCCGGTGCCAACTCCGGTTACGGGATCAGTCGTGGTCGAAGCAAGTCCGTGGGTGGAGGACAACCAGTGGATACTCGACTTGGCGGCCAAGCACGATTTCATCGTTGGCTTTTGCGGCAATCTGAATCCAGCCGATGATTCGTTTGCGATGAACCTAGACCGCTTCGCTGCGAATCCGTTGTATCGCGGAATCCGAATCAGTGGCGGAAGCTTTTCCCAGGTCATGCCGGACCGCGGACTGATCGCCAAACTCGGTCGCCTTGCCGAGCTTGATTTGCAACTCGACGTCAACGTGAGTGTGGAAGAACTACCGGAAGTGAAGCGATTGGCGCAGGAATTTCCCCGGCTCCGAATCGTTATTGATCACCTGGCCAATACTTCGATCAACGGCCGCGCGGTGGATCCCGTCTGGCAACGCAACATGCAGCAGGTTGCGGCGTCACCGAATGTCTTTGCCAAGGTAAGCGGACTCGTCGAAGGCGCCGGACGGTTGGCGAAACCCGCACCCGTGGCCACGGGGTATTATGCGCCCTGGTTGGACGTGATCTGGAGCGCGTTCGGAGAGGACCGACTGATATACGGCAGCAACTGGCCGGTCTGCGAGTTGTATGCGCCCTTGTTCGATGTTCAGCGCCTCGTGGAAGAATACTTTTCTGTGAAAGGGCGGCGCGTTTTGGAAAAAGTCTTTGCTGGCAACGCGTCCATAGCGTACCGCGTATCGCTACCGTAGCGCCGATCTCCAAATCGGCTGTATCGCGGGTTTCCAAACCTGTGCCAATTACTGTCGCGTTGCCATGAGACTCGACAGCGGAGGAAATTTCGTCCACATTCGAGCGCACACCAACATGAATGCGCACGAACCAGCGCAATCGAATACGCCGTTGCCGTCAGGCAGTTCGCCTGGGTCAAAGTATTTCCCAAAAACCACCACTGTCGATCCCGGACTATGAACTTCTCCGACGGATTCGCGGAGGTTCGTATGGCGAAGTGTGGCTGGCGCGCAGCGCCACTGGTGTCTTGCGTGCTGGAGAAGGGCGTGACACGTGAGGCGTGAGTCGTGAAACGTGAAGCGTAAAGGCGATTGACTCCAAAGCATTGCTCACGACACACGTTTCACGCTCCCGAGAATTGACGCGACTTGAATGGCCGTGGGAACCCCATGGTTCAGAGCCATAGGAGTCGTTCGGCCCCGTCAGGGCCGGGCAAATCTCACAACCTAAACCACAGGTTCCACCTGCGGCTATTCTTGTTCAGCCTCTTTCGAGGCCAAGTCAAATAGTGGTATCACCAAGTTGCACCCGCCTGTCACTGGGCCAAAACTCGACCGTTGACACGGGTTCGACCTTTGTTAGTCTCGCGCCTCGATTTTCGCGGACATTCCCAACGAAAGTTAATTCAACGGCACTGATTATTTATGGCAAAAGCATCAAGAGCGAAGAAGTACGTTTACAATTGGGGCAATAAGAAAGCGGATGGTGACGGCAGCATGAAGCCGCTGCTGGGCGGCAAAGGCGCCAATCTGGCCGAGATGACACGCATTGGCCTCCCGGTGCCTCCCGGATTTACGATTACCACAGAGGTCTGCACTTATTTCTACGCTCACAAGAAGACATATCCCAAGGAACTTCAAGGCCAGATGCAGGCCGGCATCGCGAACATGGAAAAGATCATGGGGTGCAAATTCGGCGACGCGAACGCGATGCCGCTGCTCGTTGCCGTCCGTTCAGGCGCGCGTGATTCCATGCCGGGAATGATGGACACGATTCTCAATCTCGGTCTCAATGACCAGACGGTGTTGTCGCTCGCCGCCGCGACGAAGAACGAGCGCTTTGCGTGGGACTGCTACCGGCGTTTCATCCAGATGTATGGCGATGTTGTCCTGGGCGTGCAAAAGCGGGCCAACGAAGATCATGAACCCTTCGAGACGGTCATCGAAGGTTTCAAACACGAGAAGTATCACGGCGACATCGAAGACTCCAAACTCACTGCCGCAGACCAGCAGGAACTCGTGAAGCGATTCAAGGCCCTTGTCAACGAACGTACCGGCAAAGTGTTTCCGAATGATCCATGGGAGCAGCTTCGCGGCGCGGCGGGAGCCGTGTTCGGCTCTTGGATGAACGACCGTGCGATCGTTTACCGCCGCAAGTATAACATCCCATCCGATTGGGGAACCGCCGTCAATGTTCAGGCCATGGTCTATGGCAACACCGGCGAAACCTCCGGTTCTGGCGTCGCCTTCACCCGCAACCCGGCGAACGGCAACAATGAATTCTACGGCGAATTTCTGATCAATGCCCAGGGCGAAGATGTTGTCGCCGGTGTGCGCACTCCCGAGCCGGTTTCCGAACTAAAGACGGCCATGCCCGAATCCTACGCAGAACTTTTGAAGGTCCGCGCCATTCTTGAGCGGCATTTCAAAGATGTGCAGGACATCGAGTTTACGATCCAGGAAGGCAAGCTGTTCATGCTTCAAACGCGAAACGGAAAGCGCACTGCCATGGCCGCGCTCAAGTTCTCCATGGACATGGTCAAAGAGAAGCTCATCGACTGGGAAACTGCCGTCTTGCGCAACCCTGCCGACCAACTCGAGCAAGTGCTGGCGCCTATTTTTGACCGTGCTTCGGTAAAGTCAGCCAAGCTCATTGCCAAGGGGCTGCCAGCCGGCCCCGGCGCCGCCTCCGGCAAGATTTACTTCAACGCCGACCGTGCGGTGGAAGCGGCTGCGAAAGGCGAAAAGGTTCTGCTCGTTCGCGTCGAGACTTCGCCCGAAGATTTGCGTGGAATGATCGCAGCCGAAGGAATTCTGACTGCTCGCGGTGGTGTCAGTTCGCATGCGGCTCTCGTCGCCCGTCAAATGGGCAAGGTTTGTGTCTGCGGTGCGTCGGCGTTGGAAGTTGATTACCAAGCCAAAACTCTCTCGGTCGGAGGGCAGGCTTTTGGCGAGGGTGCTTATCTCTCCATCGACGGCACCGCCGGCGAAGTTTATGCCGGCCAGATCAAGACGGCAGCCTCGGAAGTGGTGCAGGGACTGATTGAAAAGCACGCTGCGGCCAGGAAGAGTGAGACATTCAAAAACTTCGCGCAGTTGATGAAGTGGTGCGACAAATCCGCGCGTCTCGCGGTCCGCACGAACGCCGACAACCCTGAACAGACCGCCAACGCGGTTGCGTTTGGAGCGACTGGTATCGGCCTCTGCCGCACCGAGCACATGTTCTTTGAAGGTGATCGAATCGACGCCATGCGGGAAATGATCCTTGCGGAGAAGACCGAAGACCGGGAAAAGGCGTTGGCCAAATTGTTGCCCTATCAACGGGAAGATTTTCTCGGAATGTTTCTGGAACTGAAGGGGCTGCCTGCAACCATTCGATTCCTCGACCCGCCGTTGCACGAGTTTCTCCCGCACGACCACGCAGCACAGGCCAGCCTGGCTGAGAAGATGGGTGTAAGTGTGGAGAAGATCACGCAGCGAGTGCATCAACTCCATGAGTTTAATCCGATGCTCGGCCATCGTGGTTGCCGACTGGGCATCGCTTATCCGGAAATCTCCGCCATGCAGGCTCGTGCCGTGTTTGAAGCCGCCGCCGAATGCCAGAAGAAAGGCATCAAAGCCAGACCGGAGATCATGATCCCGCTGGTCGGTTTTAAAAAAGAACTCGACCTCCAGGTTGCCCTCGTTCACGGAGTCGCCCGGCAGGTGGAAGCAGAAAAAAAGCTAAAATTAAGCTACCTCGTCGGCACCATGATTGAAGTGCCGCGCGGTGCGCTCACGGCCGATGAAATCGCCGAAACCGCCGAATTCTTCAGCTTCGGAACGAACGACTTGACGCAAACCGCGCTCGGCATGAGCCGCGACGATTCCGGGACATTTCTCCCTCACTATGCGGAACTCGAAATCGTGAAGAAGAATCCTTTCGCTACGATTGACCAGACAGGTGTCGGCCAGCTCATGGAAATCGCCATCGCCAAGGGCCGCAGGACGCGTCCAGACATCAAGCTCGGCATCTGCGGCGAGCACGGTGGTGAACCCGATTCGGTAAAATTCTGCCATCGCATCGGACTGAACTACGTGAGCTGTTCGCCGTTTCGGGTTCCCATCGCGCGACTGGCAGCGGCGCAGGCGGCCATTGAGCAAAAGCGCAAAACCGGCAGGCCCGGCAAGAAATGAAAACTGCCACGGCAGTGAGCAACGGTCGTGCAGTTTTCGCTCCCCGAAAACAAAACCATATACCGACGCCGCCCCTGAACCGGAGCGGCTTTTTTTGAGTGCGGTGGCGAGTTGGTTCCCTTGAACTGCCGACGAAGAGCGAAGAGCTCAATTTCGCAATTTTAAGATTGTCACGGGGATTCCCTTGGGGTATGGTGCGCAATTGCACCGGGTGTAGAAAGCTGTTGTCCCCTGATTGTGACATGGCGCGATCTGGCAGAACGTAGGTGTGATCGAGCCTGTTAGGGTAAGCAGGCCACGCGGCATGAACATGAGAGTGCAGTAAACAAGGGAGTATGCGATTCACCTTTGAGTTTGAAGCTTCGATGCTGTTGCGCACGCCGATGCCGCTGGAGAGTCTCATCGAGTTCAAGCTGGCTTGTTCCTCCTTGAGCCAGGTCGTGAACGCCGGCGTTATCCCCAAAAACATCCTGCACGGACATATTGCCGATCCAAGATTCGGTCAAACCAAGGAAAAGTGACGCACGCCAGTTGTTCATCCAGTGTTGTCTGGAAGCCTGTCTTCCGATTTGGTTCCTTGTGGGCGTACATCGCTGGTTCAGTCGGACTCGTTTGGCTGAGTTGCCTGCCGCAAGCGCTCGGACAAAAATTGCAATTGGAGATTGAACCAGAGTGGCGAGGCGAGCCTCTGGTTCTGGGAAGGAAACTTGATACTCAACACGCGAACGAGATTTCGATCAGCCGCCTCGATGGGCTGCTTTCTCAACTGGCGCTCCAGCGCGCGGACGGCACCTGGCTCGAATCGGATCAGTGGCACGTTTTCCTGAGCGCAGAAAAACGGCGACTTTCTGCCATAGCTGATGGCCTCCCCGCTCAGGAATTCAAAGCCATCCGATTCCGTGTCGGCTTGGATGCGAAAACTGACGCCAGCGATCCGCAAGTCTGGCCGCCGAACCATCCACTCCATCCGGGTGTCTGCGGTCTGCATTGGGGCTGGAGTTCAGGATATGTGTTCTTGGCGATCGAAGGACATCGAGAAGCTGAGACAACCAGCCTCAGCGGTTTCTCTTACCATCTAGCCGGAGCGGAAAAGCCTATGATGGTCGAGTTGCCGGTCAGGTTCTCAGGCGCTCAACCCACCACTATCCGTTTGGCCGTGGATGTCGGCGCCATTCTCTCCAGCGGAGAAATCTTGCACGAAGCCGCGTCCACTCATTCGCGTAGTGGTGATGCGCTTGCCCTGCGACTCAAGAGGAATGTCGAGCGGTCGTTTGGAGTAAAGAGTGTCCACTCTGATCTCTACCAGCCGAAGACAGTGGTCCAGAATTCAACCGAACAGCCGCCTGATGGGACGACACCTTTCTCTCTAACGATTTCAGAACGATTGCCGAAAGTGAAATTGCCGGAAGATAATCCGCTGACTGTTGAAGGAGTGGAACTGGGCCGTCGACTCTTTCATGACACGCGGCTTTCCAAAAACAATTCCCAGTCCTGCGCCACCTGCCATGACCGGAGCAAAGCATTCACCGACGGTCGAAGCCACAGCTTGGGTGAGAGTGGACAGATAGGCCGGCGAAACGCAATGCCTTTGGTGAATCTGGCGTGGGTGCAGGAGTTTTTCTGGGATGGGCGCGCGAAGTCACTGCGCGAACAAGTATTGCTGCCCATCCAGGACGCGCATGAAATGAACGAGACTTTGGAGCGCGCTGTCGCGAAGCTGAAAGCGGACAGAGATTACGTGGCTCAGTTCCAAAATGCTTTTGGCACGTCCGGAATCACGTCCGATCGGATGGCAATGGCGTTGGAGCAGTTTCTTCTGTCACTGGTCTCGCAAGAATCAAAATTCGACCGGGCCGCGCGCAAGCTCGACAGATTGACACCCCAAGAGCAGCGCGGGCTGCAGTTATTCGTGACTGAGTTTGATCCAACCCGAGGATTGCGCGGCGCAGATTGCTTCCATTGCCACGGTGGCAATCTTTTCAGCAATCACCAGTTCATGAACAACGGACTGGAGGAGCGGGCCGGCGATCTTGGACGGATGGAGGTCACCAAGTTGGAAATGGATCGCGGCAAGTTCAAAGTTCCCACGTTGCGGAATGTGGCGTTGACGGCGCCCTATATGCACGATGGTAGGTTCGCCACCCTCGAAGAGGTCGTCGAACACTACAACGGCAAACTCCAACGCTCGCGAACGCTTGATCCAAACTTGGCGAAGCACCCCGAAGCGGGCCTGAGCCTGAGCGCCGAGGATAAGGCCGCTCTCGTTGCTTTTCTCAAGACCCTCACGGACGATTCATTTGTTACTTCAAGCTCTCCGGTTCGGCAACTTTCGAAAACCCAGTAAACATATGCGCAGTTACTCATTCAAACCTATCCGGACAGGTGTCGCGGTTTTGTGCGGCGTGATCATGCTGGCAGGTCTGTCGCCTGCTGCGCGCGCTGATGAGTATCCTCATGCCCAAGCCGACACCTTTGCGGCTGAAGCAGCAGCGCTTTTGCCTGCCGCTGCAGCAGCACCAATCACTCCGGCTGCCGCACCGGCGGATCGGATCACACTGGGCGATTGGAGCGCAGTGATTCCCTGGACTCCACACATACCGGTTTCAGCGGCGACTTTGCCTGATGGGCGGGTGCTGACTTTTGCATCCAATCAACGCACGACTTTTCCAGCCGGCGTGGAATTTACTTACGCGGCCACCTGGGATCCAGCCACGGGCGCGTTCGTGGAATACAACCATCCGAGCCATGACATGTTTTGCGGCGGACTGGTGATGTTGCCGGACGGTCGCGTCCTCGTGAACGGTGGCCGGAATACTACGGTGCGCTCGAGCATCTTCGACTGGCGGACGAATACCTGGACGCGCACACCTAATATGAACGATCCACGTTGGTACAATACCACCGTGGCGCTGCCGAACGGCCGAGCGTGGACGGTGAGCGGAGACGGCGGATCGGGAACTGCGGAAAGGTGGGATTCTTCCAGCGGATGGAGTCGATTAACTGGGATCAATTGGAACTTAGTCCTTGCGGAGCCGGGCTATATCAACCGCTGGCATCCATTTTTGTTGGTGGCGCCCGACGGCCGGCTGATCCATTTTGGCCCGACCGACACGATGCACTGGGTTTCGGCAGACGGCAGTGGCAGCATGATCAACACCGGCACTGTCGTTCCCGGCACTCATTATCCCAAAGAAGGATGTTGGGTCATGTACAACGAAGGCCGCATTCTTGTCGTAGGTGGCGGCACCAACACCACGGCGAATGCCAGCGGCGACGGCACCACCGGCACCAGCAGCAAGTCGGCCTACAGCGTGGACGTACGCACCAGCACTCCAGTCGTTACACCTGTTGCGTCCATGAGTTTTGCCCGGCAATTCGCCAACGGAGTGGTTCTGCCAAATGGCGAAGTTCTGGTCATGGGGGGGAACACGTCCGGTCTTAAGTTCAGCGATGTCGGCTCCGTGCTCACTCCGGAAATCTGGAATCCCAACACGGGTCTATGGCGAATCGCAGCAGACATGGCGGTCCCGCGTAATTATCATTCGCTGGCGCTTCTGTTGCCGGATGGCCGCGTGCTTTCGGGAGGCGGTGGTTTGAATGGAGGTTCAGCGGACCACCGGGATGCTCAACTTTACACCCCTCCCACTCTATTCCAGGTGGACGGCACCCTCGCAACCCGTCCGGTATTGACTGCCGCGCCGCAAATAATTGGCGTGGGCACCTCATTCTCAGTCTCTGGCACCGCCGGATTACAGAAATTCAGCTTCATCAAGATGTCGGCCATAACGCACTCGGTGAACACCGACTTGCGCTACCTGTCCTTCCCATTTGTCGAAAATTCGCCTGGCAACTACACGCTCACAGCTCATGGCAGTTTGAACGTAATGACCCCAGGATACTGGATGTTGTTTGGTTTGAACGCAGCGGGTGTCCATTCCGTGGCAAAGATCATTTTGGTGGACACCACCAGTTCGGTGACCGTCGCCGCTCCTGGAAATCAGACATCGTACGTCGGACAACCGGCCTCGCTGCAAATGATCGGTAGTGGTCCCACCGGCAGCGCTTTCATTTGGTCGGCCACTGGTTTGCCGACCGGGCTCGCCATCAATCGCACCAACGGCCTGATTTCCGGCACGCCAACGGCCATTGGCACATTTCCCGTACAAGTGACATTGACCAATGGTAATACCGGTGCCACAGCAAACTTTGTCTGGAGCATCCAACCGGTGACGGTCAGTCAGAATTACAACACGTTCACCGGCGCCAGTGGACTCGCGCTCAATGGTAACGCCATCTTGACAGCGGGCGTGCTGCGATTGACGACCAACCTCGCCAATCAAGTCGGGTCGGCCTTCCTGACCAACCCCATTGCCATCGGTCCCAACACATCAATCTCGACACGCTGGGTGTTTCGTATTCACGGCACCACCGACGGCGCCGATGGTTTGACTTTCATGATCCAAGGGAACAGTCCCACTTCCATTGGCACCGGCGGGGGTGGTCTCGGTTACAGTGGAATCAGTCGGAGCTTCGCAGTGGAAGTTGACAACTACCAAAGCACAGGCGACCCGAACGCGAATCACATCGGCATTCTGACTAACGGCAACGTGACAGTGCATCTCGCCACCAACACGCCCGGTTGGGATCTCGAAGATGGACTCAGCCACACCATCTGGATTGAGTATGATGGCCCCTCAAATCAACTTCGAGTTTACGCGGCCCAAGGCAACGTAGCTCAACGTCCCGCCAACCCCGTAATGACCACAACAATTGACCTGCCGGCAATTGTGGCGAGTGGTCAGGCCTGGCTCGGTTTCAGCGGAGGCACCGGAGGTGCCTCCAACAACCACGATATCGAAAGCTGGAGTCTGTCGGTGAATGCGTTCTCACTGCCGGCTCAACCGCTGCTCACGTCTCCCGGGAATCTAACCAACGTCATCGGTACGACCATCAACAACCAAATGGCGGCAACCGATGCTAACGGCGACTTGCTAACGTGGAGCGCCAGCGGACTACCGACTGGCCTTTCAATCAATGCGACCTCGGGATTGATCTCAGGCGCGCCGTCCGTTGCAGGAGTTTACTCGGCAACCGTAACGGTAACAGATGGCAACACGCCTCCGGTAAGTGCCAATTTCACTTGGGCCATCAACAACGTTCTGACGGTTCAGCCGTTAAGCGGAATTGCCGTTACTGTCGGCAGCACTGTGGCCCTCGCGGCTCAGGCTTCGGGTGGTTTGAATCCGCAGTTTCGCTGGAACTTCGGCGACGGCACGCCGGACACAGCTTTCACCAGTTCACCCACAACTGCACACACTTTTCTCACGCCAGGCCGTTTCCTGGTCACGGTCACGGTTCGCGACGACGCCGGACGCGAGGTGACTGGCAGTTATCATCAATCGGTTTACACGCCGCCAACAGCCACTCGCCCGACCGCTTCCACCAGTATCCTTTATGAATCCCGGACAAACTCGAACTCGCGCCTCTGGGTCGTGAACCCGGACAACGACAGCGTGACGGTCTTCGACGCCATCACGCGAGCAAAGTTGGCCGAAGTAAATGTTGGTCGTGCTCCCCGAAGCGCCGCACTTGCGCCGGACGGGCGGGTGTGGGTGGCAAACGCCGAGTCTGCCACTCTGACAATCATTCAAACGAACTACACGGTTGGACAGACGGTAAGTCTCGCGCGCGGCTCCAGACCGTTCGGTCTGGTCTTCGATCCTGCGGGACAAAACGCCTACGTAGCGCTGGAAACAACAGGGAAAATTCTCAAACTAAATCCAGCCACCGGCGCCACTGTGGCCACGTTGGATGTCGGCCCAAACGTGCGTCATCTTACTGTTACTGCGGATGGTACGCAAATTCTAGCCACGCGTTTTATCACGCCACGATTGCCCGGCGAGGAAACAGCCGTCGTGCAGACGACAGTGCTCGGAGTTACTTACGGTGGCGAGGTGCTCACCATCGATACCGCATCCTTCGCCATCACAGGCACAGTGATTTTGGCCCATAGTGAACGGCCTGACACGTCCGTTTCGGCTCATGGCATTCCTAATTACCTCGGCGCGGCGGTGATTTCGCCTGACGGTCAGAGCGCGTGGGTGCCGTCCAAACAGGATAATGTCAAGCGGGGACATTTGCGCAATCACGGCACGCTCACCCATGACCTGAGCATCCGCAGCGTCGCTTCTCGCATCGACCTTGCAAAACTAACTGAAGACCTGTCCGGTCGAATCGATTTTGACAACGCCGGCATCGCGAGCGCCAGCGCCTTTGACCCGCAAGGTGTTTATCTCTTCACCGCGCTGGAGGGGAGCCGGGAAGTCGCAGTCGCCGACGCCGTGGCGAAACAGGAAATCCTCCGCTTCGAAGCCGGGCGCGCACCGCAAGGATTGGTACTTTCTCCGGACGGTCGAACCTTGTTTGTTCATAACTTCATGGATCGTACGATCAGCATCCACGACGTCAGCGCTCTGGCCAACGGTGCCGAGACACCGCCGCCCGCACCGGTGCTTTTGAATTGTGTCACAACAGAAACACTTCCGCCAAACGTACTGCTCGGCAAACAGATATTCTACGACGCACGCGACAATCGAATTGCGCTACAGCAGTACATCAGTTGTGCCGCCTGTCACAACGACGGCGGACAGGATGGCCGCATCTGGGACTTTACCCAGTTCGGCGAAGGTTTGCGAAACACCATAACCCTGAGAGGCCACGGCGGCATGAATCAAGGCCCCCTGCACTGGACCGGCAATTTCGACGAAGTCCAGGACTTCGAGGGCCAGATAAGAAATTTTGCGGGCGGCACGGGCCTGATGAACGATACGGACTTCCACGCCGGGACGCGCTCGCTGCCGTTGGGCAACCCGAAGGCCGGCTTGAGCGCCGAGCTTGATGCGTTGGCCGCGTACGTCAGCTCGTTGACAAAGGACGGCGACAGCCCGGATCGAAATGCGGATGGAACTTTTACAAGTGCCGCTCTGGCCGGCCAGGCTATTTTCCAACAGCAGAATTGCGTTCAATGTCACAGTGGTCCGCAATTCACCGATAGCGCACTCAATGTTTTTCACGATGTCGGAACGCTGAAACCGTCGAGCGGGCAACGCTTGGGAACGGCCCTGACCGGACTGGACACTCCGACTTTGCGCGGGTTGTGGACGAGCGCGCCTTACTTGCACGATGGTTCTGCCGCCACTCTGGAAGCCGCGATTTCTGCGCACGACGCAATCACCCTCAATGCAACGGACATGAGTAACCTCGTCGCGCTTCTGCGCCAGCTCGACGATGGAGGAGCTATCGGTCCCACAATTAGCGACATCCAGGATCGATCTACCACCGTCAACACACCAACGGCAGCCATTGCGTTCACGATTAACGATGTCGAAACCCCCGCATCAAATTTGGGCCTGAGCGCCAGTTCGTCCAATCCCACTCTAGTACCGACAAATAACATTATTTTCGGTGGATCAGGGACAAACCGGTCGGTAACGATCACACCCGCACCTCACAAAATCGGGATGGCAACCATCACAATAACGGTGAGCGACGGACAACTGGCAACAAACGATACTTTTGTTTTGTTCGTTAACAAGGGACAACTGACAGTGATCGGGATCACCGCTAACAACAAAGAGTATGACAACGGCACTAACGCAAGCCTCAACA
>CAZYYS010000004.1:0-46506 GCA_964651015.1 uncultured Verrucomicrobiota bacterium
GCGGCGACGTGGGGCGGCTCATCGAAGCGGACTGTGCCGTGGACGCCTGGCTGCTTTTCAAGTTATTCCTTCCCGACATCGTCGTGCTCGACCTGCAACTGCCGGATTTCAACGGGCTGGAAGTCCTGCGCCGCATCAAGCAGTCCCCCGCGAAGTGCGTCGTCATCATCCTCTCGAACTGCCGGGAGACGGTGGTGCGGGATGAATGCCAGCGCCGCGGTGCCGATTGCTTTTTGCACAAGGCCACCCAGTTCGAAAAAGTGTGCGAGGTCGTCGCCCGTTTCTGGCGTTAGCCCCAGGGTGGTTGGCGCTCCGGATTCGATGCAGTTACACCGTGACCGCGCCAGGCTCTATCACGGAACCAAGCCTCCTGGCCGCGCGCGCAATTTCGAGATTCATCCTCGGCGCAAGCATGAATCCAGGGGCGAAAGCGTTTACTGGCTCCCGCATTTGTTCTTGTATCCAATGGTGTTTTTAGCGAAACAATCCAAAAACTATGAAATCAAGATTTAGGTTCCTGGCTTGGGCCGTCGGGCTGGCGTTTGTCGGTGGCGTGGCGCAAGCCCAGCCGTCCGCCAAGCAACCCAACATCGTCCACATCGTCGCCGACGATCTCGGCTGGAAGGACGTCGGCTTCAACGGCTGCACCGACATCAAGACGCCGAATTTGGACAAGTTGGCCGCCACGGGCGCGAAGTTCACGCAGTTCTACGTCCAGCCGATGTGTACGCCGACGCGCGCGGCCCTGATGACGGGCCGTTATCCCTTCCGCTACGGCCTGCAAACCATCGTCATTCCCACCGCCGCCGCTTACGGGTTGGACACCAACGAGTGGCTCATGCCGCAGTGTCTCAAGGAAGCCGGTTACAAGACCGCCATTATCGGCAAGTGGCATCTCGGCCACGCCGACAAGAAGTATTGGCCCAAGCAACGCGGCTTCGACTACGCATACGGCGCGGTGATCGGCGAACTGGATTACTTCACCCACGACGAGCACGGCGTACTGGACTGGTTCCGCGACAACAAGCCAGTCCACGAAAAAGGTTACACGACCCAGCTCCTCGGCGACGACGCGGTGAAATACATCAACGCGCAGGACCCCAACAAACCGTTCTACCTCTACCTCACCTTCAACGCCCCCCACACGCCCTACCAGGCGCCGAAGGAATACATTGCCAGGCACGCCGACATCCAGGACCCCACACGCCGCACTTACGCCGGGATGGTGGACTGTCTCGACGAAAACATCGGCAAAGTGGTCGCCGCGATTGACAAGAAAGGCATCCGTAACAACACGCTCATCCTGTTCCACAGCGACAACGGCGGCACGCGGAACGCCCAGTTCGCCGGCCAGATGACTGACATGTCCAAAATCAAACTTCCTTGCGACAACGGCCCGTATCGCGAGGGCAAAGGATCGCTTTTCGAAGGCGCCTGCCGCGTGGCCGCGTGCGCCAACTGGCCGGGCCACATCAAGGCCCAGACCGTGGACGGCATCATTCACGCAGTGGACATTTATCCCACGCTCGCCGCGCTCGGCGGCGCGTCCACTGCCAAGTGCAAACCGCTCGACGGCGTGAACGTCTGGGACGTCATTGCGGAAAATAAACCCTCGCCGCGCACCGAAGTGATCTACAACGTCGAGCCGTTCCGTGGCGCGGTGCGGCAAGGTGATTGGAAACTCATCTGGCGCACGACGCTTCCCAGCAGTGTTGACCTCTACAACCTCGCCGAAGATCCGTACGAGAAGAACAACCTCGCCGCCGCCCACCCCGAGAAGGTTGCGGCGATAAAAGAGCGCATCGAAGCCGCCGCCAGGGAATCCACCAAGCCGCTCGCCCTGCTTTGGATGGTCGGCGTCGCCATGAAGACCGACCACCCGCTTATGCCCACCGAGGAAGGCTTGTACACGGACGGCGACAGCGGCAACATGGTGCCGAAGATCGGAACGGCGCATTGACGATTACCGACGAAGACCTCGGCGACACCGAAGCCGAAGCCGCGCATCATTAACGTCTGATCTTGGGAAGGAAAAACCAGCGAACAACTAGAGAGCCCACATTATGAAACTGCGAGTAAAGACCATTCTTCTCGGCCTGGTCGTGGCGTTCAGCGCACGCGCCGGCGAGATCGGCCATTTTAACGGCGGCGTGTTGAACATCCGCGATTACCTTGTGCCGGAGCCGGGCTATTATGGTGCGGTCTATAATTATTTCTACACGACCGACCAACTCAACGACTCCGGCGGAAACAAGGTCAAGTCCGTCACCATCAATCCTCCCGGTGGCGGGGCGGGGGTCACTCTGGGCGTGGACGTGAACGTGGATATGTACGTGGTCGCGCCGACGTTCATCTGGGTGACGGAAATCGAGTCGCTTGGCCTCAAGTACGGCGCGTTGATCTCGCCCGTCTTTGCCAATGCCAACTTGGATGCCGCGTTGTCCGCGGCGACCGACCGTGGGGGCAACGTGGAAAACGGGAGTTTCGGTGTGGGCGACCTGTTTGTCCAACCGCTCTGGCTCGGCAAGACACTCGACCATTGGGACTTTGCGCTGGCGTACGGCTTCTACGCGCCGGTCGGCAAATACGACACTGACACGGTGACCATACCGGGTATCGGCTCGGTGGAAACCGAATCGCTCGACAACATCGGGTATGGTTTCTGGACGCAACAGATTCAAGGCGCGATCGCGTGGTATCCGATGACGAACAAGGCGACCGCCGTTGTCCTCGCGTTGACCTACGAAACGAATGGCAAGAAGCAGGATTTCGCGCTTACGCCCGGCGACAACCTCTCGTTCAACTGGGGGATCAGCCAGTTTCTCCCGCTCAAGAAGGATATGAGTCTGCTGCTCGAAGTCGGCCCGGCCGGCTACAACACCTGGCAGATCACCGATGATTCCGGCAGTGCCGCGAACAACAACCGCGACCAGGTCAACGCCGTGGGCGGCCAAATCGGTTTGACCCACGTGCCGTGGATGCTGGCGGTGAACTTCCACGGCTTCTACGAGTTTAACGCCAGGGACCGTTTCCAAGGCGAGTCTTTCGGACTGAGCATCGTAAAAAAACTCTGAGCGAGAGAGCGTCAAGGCCATCGTTTCCAGTTTTGCTGGCAACTCGCAACCGCTTGGGATCAACCAATACCTCAACTCAGGTGAGACGAGTAACAACTTGAAAAGCGACTTCATGAACTCACGACTCAACGGTTGGTATGTGGCTGTCGCCGTCCTGTCCCTCGGCCTTGCAGTCCATTCCTATTCCCAACCCGCGCCGCATGATGAGGATGACGATGACTGGCATTTCGGCACCATGCCGCTGTTCTGGGCGGCCGCGGTGGATGGCGATGTCTCCCTCAAAGGACACACAGCCAACATTGATGCCAGCTTCAGCGACATTCTTGATCACACGGAAGCCACGTTTCAGACTTACGTCGAATTGCGCAAAGGCAAATTCGGAGTGTTCGCCTCGCCCCTCTATTTGAAGCTGACGGGAAGCGGGAACGAAAACTCGGCGCACGCTGATATCACGTCGCAGCTTTGGATCGCGGAGTTTGGCGGATATTACAACCTGAGCGAGCTTTTCGAGGCACAGCCATTGAAATTGGATGTGCTTCTGGCGGGGCGATATTGGGATTTTCACAACGATTTGAAGGTCGTGGGACCAGCCAATACTTTCCGCGGAAACAGCACCCAGACCCTGCTGGACCCGGTCGTCGGAGTTCGCATTCAGAACTACCTGGACAAACGGCTGCAATTCATGGCGCGCGGCGATGTCGGTGGGTTCGGCATCTCCAACGACACTTCAAATTTCTCCTGGCAGGCCATCGGTATGCTTGGCTACGACGTTACCAAGCGGATTTCCGTCTGGGCCGGTTACCGCGCTTTGTCGATTGATACGGAGGAAGGCGGCGGCACAAAAAAGAACGGAGTCAACGTCATCCTGAGCGGCGTTATACTGGGACTTCAATTCAATTGGTGAACAGTCAATTGGAGTTGCGGTAACGGAAGCAGGAGAGGATCGTAAGTGGATGGTAGTGGATGGTCCTTTGATTTGACGTGCGCTCCAACAACGATTATAAGAACGCCACCATGTTTCGGGTCACGGCCCCTGCCAAATGAAAAAAAAACAATCACCTCGGTATCGCCGGATCTTGCTAAAGCTCAGCGGTGAAGCTCTCGGAGGCGAGGCCGGTGTGGGCATCTGCCCGGGAGCTGTCCATGACATGGCCCGGCAGATCAGCGAGGTGCGCGAGTTGGGCGTGGAAGTGGTGGTGGTGATCGGTGGCGGTAACATCTTTCGCGGTCTTGCTGGCAGCGAACGCGGCATCGAACGCGCCACTGGTGATTACATGGGCATGCTGGCAACGGTAATCAATTCCTTGGCGTTGCAGGATGCGCTGGAGAAAGTTGGCGTGGCCACGCGCGTGCAAAGCGCCATCACCATGTCCCAAGTGGCGGAGCCATTCATCCGCCGCCGCGCCGTGAGGCATATGGAAAAGGGGCGGGTGGTGATTTTTGGCGGCGGCACCGGCAATCCCTTTTTTTCAACCGACACGGCAGCGGCCTTGCGCGCCAACGAAATCGGCGCGGAGGTCATCCTCAAGGCCACCAAGGTGGACGGCATCTACGACAGCGATCCGAAGAAAAATTCCAAAGCCCGACGTTACTCGCAGATCACTTATCTCGAAGCGCTCCAGAAACAACTCAAGGTGATGGACTCGACGGCGTTCTCACTTTGCATGGATAACAAGATGCCAATAATTGTCTTTGATCTGTTCCGGGCGCACAATCTCAAGCGCGTCGTCCTCGGGGAACAGGTTGGCACGCTGGTAACAGGGTGAGGATGCACGTTGCCATGTCGAAGCATTAAAAGATGCTCGCTTTGCTCCGCGGGCCAAGTTGAATCCATGCCCGAACTGCCTGAGGTTGAAATCCTGGTTCGGCACCTGTCGCCGCTGCTGAAGCTGAAAACAATCCGCCGGGTCGAGGTGCGGCGGGCCAAAGTTCTTTTACCGACAACTCCGCGTCAGTTTAGCAAGGCACTGACTGGTGCCAGGTTCGTTGGCGTCACTCGCCGCGGGAAGTATCTGTTGTTTGAGTTGCATCGTCCGCCCAAACACAGCCGGATTACTTTGGTCGGCCATTTGGGCATGACGGGACGCATTTATTTGCAGCGGCGAAACGCCCCGTTGCCCCGGCACACCGCAGCAGTCTTCAGTCTGGGCGCGACGGATTTGATTTATGAGGACACGCGTTACTTTGGGCGCATGACGCTGGATGTGCGCCCGCTTGCGCGACTCGGACCGGAACCGCTGGGAGCAGGTTTCACAGTGAATGATTTTGCCTCGGCGCTGAAACGCTCGGCGCAGTCAGTCAAAGTGAAGTTGCTCGATCAATCCTTGGTGGCGGGTGTGGGAAATATTTACGCGAGCGAAGCATTGTTTCGGGCGCGTATTTCTCCGCGTTTGACGGCGCACCGGCTCAGCCGAAAGCAGGTCCAGCGTTTGTGGCTGGCGATTCGTGAAGTGTTGTCGGATGCCATCGAACAGGGAAGCACCATTCCACTCGATTGGTCGGGAAACGGGGGCCGCGACAGGATTTTCTACTACGGACGTGCGCCCGGTGCGCCCGATTACTACGAGGAACGTTTGCTGGTTTATGATCGACGAGGAAAACCCTGCTCCCAATGCGGAACACCGATCAAGCGCTTCGTGCAAGCCATGCGCAGCACTTTTTACTGTCCCTCCTGCCAACGTGGCACAGACTGAGGAGATTGCCTGCCGACGCTAAGCGGAACTGGGAGACCAGCCTTAACGTTTGCTCAGGTGTGGCTTTATGACCGAGGTCCACAACTCATATCCCTTGGCGTTAAGATGCAGGCCGTCCGACACAAACAATTCCTTTCGCGGCTTGCCTTCGTCATCAAGCATGGGTGTGAAAATGTCAATGAACACCACGTTGTCGTTCGCCCGGGAATACTCTGCGATAAGCTGGTTGGCGGTTCTAATCTTGTCGACCAGGTGCCAGCGCGCCAGACTGGGCTTGATTGAGACGTAAGCAATCCGACTGGTTGGCAGGTCCTTGTGAATCTTGACGACAAAGGATTTGAAGTCACTCAACACTTGGTCCGGCGTTTTGCCGTCGGCAATGTCATTATCGCCTGCATACAAAACTATTATCTTCGGTTTGTAAGGAATGATGATGCGGTCGGCGAAGGCGACTGAATCCGCGACGTGAGAACCGCCGAACCCACGATTGATAACTCTGTGCTCCGGGAAGTCTTGCGCCAATGTTTGCCAAAGACGAATGCTGGAACCGCCCACAAATAGAACCGCGCTTTTTGGGGGTGGATTGGTTTTATCCGCTGCTTCGAAGGAGGCTATTTCGGATTCCCATTTAACAAGGAGTGCATCAGACTGGGCGAGCAACGATGACACAGACTGGATGGTCCACTGAACAAACCCAGCGATCAAAAGGCTCAAAAATGTTTTGTGAAAGATGGGCCTGCGCATGTGTAAACATAGGCAGGAGACGGGGCGCGGTGAAAGTTCTTTCGTGCTCCGCGTGCTCTGTGGGTTTGCTGGTTTTGATTTTACTTTCATTTTGCGTTTCCTCACCCTGTTGGCGGGCAAATCATTTAGCGTCAATGTGGTTCGTAGGCCAGTGCAAATGCCCCGGGAATAAGGCGCAACTTAAAGCTAACTTGCTGACAACCCGGTCGTTTTTGCACGACCTGCTCGTAGAAAGGATAAATGCGGCTGCGGCGGGAAAGGTGTAATAACAGGCTGTAACCGACATAATGATGTCTTTTGCGCAAACCGGGTGCTCAGATGGCGAAACCGGCACGACTGCACGGGACGATTATCTATTCATCGATAATGCGCGGTTTTTGTCCATGATCGCTATCGTCATGCGGCACTGCCAGTTTTCCCTCTTCCAAGATTATCATGTTTCACCTTGGGAGAATGCCATCACACAGTGTCGGAGCTTTGGTGTGTTGGTTTTCTTCGTGAATACCGCCTTTCTCATGGCCGCGTGGTTGGCCCGGCCGGGTGCGAGCGTTGGGGAGTATTGGCGCACTCGCCTTGACCGTGTAGGAAAGCCTTGGCTGATCTGGGCGGGCGCATTTCAGATCATCGGATTGATCAAATATTTTTCCGGCGTTGAGGGACGCTCGGAAGGATTGCCGCACCACATCTGGAAAGGCATTTTCCTGGACAATTACTGGTTTGTACCGGTGCTGCTCTTTTCCCTCATGATTTTCTTGCCATTGCGTCGCTATTGGCGATCGTGGCTTTTCGGTTTGGCTCTCCTGATATTAAGTTGGTTCTATGGAATCAATCAGTATGCTCAATGGGTCTCGCCTGCGCATACCACAGCCTTCTTCGGGTATTTGTTCTACCTTTGGCTCGGCGTGCAACTTTTTCAGCATTTCAATGCTGTGCGGGCATATGTCCAAGGAATTCCATGGTGGTTTGTCCTCCTGATGCTATGTCTCGCCATCGGTCTTATGCTCGCCGAGGACGAAATATCGATTTCGGGCGGTTTCCGCAACCACTACAATGCTCTGCAAAACTCGAATCAGGTTTATACCCTTGTCGTCCTGGTTGTCCTGATCAAGTTACCAGTCAGACTCGTGCCTTCTTTCATCGACGTACGAAAAGAGAGCTACGGAATCTATTTGACTCATCAGATCGTGGGTTCCGCTGGTCGCGCTGCAGTAAACTCGGTCGCGGGGTGGTCCGCGTCAGGAAAATCATTCTTCATGCGGCTTCCCGAAATGGTCGAGAATCCATTCGCACGGTTCGGCATCTGGTTTTTGTGGTTTGGTGTGGTCTACACCGCCTCCCTGTTGCTGACAAAAGCGCTTCGCCGCACGGCCTTGGCTTGGATTGTTGGCGAAAAGACTCAACGGGCGTAGCTTGCCGGGGGGCAAGCCATCGAACGCTTTTGAGAACCGAATCCCAACACCTTTTTCGATGAGGCGTAACACCTCGATCCAGAATGAGTCTCGAGCCGGTTGCAGACAGGCATGAGAGTCGCCATTTTCTCTTGCTGACTTTTCGTTTTGCCTTTTTGAATTTACCTTTCTCTGGTTCCTCACCACGCTCACGGTATGGAATCGCTTTCTGCAGACGAGATTCATCGCCATGTGCAGGCTGCGCTGGCGGAGGATATCGGCTGCGGCGATGTTACGACTCTGGCGACCGTGCCCGAAGATGCCGTCGCCAAGGCGTTCATGGTGGCGCGAGAGCCGCTCGTTGTCGCCGGTTTGGAGCTGGCGGAGACGGCAGTTCGCGAACTTTCTTCGAACGCGAAAATGGTTCGGATTGCTGACGAAGGCCAGCCGGTGAAGGCCGGCCAGCAATTGATGACTGTGGAAGGTTCGGCCCGAGCCATCCTCAGCACCGAGCGCGTCGCGTTGAATTTCGTCCAACGGCTTTCCGGCATCGCGACACTGACCGCGCAATTCGTCGAAGCAGTGAAAGGCACGCGCGCAAAGATTCTCGACACCCGCAAAACCACGCCGGGCTGGCGTCGTTTGGAAAAATACGCCGTGACTTGTGGCGGCGGGCAAAATCATCGCTTCGGCCTGTTCGACATGGTGTTAATCAAAGACAATCATCTGGCGGCATTGAAAAACGAGTTGCCGAACCCGATTGCTGCTGCTGTGGAACGGGCGCGCACCAAGTACCCGCAACTTAAAATTGAAGTTGAAGCCGACACCGTAGAGCAGGTGAAACAGGCAGTCGAAGCTGGTGCCGACATCGTTCTGCTCGATAACATGAACCTGATTCAATTGCGCCTGGCGGTTCAAAGGGCGAAAGGGCGTGCGCAAACCGAAGCCAGCGGCGGCGTAAATCTCTCCACGGTTCGCGACATTGCCGAAACAGGCGTGGATTTTATCTCCGTTGGCGCAATCACTCATTCCGCCCGTGCCGTGGACATCGCCCTGGATTTTGAAACGTAAACTGATGACAACGGACGCTCAAATCCTGACCGCGTTGCGATCCGCTCGCGACGGCGGCGTGTCGGGTGCCGAACTCTCGCAGCGGCTCGATATCAGTCGCGCCGCGATCTGGGCTCGTATCGAGGCGTTGCGAGAGTTCGGTTACGACATTGAAGCCAGTCCGCATCGCGGCTACCGGCTGGTAAGCTCGCCCGATCACTTGAACGCGGACGATTTGTTCTCCCGACTTGGGAAAACCCATACCATCGGACGTGACATCCGCGTGTTCCAGGAAACCACTTCGACGAACGACGTTATCGAAAAGCTCGCGCGGGACGGGGTCAAGGAAGGCGTGGTGGTGTTCGCCGAGTCCCAAACGAAGGGGCGAGGACGATTGGGTCGCAAGTGGATGTCGCCGCCGCGCAAAGGTCTTTGGTTTTCTGTGCTGCTCCGTCCGGCGATGCGGCCCACGGCGGCGACGCAACTGACCATTGCCGGGGCCACGGCGTTGTCCCGGGCGATTCGTTTGCACACCGGCATCACGCCCAAGATCAAATGGCCGAACGACATTTTGATCCGGGGCAAGAAAGTGGCTGGCATTCTTACGGAGCTGAGTGCCGAGTTGGACAAGGTGAAATACGTGATCATCGGCATCGGTGTGGATGTAAATCTGAGCGCCAGCGAGTTTCCCCACGAACTCCGCAAGCTGGCCACATCGTTGAAGATTGAAACGGGACAGGCGATCGACCGGGCGGAATTGGCAACCGAGATTTTGCGGGAACTGGATCTGGATTATGCGCGCATCGTTGCCGGGCAATTTGCGGCTTTGGCTGATGAATGGGAAGCGCAATGCGCCACGCTTGGTCACAATGTCGTGATCCGGTTGGGCGACCGTCAGATTCAAGGCCGTGCCGAGTCACTGGATGTCGATGGCGCTTTGTTGCTCCGCACCCAACACGGCCATCTGGAAACCATCATCGGTGGTGACGTGACTCTGGAGAAATGAATAATGCAAAATTCAAAATGAAAAGGACGCTTTGGCTTGGGGCCTCCACATTTTACATTTTGCATTTCTTATTTTGAATTGCTTCATGATTCTGCTTTTCGACATTGGCAACACGAACACACACGTCGGCCTGGCAAACAACCACCGGGTGGTGAGGCAAACGGATATTCCGACGGCAGCGTGGCCTGGTGTTAAAGCGAAAGCGCAGTTGGCGCGCTTTGTTGGCCGGATGCGCGTGGACGGCGCTGCGCTCTGCAGTGTGGTGCCCCGCGTGACACCGCTTGTTCGCAAATCAGTGAAGCAACTTTGGAATCAGTTGCCGCTGGAACTGACACCGAAAACGTTGCGCGGAGTCGGCATTGATTATCCGAAGCCGGAAACCATCGGCCCCGATCGTCTGGCCAATGCCGTCGCGGCCAGACACTACTTTGGATCGCCGGCGGTGGTGGTCGATTTCGGTACGGCGGTGACGTTTGACGTGGTGGACGCGCGCGGCAATTACGTCGGCGGCATCATAGCACCGGGGTTGGCGGCGATGACGGATTATCTGCATGAGAAAACCGCATTGTTGCCGCGCATCCACATCCGCGAAATCAATAGTGCCGTCGGCAAAAGTACTGAGCAAGCGATGGCCGTTGGTGCGGTTCATGGTTATCGCGGATTGATTCGAGGGTTGATCGCGGAATTGAAACGCGAACTCCACGCGCGCCGGCTGCCCGTCCTAGCCACGGGCGGTTACGCGAAGTTAATCGCCGCCAAGTTGCCGGAGATTTCGCGAGTCGAGCCGAATCTGACGCTCGAAGGGTTGCGGCTGGTTTGGATGGCAAATACAGCGGCGAAATGACTTCCGGCTACCCTCAAGTTAGGTGGCATTCTTCTGTGTGGCTCTGTGAAGAATATGACGTATCAGCATGATGGTGGCTGTGGTACTAAGGATCACAGTGATGATGTAACTGATGCGCCACACCAACATAAAGCTGTCGTAGTCGGCCGCAGACAGCCGTGAAGTATCATGAGTCTCGACTACGACCACTTGGATAAAGGCAACCACTGATGCGATGATCACAAACCCAAAAACTCTTAGCTTAGTGCGCCAATATGCGGAGAGTGCGAAGTAGAGGATAAGGGCATCCGCCGCTAACAATATCATCCAATGCAGTTTCTCTAGCGATTCCAATGCGCTCATAAGTCAGCCATTTGTTGCCAACTAACAGTTCGAGGACGGCGCGTTCTTCCGCGTATCCTGATACATTAGGCGACGCTATTCCGGACGTAAAATGTTGTCGAGGTCGGTTTTCAGCGTTTATGTCTGACAGACACATCCCAGCTAATGCGGAACTCCAAACTTGCAACCGGCAATGTGCACCGGAACAATCCAGCCACATGAATCGAATCGTGGAACGCTTCACCCGGTTGAAACAAGAGGGTAAAAAGGCTTTCATTGTTTACATCGGCGCTGGTGATCCGAATCTTGAGGCCACGCGCCAACTCGGTCTGGCTTTCGACCAGGCGGGCGTGGACATTTTGGAACTCGGCGTTCCGTTCAGTGATCCCTTGGCAGACGGCCTGGTGAATCAACTCGCCGCGCAACGTGGTCTGGAATCCGGGACCGCTCCTCCCAAAGTTCTTGAAACTGTGTTGGCCGTGCGCAAGCACTCGCAAATTCCCATCGTGCTCTACATCTACTTCAATCTCATTCATCACGTCGGCATGGAGAAATTCATCAAAGATGCGGCGAAAGCGGGTGTGGACGGATTGCTCGTGCTCGACCTGCCGCCGGAGGAAAGCGACAACTACGAGGCATTGATGAAAAAAGCTGGTCTCTGTCACATCTACCTTGTCGCACCGACCACGCCAGAGGAACGCATGGAACTGATCGTGAAGCGCGGCAGCGGATTCATCTATTACGTCTCGCGTGAGGGCGTGACCGGAATGCAAAGCAAGGTGGCAGCGAACCTTGCAGAGCAGGTCGCCAAGATTCGCACGCACACGTCGTTGCCCATCGCCGTCGGCTTTGGCATCTCGAATCCTCAGCAGGCAAAACTCGTAGCCGGTGTGGCTGATGGCTGTGTCGTGGGCAGTGCGGTGGTGAACCAGATCGCCGAGCATGGCAAATCGCCGGAGTTGGTGAGCAAGGCCAGCACTTTTGTGAAATCGTTGGGCGACGCCGTTAAATCTATTTGAACGCATGAAGACCAAAACCGACACGAAAGACCGTTTCGTCATCATCATGGCCGGGGGGCGCGGTGAGCGCTTCTGGCCGGTAAGCCGCGAGAAAACACCCAAGCAACTGCTCACGTTGCTCGGCAAAAAATCTTTTCTGCAAGAAGCGGTTGACCGCGTGCTGGCGCTGGTGCCGGCGAAGCATATTTTTGTCATCACGAACGAAGCGCAGTTGCCGGAAGTCCGCAAGCAACTCCCGAAAATTCCCAAGGCAAATCTCGTCGCCGAACCGATTGGACGCGACACCTGCGCCGCAGTTACACTCGGCGCGGCGCTTGTGGGTGCGCGCTCCACAACGGGCGTCATGGCTGTTTTACCCGCAGACCACGTCATTCCCGAAGAAAAGAAGTTTCAGCAGGTGCTGGCCGACGCATTTGATCTCGCGTCGCGTGGTCAAGCCATTATTACCATCGGCATCAAGCCGACCGAACCCAACACGGGCTACGGTTACATTCGCGTGGGAGAAGCGTTGCCGGCGCCGCCGGGAGTCAAAAGCTACAAGACTGTTTTCCATCGCGCAGAGCAGTTCACGGAGAAGCCGCACTTCGACAGGGCGTTGGAATATTTACAGAGTGGTCAGTATCGGTGGAACGCCGGCATGTTTATCTGGAGCTTCGTAACGATCACCGAAGGTTTGCAGAAGCATCAGCCCGAGATGTATGCGGCCTGCCAACGCTGGTTCAAGGTCGCGAATCAACCGGCCAAGCTCGCGAAGGTTTTGGCGAAGGAATATCCCGACATCAAAAAGATTTCCATTGATTACGCACTGATGGAGCACGCGCAGAATGTCATCGTGGCTGACGGCGCGTTTGCGTGGGACGACCTCGGGGCGTGGAACGCGCTCACCCGCCACCTCAAGGCCGATCCCGAAGGCAACTGCGCGGTGGCGGACTTCATCCACGTGGACGGAGCTCGTAACCTCATTTACGACGCACGCTCGAAAGATCGGCGCACACCGATTGCGGTCGTTGGTCTCCGCGATTCAATCCTCGTGCAAACAGACGATGCCGTGCTGCTCGCGCACAAAAGCCAGGCGCAAAAGGTCAAGGAACTGGTCAAGAAACTGGCGGAGGACGCGAAGTTGAAGAAACTGGTGTAGCCGCAACCCGTAAGAGTGCGGCCATCTGAGATAGATTGGAATTGCCCGAGCTCTTACGAGCTCTGGCTTCGCGAATTACTCCCGCACGGCCGCTTTCAACTGGAGCTTGAACGCCTCGACGACCTTGGTATGCGCGGCGTTGACTTCGGTGTCAGTGAGCGTTTTCTCCGGCGAACGATAGGTGAACGCATAGGCCAGACTCTTTTGGCCCTCCGGCACATTCTTCCCTCGGAATACGTCGAACAACTCCACCGTTTCAAGGTTTGTGGGCTTCGCTTGCTTTACGGCTTGCAACACCGAGTCGTGCGTCGTGGCTTCGGGCACGAGCATCGCCACGTCGCGCCGGATCGACGGGAATTGTGGGAGCGGTTTGAACGATTTCGTGATGTTCCGGCGCGCGAGCATTTGGTCCAGGTTCAACTCGGCGAGGAACACTGCGTCGCGCAGGTCATACTGCCTGGCGAGTACGGGCGATAGTTGCCCAAGTTCGCCGAGCGGCAGTTTGCCGCCGAGCGCGATGGTCGCGGATTCGAGGAACAGCGTAGTGCTTTGAGTGCGGCGGGTGAGCGTGACGCCGTGCACGCCAAATTGTTCCAGCAATTCTTCGACGAAGCCTTTCAGGTCGGCCACGTCGAATTTTGCGTCGCGATCGTCGCCGCTCCAGAAAAGTGAATTGCGCCGGCCGGTCAAAGCGAAGCCGATGCGGCGTTCTTCGCAAGGAGTGCGGACAGCCTTGTCCGCGTGTTCGGGCGATTTCGGATTCCCGCGGACATGGCTGTCCGCGCTCCTGAACACACGCCCGATTTCAAACACCGCCACATCATAGTTCTTCCGGCTGACATTGTGCCGCAAGGCGTGAATCAGTCCGGGCAGAAGGCTGGGGCGCAGCACATCCATGTCGCTGCTCAATGGATTTGCCAGCGCAATCAATTCCGCATTCTGCACTCGACATTCTGCATTTGAAACCAGCGTCTGGCCTTGCGCTTCGTTCAGGCCGAGTCCGGTGAGGATGCGGCGGACTTCGGCCAGTTGATCATGCACGGGGTCATACGCGTTCGAGCCAATTACATCGCGTGGCGCGGTGGCAGGGATTTTATCCACGCCGTAAAGCCGCGTAATCTCTTCGATCAAATCAACCTCGCGCTTGAGGTCCACGCGAAAGGATGGGATTCGGAATTTCAACGGCGGCAACGGTGTATTCGCCGGGCCGTCCACTGGTTGTGGCACACGGGCGGCGGTTTTCAAGCCGAGGCTATTCAACATCGCCTCGGCTTGGTCGCGCGGAATCTCAACTCCGAGTAGCGCCTTGATCTTTTCAGGACGGAGTTCGATCTGCCTTGGCTCGGCGGGTTTTGGATAAACATCCACCACGCCCTCGGCTAATTGGCCGCCGGCGGTTTCCAGAATCAATTGCGCCGCGCGTCGGCTCGCCCAATCGCAGATGCTGATATCTGCGCCGCGCTCGAAACGGTAACTCGATTCGCTCCGTAAACCCAGCGCCTTGCTGGTGCGGCGGATGTTCGTCGGGGAGAAACAGGCGCTCTCGATGAGCACGTCCGCAGTCTGGTCGTTGATCTCGGTGTTCTGTCCGCCCATGATTCCGGCCAGCGCAATGCCCTTTTGCTCGTCGGCGATCAACAGCATCTCGCTCGTAAGTGTGCGTTCTTGTCCGTCGAGCGTATTGAATTTCTTACCACTGGAGGCGCGACGGACAACAATTGTCGGTTTTCCATCCTTACCTCTTGCAATGAGGTGATAATCGAACGCGTGCAGCGGCTGGCCGATCTCGAGCATGACATAATTGGTCACGTCCACGACATTACTGATGGAGCGAATGCCAACTTTCTCCAGGGTGGAACGCAGCCAGTCTGGGCTGGGCCCGATCTTCACGCCCTTCACGACACGCGCGGTGTAACGCGGGCAAAGCTCGGCATCTTCGATACGCACGGCGATCCAGTCATCAATTTTGAATTGCGAATTTTGAATTTTGAATTCAGGAATCCGCAGTGGATTTCCGGTGATCGCCGCAATTTCCCGCGCAATGCCGATGACGCTGTTGAGATCAGGGCGGTTGGGCGTGACTTCAAGATCATAGACCACATCGCTGCCACTGCGGCCAAGGTACTCACCGAACGGCTTGCCAATGGGCGCATCGGCAGGGAGAATGAGCAAACCATCCACTTGATCAGGCAAGCCGAGTTCCTGTGGCGAGCACATCATCCCCTGGCTCGTGATGCCGAAAACTTTCCGCTCCTTGATGACGAACGGTTCCTTGTCGCCCGGTTTCAATGGCAACGCGAAGTTGGGCAGGATGAGCGGGACTTTGTCGCCGGCCTTGTGATTTTGTGCCCCGCAAATAATGGTGCGCCCGCCTTTGCCGTCGTTGACCTTGCAGACCGAGAGCTTGTCCGAGCCGGGCACCGGATCACGCGTGAGGATTTGCGCCACGACGATGCCTTCGAAGTCACCACCGATCTTCTGCACACCTTCGACTTCAAGACCGAGCATGGTAAGTCGTTCGGTCAATTCTTCGGGTGGCCAATCGAAATCGACGTATTGTTTGAGCCAGTTAAGAGTTACTTTCATGCTAAATGCGCGCGGCATTAAAGCAAACCTGCACAAAACGCCCAGCTAAATTACAGCCGGTGCGGCACTCCCACCATGATTCGGCCTCGGCGAGGTCCAACGTGAATAGCCGCAGGTGAAACCTGCGGTTACCGGTGATCGAATTGGTTCAGCCCTGTCAGGGCTGAATGAATCTGGCGGCACCGGACCGTGGGTTTGCACCCACGGCTATTGGGGTTGCGTCCCTTCGGGACGATGGAAGTGGGGCCAAGGTGCGCCCGGTAGTTTCAGGAGTAGTATGGGCGCAATGGAGGCGGGAGCTTTCCGACTTTGAGCGACTTTTCCATGAGCGCATCCGGAACTGCGTCCTCCGACAGCCGGCGAATTTCTCCCGCCTCCAGCGCGGCGATGGGCAACCCATCACGAAACAGAATCCGATTGCTCGTGAGCGCGGCGATGCGCGGGCCGGGCGTGAGAATGCCCTGCAGGTTCAATGGATCAGCAGCGCTGAGCGCAACCAATTCGCCTTTGGGCGGCGTCTTGCGAATGGAACGCAACAAACCAATCGCGCCGGGCAGAGCGAACTGTTCTCCGCTAACGCCGCTGACGAAATAACCGCCGCGAATCTCTCCGCGCGCTTCCCAGCGACGATAGATTCGCCCGAGTTCATACCACCAAATAGGAAATGCCTCTCGCTCCAGCAATCGCCGAAATACGACGCCGTAACGGTGAAGTAAAGTGCGTGCGAATTTCTCCAATGCTTCGGGAGGGGAATCGCCGTTTGATTTCTCCGAGGCCGGCGGCGGTGAATGTCCGTCGCCGTTTGGATGCCGCAGTAGAGACCATCTCCCGGCGAATTCGATGTTGGCGAGATTCGTTTTGCGGCGCCGGACGCCTTCGTTTCTGCCGAGCGTCGGACGCTTATCGGACGGCACGAGCAACGCGCGCAAACCATCAAAGCTATCCGCCGTAACCATTCCAAGTGCTGCAAGCTCGGACAGCGCCTGCTCAACCTGAATCGGAAGCAAATGACTGCGGGCCACGAGTTCCCCAAAGAACAAAGCACCGCCTTGCTGCAAGGTTTCCAAGACCGCCCGCGTGTCCGGGGACAATTCCAATTCCGCGCCGCGCACTACCAGATGCAACCAGTCGTCGAGATTCTGGCGGTGGTAAACGACGATGGGACTGGAACGCAGCGGCGACGCCATTCGCGCTTTCGGATGTTTCGGCGCGGTCAGCCGACCCCAGCCGATTCTTCCGGCAAAACAAAGACGGTCGAGCCATTGCGGGTCGTATTCGTCCACCCGTGCACTGAGGACCTCCGACTCCCACGCCGCGACCGGCAGTTCATAGCCGTCGAGCAATTCCAGTACAGCGTCCAATCCCTCCGGGCCTTCGACGCGATGTTCCGCATCGACTCGTTGCCATGCGAAGAGAAAGCGATAAAATTCCTGAGCCGTCACCGGTTGAATCTCCGCGCGCAACCGATCAATTGTGAACCGATGGATTCGTGCCAGCAATCGCCGGTCGCACCATTCCTGTTCACTGGTGTTGGGATGAAATTTTCCACGCAGAACAAAACCTTCTGCTTCCAACGCCAGCAGCGCCACGTCAATCTCCGAACGGGATAACCCCAAAGTGACAGATAAATATCCTCCGGTAATCGGCCCGAAAACTTCGATCCTTCCGCGGACTAACTCGCGAATGGCGTCCTCCCGTTCCCAAGCCCTGGCGCGGGAAGATTCGGGCGGAGTCAAAACGGGCTCAACCGCGGCATCCGCGTAAATCGTTTGCAGCATCGGCAGCCGCTCGACACAGACCCAGAAAATGTTTCCCAACGCACTCATTCGGGTCACGCGGTTCTGGCTCACAAGTTCAGACAACAGGCCGTCAGTTGGGAGGGACGCGTTCCACCGCGACCCATTCGCTTCAATTGGAGACGACGTGGAAGTCGCCCCTCCCAGTGTGCGCGCGATTTCGTCTTCAGTCATCACGCCCAGCAACATCAATGCGTCGTGCAGTTCGTCAGCGTCGCTCGCGTCCGGCCACGCTTCAGTTTGAACGCGTTCAATCGCGGCGGCATCCAGAATTCCCAGCCCACCACTGTTGCTGTGATCAGACGCGCGGCGCGTGTAAACCGCCTGCGTGCGGCGCTCTTCCAGCGGCGCGTTGTCGAGAAACGCGTAGGGCTTCGCATTCAGAATTTCCGACGCGAGTGGTGATGGCTCGGGCAAATCGCGGGCAATGCAGCGAATCTCGTCGCGCTCAATCCGCCGCAGAATTTCTTCGAGTCCGTCAATGTCCATCGCCTCGATCAGGCAGTCAGAAATCGTCTGATTTACCAACGGATGATCCGGCACTTCGCGGTCACCGACGATGTGTTCCAAACACGCGAGTTGATCGGGAAACACTGCGGCGAGAAGATTTTCAGCCTCCATGCGCTGCAACGGCGCGGGTGTTTTGTGTCCACTGCGATAACGCGGCACCGCCAGCGCGCGACCGGCATTCCACCGCCAGCGCACCGTGAACATCGGCGCGTCGAGCAGCGCCTGGACGAGCAGGTCGCGAACGGTTTTGGAATTCAAGTAGTGGAAGACTTCTTCCAACGGAAAGGAATGTTGCGTGCCGAGGGAGATGACGATGGCGTCGTCAGTCGCCGCAGCTTGCAGTTCGAAATTGAACGAGCGGCAAAAGCGTTTGCGCAAAGCAAGGCCCCAAGCGCGATTGATCCGGTTGCCAAACGCCGAGTGAAGGACGAGTTGCATACCGCCGGATTCATCGAAGAAACGTTCCATCACGAGCGTTTGCTGGGATGGAATCGCGCCAAGCGTTTGATAGACTGCCGAGAAATAATCCGCGATTTGTTCAGCCGCTTGTGCCGGGATTTTTGTCTGCTCCTCCAATAGCGAACGGACGTCGCCGCGGGCAGAAAGCTGCTTTTCAATTTCGGTCCGCAAATCTGATACCGCATGTGAAAGTTCTGCCGTTCGCGCCGGGGCTTCGCCGAGCCAAAACGGCAAGGTTGGCGGTTGGCCTTTGGCGTCTTCAACGCGCACGGTCCCTGAATTGATCCCCCGGATGCGCCATGAAGTATTGCCCAGTTGGAAGATGTCGCCCGCCATGCTTTCGACGGCAAAATCTTCATTCACCGTGCCGATGAACGTTTCCGTCGGCTCAAGGATCACGCGATAGTCCGCGCTGTCGGGAATCGCGCCGCCAGAAGTCAAAGCGAGCAGCCTCGCGCCGCGCCGCCCGCGAATGCGGTGGTTCACGGCATCGCGATGAATCAATGCGCCGCGGCGACCCCGTTTGGTGCTGAAACCTTCGGCCAGCATTTTCACGACTTCATCGAATTCATGTCGCGTGAGGTTTCGATATGGCCAAGCTGAACGGACTAGATTGAATAGTTTGGCCTCCTCCCAATCCTCGCAACAGGTGGCTGCGACGATTTGCTGCGCGAGCACATCAAGTGGTTTCTCTGGAATGAGAAGACGATCCAGTTCGCCGCGTTGAACGGAGTGCAACAATGCCGTGCATTCTACAAGCTCATCGCGGCTTAATGGAAATAACCGGCCCTTGGGGACGCCAATGCGGCGATGTTCCGCGCGACCGACGCGTTGCAGAAACGTGGCGATGGAGCGCGTCGTGCCGAGCTGACAGACGAGATCAACCGAGCCGATGTCTATACCCAATTCCAGCGACGCGGTGGCCACGAGTGCCTTGAGTTCGCCGCGTTTCAGGCGGTCCTCGGCATCAAGGCGCATTTTTGCCGACAAACTTCCGTGGTGCGACGTGACCGCTTCCGCGCCGAGCAATTCACTGAGATTGAGCGTGACGCGCTCCGCGAGGCGGCGCGTGTTGACGAAAACCAGCGTCGTGCGATGCGTCTGAATCAATTCCGCGAGCCGCTCATAAACTTCCTTCCAGATTTCATTCGACATCACGGCTTCGAGCGCGGACTTGGGAAGTTCGATGGCGAGGTCCATCTGCCGCGAATGGCCGGTGTTGATGATGGCGCAATCCGGGTTGCCCGATTCGTCCAGCGAACGAGCGCCGACCAAAAAGCGCGCGACGTCTTCGATGGGCTTTTGCGTGGCGGACAGGCCGATTCGTTGAAGCGGACGACCGGTCAATGCCGCAAGACGCTCAATGCTCAATGCGAGATGCGAACCACGGCGGTCGTCAGCCACGGCATGAATTTCATCCACGATCAAGGTCCGCGCCGTGCGCAACATCCGCCGTCCGGACTCCGAAGTGAGCAGCAGATAAAATGATTCCGGCGTGGTGACGAGAATGTGCGGCGGTTTTTTGACAAGCGCCTGGCGTTGCGCAGCGGAGGTGTCGCCGGTGCGGACTTCAGCGCGCACGTCAATATCGCGGCCTTCGGTCTCGCGAATCATGGCGCGAATTCCCGCAAGCGGTTCTTGCAGGTTCTTGCGGATGTCGTTGCTGAGCGCTTTGAGCGGGGAGACGTAAACGATTTGGGTTTCGTCGGGCAAATCCGCAGCCATCCCTTCGCGGAAGAGGACATCGAGGGAAGCGAGAAAAGCCGCGAGCGTTTTACCCGAACCCGTCGGTGCGGAAATCAGCACGTGCCGGCTCGATTGAATCTCCGGCCAGCCGCGCGCCTGTGGTTCAGTCGGCGATTCGAACGTCTGCTCGAACCACCGTGCCACCGCGGGATGAAATTGAAACGACTGCATGGGCTTTGGACCGCATTGAGGCGGAACAGTCTTATCTTACCTCAGTCCGCAACAAAATGAAGAACAAGAAACAGGGCGGTAACGGTAATTTAAGCGGCAGAACGACGCCATGAATCACGCCTTCATTCCCAAACCAAGCACGTCCTTGCAATACTTGAGACTGCGTTCCAGTTCGCCCTTTTGATATTCCTGTTCGGCTTTAGCATCGGCCGATTTGTGGGCTTCGCGCGGCTTGCCGCGCTTGGCCAGGGCCAGAAACCTGGCGAAATCCCTCGCCTTCGCCTTTGGCCACACGTTCCAATAGTCTTCGTTAAGGTAAGGGATTTCACGGTTGAATCCGGAAATCGTCTCAATGTGTACCGGCGCGTTGGGACACAGTGCAGCAAATTTCTGAAAGTAGGTTTTCAAATCCGTGTTGCCCTCGCCCATGGCTGTCCACTGAATGGTCGCGCCGTTGGCGCTTTCCCAAACGGCGGAGTCGCGCAGGCTGGTGGTCAACACATACGGTCCGAGGACTTCCAGATTGGCGACCGGGTCTTCCATCGTCCACGTGGCGTTGCCGGAATCGATGTTCGCACCGACATAATCCTTGCCGGCAGCTTCGATCATCGTGACCAATTCCCACGCCTGCATGTCGCCGCCGTGATTCTCGACGGCAATCTTGACACCGGAGTCGAGGGCGCGGCTGCGTTGGGACTGGATAACCTTCACTGTGTCCGCAATGCGCGCCTCGATGCCGCCCTCGGATTTGCGGTCCTCCACCATGCCGAGAACGACGCGGATTACCGACGAACCAATTGCCTTTGCCACGCGAATGCCCAGCGCCAAATGTTCCTCCGCCGTGCCCCATTTGTTTTTGAAATACTTGGACGTGGGACAAATGCTCCATGTGCCGACTTGGATTTGGATGCCTTTGTCCGCAGCCTTTGATCTCAAATCCTTCAAGTAGCTCTCGTCGAAATTCTCGAACGCATCCAGATCGGTGATGAACAGTGAATCGAGCTTCAGCGTCGCCCCGTAGTCGATGAGCGCCGGCGCCTTCCAGCCCATCGCGCGCACGGCGAAGTTGTCGAAGCCGAGTTTGATTTTTCCGCTAGGTAGGGCGCGATCCAGCAGTGCATTTTCCGGATTTTCATTGACGGCCAGACCTACTCCGGTGACTGCCAGACCCGCGCCGGTGGCAGCAACGGATTTCAAAAAAGTTCGTCGTGTCGTCGGGAAATTCATTTGTTTCATAACAACTCCATGCGTACCAGTTTTGGCCCTCGTTGCCAACTGCAACCTCGTTAACATGGCTTTGTCGTTTGCTGTCGTTGACTTTTGTTCGCTTCCACCGTATCAGATGCGCCATGTTTTCTACGGTTTCGTTTACCGGTTTGGTTGAATTCAGCCCCGATTTTGCGCCGCGCGCGCAAATCGGTCATGTGTTGTTCGATTTTGACGGGACGCTTTCCTTGATCCGTCAAGGCTGGCCAGAAGTGATGATCCCGATGTTCATGGAAATGCTTCCGCGTCGCGCCGGCGAAACCGACGAGGTTGTGCGCCAACTCATGACAGACGACATCATGCGGCTAAACGGCAAGCAGACCATCTATCAAATGATTCAACTGGCCGACCGCATCAAGGAACGTGGTGGTCAACCCAAAGAACCGCTCTGGTACAAGCACGAATACCTGCGTCGGCTCGACGAACGAATTCGCAGTCGCATCGAAGGCATTCGCAATGGTTCAATGCGCCGGGATGATTTTCTGGTTCATGGTTCGCGACCGCTGCTGGAGAAACTTCACGCGCGCGGTTTCGCGCTTTACCTGGCCAGCGGCACGGACGAAATCTTCGTGAAGCAGGAAGCCGAGTTACTCGACGTGACGCGTTACTTCGGCAAACACATCTATGGCGCACAGGACGACTACAAATCCTTTTCCAAAAAAATGGTCATCGAACGGATTCTCCGTGAGAACCAGATCACAGGTGAACGCTTGCTGGCGTTTGGCGACGGATACGTCGAAATTCAAAACACGAAGGAAGTTGGCGGCTTGCCCGTGGCCGTAGCCAGCGATGAGGCAAACAACGGTTCGGGCCGCATGGACGAATGGAAGCGCCAGCGTCTGATTGGCGTCGGCGCGGAGGTGGTTATCCCCGATTACCGCGACGCGGAACCACTCCTCAACTGCATTCTCGGCAAATGACAAATCCCGTAACTCCGCTCGATCTCCGGAAACTCAAGGTCTATCCACTGGCACAACGGCGCAGCATGAGCCAGATCGACGAAATCCTGATCAGGCCCGATTCCGCTCCTCCGCCATGTCCGGAAGCGACAGCTGCGGTCATTCGTCGCTGTGCGCAAAATGTTTTGAACGCACGAAAACACGGCGCAAGCGTCATCTTCATGTATGGTGCGCACCTGGTGAAGAACGGTGGCGCGCTGCTCGTCGAGCGGCTGATGGAGAGAAAACTCATCACCCACCTTGCCACGAACGGTGCCGGCTCGATTCACGATTGGGAATTTGCCTTTCAAGCGTGGTCCACGGAGAGCGTCGAGCAAAACGTCGCCACGGGAACTTTCGGAACGTGGGAGGAAACCGGGCGAAACATCCACCTCGCATTGCTGGCAGGAGCATTGCGAGATGATGGCTACGGTGTTGCCCTCGGTCGCTTCATCATGGAAGACGGCGTTACGCTTCCGACGATTGAATCATTGGAAAGCGCTCTGCGCTCCGAACCATCGCACCCGTTGTCACCGGCGAGAGCTGAACTGCTACAGGCAATGCGAGAACATGGACTCGCCGCGGGCCGGCATGAGGTCAAACATCCCTGGAAACACACCTCGATCTTCGGCCAGGCGTTTCGTCATCAGATTCCACTCACAGTGCATCCCGGAATCGGATACGACATCATTTCGAATCACCCGATGTTCAACGGCGCTGCCATTGGCCGGGCAGCCGCCCACGATTTCAGGTTATTTGGTCGTGCGGTTGAAGGTCTTGACGGTGGCGCGGTTTTGTCGGTTGGCTCCGCCATCATGGCCCCACAGGTGTTCGAGAAGAGCATTAGTTGTGTAAACAACCTGCGATTGCAGGAAGGCCGGCCGATCGTTCATGACCACACTTTTTACGTTGTCGATTTGCAAGACGGTGGCAATTGGGATTGGAGCAAAGGCGAACCGCCTAAGGACAACGCTGCTTACTACCTCCGTTTCTGCAAGAGTTTTTCGCGTATGGGCGGCACGATGCACTATCTCCAGTGCGACAACATCGTCTTTCTCCATCACCTCTGCCACCAACTTGCGCGTGAGTGAACTCGGCCCGCTTCCAAGCCATCACGACGAAATATCCGCAATTGCGGATTGCTGTCGTTGGCGATTTTTCTCTGGACCGCTATCTCGAAATCGATCCGGCGAGAAAGGAAATTTCGCTGGAAACGAATCTGCCCGTTTACAACGTCGTCAATGTTCGTGCTCAACCGGGTTCCGCCGGCACCATTCTCAACAATCTTGTGGCGCTCGGTATCGGCACGCTTTATCCCATCGGTTTCTGTGGCGACGATGGGGAGGGGTTTGAACTGCGTCGCGCACTTCGCGCGAAAGAAGGTGTTAAACTCGATTACTTTGTTAGCACGACTCATCGCCGCACTTTTACCTATTGTAAGCCATTGATCGTAGAGCCGGGAAAGGTACCGGTGGAACTCAATCGCTTGGACAGCAAAAACTGGACGTCTACGCCGGCGGTTGTTCAGGGACAAATCATTGACGCAGTGCAGAAATTGGCGACGGAAGTCGATGCCATGATCCTGATGGATCAGGTCGATGTGCCGGAAACTGGTGTTGTGACCACGAAGGTTTTGGAAGCCGTTGGAAATGCCGTTCCGAAACGACGCGAATTGCTCATCATGGCCGACAGCCGGCGCGGGCTGCGTGGGTATCCACCGGTCACTCTCAAAATGAACGGCGCGGAATTGTCCGCGTTGACCGGCGCAACGGATCAAAGCACATTGGATGAGATCAAAGAAACCGCCGCTATCCTCAGCCGACGACAAGGCCGCAATGTTTTCGTAACGCTTGCTGAGCGCGGCCTGCTGGGCGCCGCACCGGGTGGTGAAGTGGAACACGTTACGGCGCTGCCGCTGCGCGGAGAGATCGACATTGTGGGTGCCGGGGATTCCGTGACTGCCAATCTCACATCGGCGCTGAGTGCGGGCGCCAGCTTGCGTGAGGCGCTCGAAATCGCCAACGCCGCAGCCTCCATTGTCATCCACCAACTCGGCACCACTGGCACGGCATCCCGGCTCGAAATCGAAAAGCTTTTGGTGAGCAGTAGTTGAGATTGGATTCATTGCCACGCAACCAACCGTCTATGAACTACTTGGGTCCGAGTTTGGGACCGCATCGCCATGGTTTTTGGCTAGCAATCACGACGTTTTGCCGGTTGACACTGACCGGCCGCAAAAATACCCTCCTGCGCCTGACTTAAGGGTGCAAAGTGGCCATGGTGGCCAATTGGATTCCCAAGTCACCGAGAGGATGTGAATCAGTTTTGACAGAAATTAGACTAAAAAAGGGTGAATCAGTAGATCGCGCGCTGCGGCGCATGAAGAAAAAAATCGACCGTGAAGGGACGATGAAACAAGTGCGCAGCCGTCGGCACTTTGAGAAACCGAGCGAACGCCGCCGTCGCAAGACGAAAGCAGCGCGATTCTCCGCCATGTTGACTGCCCGTTACGCCGATCTGTAATTGTTTGAATTCCCAGGGCCGGGTGCAGTCGATACTCAACTGCACTCGGCCTTTGTTTTATGTACTCACTCTCCAGTTGCTGGAACTCCCATCGCCATACGGATGGCCGCGAAATGCTGCGCGAGATTCGTGATCTCGGCTTTGAATACGCCGAGTTGAGCCATGGCACCCGCATCAGCCTGTTGCCTGGCATCCTTGAGGCGGTTGACGCGGGCGAAATAAAAATTTCCAGCCTGCACAACTTCTGTCCGCTGCCGATGGGTGTGAACCATTCCGCGCCCAACCTGTTTCAGTTTTCCGCGGAAGACCTGCGTGAACGCGAAAATGCCCATCGACATACGCTCAAGACCTTGGAGTTTGCGGTGCGGGTGAAAGCCTCCCTGGTGGTGCTGCACTCGGGCAGCATCGACATGAAGAATTACACGGACAAGCTTATCGACATGATTGGGCGTGGGGAGAAGGAAACTCCTCGATACGAAAGGCTATGCGAAGAGATCATCGAAAAGCGTGAATCAAAAAAAGAAGAATTCGTCGAGCGAACGAATGAAATGTTGCACCGGCTGCTACCCGAAGCTGAAAAGCGCAACCTTAGACTCGGCATAGAAAATCGGGAAGCCCTGGAAGAAATCCCGTTGGAAAGTGATTTCCGTTTTTTCTTCAAGGAGTTCTCCAGCCCGGCGATTGGGTATTGGCACGATACCGGACACGCGCAAATCAAGGAAAACCTTGGCTTCATTCATCATGCGATGCACTTGGAATCGCTCCGCGACCGGTTGTTTGGGTTTCACATTCACGATGTGCAGTTTCCTGCACGCGATCATTGCGCTCCTGGCTCCGGCATGATTGATTTTGCGGCGCTCCAACCGATGGTGAAACCGGAACACCTCAAAGTGTTTGAGTTCAGCCCCAAGCTTACCGTTGAGGAACTCAAAAGCGGCGTGGCGCACGTGAAAGGAATCTGGGGAGGAGGGTGAACGTGTGAATTTACGAGTTGCGATTCACGCCTGCACTTTGCGAAGCCGGGTGAGCCGAGCATTATGAGCGTCACCTTGCGCTCGATCGCCACGGAAATTGTCCGCCGCCTCCAGGCTGCCGGCTTTGCCGCCTACTGGGTTGGCGGTTGCGTGCGGGATTACCTCCTTAACCGGGAACCCGAAGACTATGACATCGCCACCAACGCGCTGCCGGAGCAGATTGAAAAGCTCTTTTCCCGCACCATTGCGGTCGGACGCAAATTTGGTGTGATCCTCGTTGTCGAGCAAGGCACGCATTTTCAGGTGGCCACCTTTCGCGCGGAATCAGATTACCAGGACGGACGGCACCCAGAAAAAATCAGCTTCGGTGACGCGCAAGCCGACGCCGCGCGGCGGGATTTTACCGTCAACGGACTTTTTTACGATCCGATTGCCATCAAGTTGCACGATTGGGTCGGCGGCGAGGCCGATTTGCACGCCAAGGTTCTCCGCACCATCGGCTCACCTGCGGAACGGTTTGCGGAAGATCATCTGCGACTGCTCCGCGCCGTACGGTTTGCGGTGCAGCTCGGTTTTCAAATCGAGGCACAAACGTTTGCGGCGCTCAAAGCAAACGCATCGAAAATCAAAACCATCAGTGCCGAGCGAATACGCGAAGAATTGGTCAAACTCTTCCGCGCACCCCATGCCGCTCGCGGCTTGGATTTGCTGCATAAGAGCGGACTGTTGGGACACGTGTTGCCGGAAATCTCGGCAACCGTCACCTGCGAACAATCGCCTGATTTTCACCCGGAGGGCACCGTCTTTAATCACTTGCGCCTGATGTTGGCTCAACTGCCACGCGATGCTTCACCATCCCTTCCGTGGGCGGTGCTGCTTCACGATATCGCCAAGCCGGCGACGGCGGAGCGAGATCCAGTCACGGGCAGCATCCATTTTTACAACCACGAAAAAGTAGGTGCGGGAATGGCGGAAACATTACTGCAACGATTAAGATTCCCGCGCAAGCAAACGGATGAAATCGTCGCGTGCGTGCTGCAACACATGCAATTCAAGGATGTAAAACAAATGCGCAGAGCAACCTTGCGACGAATGCTGCTCCGCGAGACATTTCCACTCGAATTGGAATTGCACCGGCTTGATTGCCTTGGCTCTCACGGACGGCTGGATCATTACGAGTTTCTTGTGGAACAAGCGGCGCAACTGGCCGCTCAACCTGCCATCCGCCCGCCGCTTTTGACCGGAGATGATCTGGCCGCGTTGGGCATAAAGCCCGGCCCGGCGATGGGAGCCATATTGGCAGAGATTCGCGAAAAGCAGCTTGCTGACGAACTCAAAACTGCGGAAGAAGCAAGAAAATGGGCGCAAGCAAGACTGCAAACGCAAAGCGTGCGGCCTCAAGCGAATAACATTCGACATTCATAGTCCCTCATTCAAAAATCAAACGCCATGGCTAAGTTGCTCTTAATCGATGATGAAGCGGATGTGCAGTATTCCTTCCGGAGGATTTTTGATTCTCCGGACATCGAACTCACGACCGCTTCCAGCGGCGAAGAGGGGCTGAAGTTGGTCGCAAAACTCAAACCGGACCTCGTTATCATGGACGTACGCATGGGCGGTATCACCGGGTTGGAAACGCTGCGTCGCATGCGCCAAACCGATTCCAAACTACTGGTGATTTTGATGACCGCATACGGAACGACTCAGACGGCCATTGAGGCGATGAAGCTTGGCGCCTTTGATTACCTACTCAAGCCCTTCGATGTGCCAAAACTGAAGGAAATCGTGGCTGGCGCACTCAAGGCGGCGCGGGACATGAAACAGGTTGTTTCGTATCAGCCAATGCTGGAATCGGAAGACTACGATCTGGGAATCGTCGGGCGCAGCGAAGGAATGCAGCAGGTTTTCAAATTGATTGGGCAACTGGCGGCGGCGGATGCCACCGCGCTCATCACGGGGGAAAGCGGGACCGGCAAGGAACTCGTTGCCCGCGCTATTTACAGCCATAGCAAGCGGAGCGAGCAACCTTTTCTAGCGATCAATTGCGCGGCGATCCCGGAGAATTTGTTGGAGAGCGAATTGTTTGGTCACGAAAAGGGCGCATTCACCGGCGCCACCGTGCAACGCATTGGCAAATTTGAACAATGTAACCGTGGCACCCTTTTCCTCGACGAGATCGGCGACATGACCCCCGCCACGCAGACAAAAATTCTGCGCGTGTTGCAGTCGGGCACGTTCGAACGTGTTGGTGGCAATCAGCCAATTCAAGTGGATGTTCGCGTGATCGCTGCGACGAACAAGCCGCTGGAGCAGGCGGTGGCAGCGCGCCACTTTAGGGAGGATTTATTCTATCGATTGAACGTCGTTCGCGTCCACCTTCCGCCATTGCGGGAACGGCGGGAGGATGTCCGTCTGTTGGTCAATTATTTCCTCAAAAAGTTCTCGCGTGATCAGCAACGACCGACCAAATCCATCTCGACCAGCGCCATCAAGGCACTGGAACAATATCATTGGCCGGGTAACGTCCGGGAATTGGAGAACGTAATTCAGCGTGCGCTGGTCGTGACGAAAGGTGATGCTATTTTGCCCGGCGACCTGCCGCCGATCAACAGCCAACCCGGGACGGTGGTTTCCGCCAGTAGTCAACCAGCCGTGGCAGCTACGAACGACCTGGCTTCATTGGCGCAACAGTTGTTCCGGTGGGCGCGGCAGGACAACAAGCGCAAGGTGATTTCCGCGGTCGAACGGGAATTGATCATCGAGTCGTTGAAGGAAACCAGCGGTAACCAGGTGCAGGCGGCGCGGTTGCTTGGCATCACTCGCGCCACGCTTCGCAAGCGGGTTGAGAAGTTTAACATCCAACGCGAGGTTTCCATTAGGTAAAAACTCTGCTAATTGATTGCGCGTGACCGAGCCCAGCCTGCTGCTCCTCATTCCAGCGTATAACGAAGAACAACGGATCGCGCCGGTGTTGCGCGATTATGCCCAATATTTTGGCCTGCACTATCAGGGCAAATTCCAACTTGTCGTCGTGCTCAACGGTTGTAAAGACAACACGCTCGGCATCGTGCAGGGGGTCGCGACGGAATTCCCCGCAATCAGCGCGCTGGATTTCCCGGAGCCAATCGGCAAAGGCGGAGCGTTAATCGAAGGGCTGAAACTGGCGCCGCTGGCGGACCTGATCGGTTACGTCGATGCCGACGGCGCAACGTCGCCGCGCGCATTCCATGAGTTGGTGCGCAAATTGGACGGTGTGGACTGCGCGATTGGTTCGCGTTGGTTGCCGGGTACAATCTTGCATCAGAGCCAGACCTGGTTGAGGCGATTTACCAGCCGAGTCTTTCACGCGATTGTCCAGATCTTTTTCCGGATGAACATTCAAGACACGCAATGTCCGGCCAAGGTCATGCGCCGCGCCGCTGTGGAAAAGATTCATTCTTCGCTGCGCATCGCCGATCTCGCGTTCGATGTGAACCTCCTCTATTGCCTCAAGCGGGAAAGGTTTACGGTCCTAGAAGTACCAACCGAATGGACGGACAAAATTGGCTCCAAGGTGACGCAACGTCTCCTGCGGAGCTCGTTGGTGATGTTTCTGTCGGTGCTCAGATTGCGATTGATCTACTCGCGGGTTTATCCCTGGCTACTTCCCTTGCGCCCGCTAGAAGTTTGGGTTTACAAAAAACTCAGCGCTCCTCCGCCCCGCCCTGGTCCATCAACACGAATGGATCAAAAGCAAGAATCCAGAGAATAGCAACGCAGCCTTATTGTTTTCCGTTTGCGCCCCACGTGAACCAAGCGCACACGACGAGCAACAACACACTGAATAGGCCAAGCACTTGAATGACTTGGATGAAGGTTTCGTGTCGGAAGTAAAGTGCTAGACCATAGCCAACGGAAACCATGACAAGCCACGGTACCGCCACAAACCGTGATTGGGCCATGAGACTGTTCAGTAGAACGGTCGCCAGTGTCAACGGCAGCATGCACCAGGCAAACCAGGGCACCAGGGGCGCGGATACTTCCAGGAAAGACGGGTCGTAAACGATGCGTAATGGCAGCGATGGAAATAGAGTGCACGCCGTTGCCGCCCCGGCGCCCGCCAATGCCGTTACACCCAACGCCAATGCCAGCGCATTTGACTTTTCGCCGGTCGCTTTGCTCCGAGCCAGCTTGGGGAACATCACCGCCGCCACTGGCGTCGTGAAATATACCAGAGCGCGTCCAATCATCCCGGCCGCAGCGTAAAACCCCGTTTGCTCTTTCGAGAAAAACTTCTGCACAAAAATCATATCCGCCGCCAGCATGAAAACCCCCACGCCCATGCCGAGTGTCAGGGGCACAACCCGCCGCAGCCACGCGCCCCAGTCCATCGCGGCGGTCTCACCTTGGAGGCAATCCCGGCAAAACCAGCCGCCCACCGTCATTACAAACACAAACCCAATGAAAACTGCCACCATTGCGCCCGCCGCCCTATTTTCCCAAAGCCCCACAATCACGCACACCGCCGCAAAGCGCCCCAAGCCGTCGGCAATCAACAAGCCGCCGAGCCATTGAAAATTCTGGCGTCCTTGCAACACCCCTTGGACTATCGGTCGCCACAGGGCCACCAACCCGATTGCCACCGTCATCCACAACGCCGCTGGATTGGAAATCTTGAACGCTGTCAGAATCTCTTGATGGAAGACCAGGGTCGCGGTTGCCATGGCCAACCAGATGAAAAGAGTCCCACGCAACACTCCACGGAATACGCCTGCCAATTCCCGCTCGTGCTGCGGTGTCATCGCCCCTGCGGCCTGTTGCGCAAACACGCTTTGCAGGCCCACGGCCGGGATGCTCATAAGCGTAACGATCTGCAAAAGCGTGGTGAACACGCCGTATTCCGCCTTGCCCATGTTCTTGGCGATGGGATGAACGGCGTACATCAGTGCGCCGCCCGCGGTTGTGGCAATCATCAGCCAGCCGCTTTGTCGGAAAAAAGAGACGTGCTGTTTGTGACCATTCGCTGGCGCTAGCTCAGTTTTCGCTCCAAGCATTGGGGTTGGACAATAAGGGAGGACGATGTTTCAAGGAAGTGATTTCAGAAAATACAGAAGCAAGGCTTTCCCGCGCTCCAATGACTGGATCGAAATCCATTCATCCGTTGTGTGTGCTTGCGCAATATCGCCTGGTCCAAACACAACGCTCGGGAGGCCACCTCGCGACAGCACTGAAGCATCGCAGAAAAAATCCACGCCCACCGGTTTCGTCTGGCGAGCGCATTGGAGAAACTGTCGAACCAAGGGAAGCTGCGGACTTGTTTCCAACGGCAAACAGGGCGCATGCTTCACGCTGGCCATGGTCGCCTTCAGATTGCCTTTGCGCAGCAGGGCCCTGACTTCGCGGCGCACCGTGGCTTCAGTTTCGCCCGGTATGGTCCGTCGATCGGCCGACATCAAGCACTGAGCCGGAACAATGTTAGGCTGCGTGCCGCCCGCAATGCTTCCCACGCTGATCGTCGGGCGACCCAGCAACGGGTGAAACCGCTTGCACAGCGTCTCCGCGTAGGCTGTCTCCAGCAATTCAACGATCCGGGCCATCTCAAGGACGGCATTGCGGCCGAGCTCGGGGCGCGCACCGTGCGCCGCCTTGCCTCGTGTTTTGAACTCCAGCCAGACATCCCCTTTGTGCGCCGTCACCACCTTTAGTCGAGTAGGCTCGCCTACGATTGCCAGATCGGCCTTGAAGCCGCTCGCCGCCAAGGTGGAAGAACCCTTCTGGGCATTCTCCTCGTCAATCAATCCGGCGAAGATAATTTCTGTTTCCCCCGGCTGCCCTGGGCCTTTGGCCATTTCGCAAAGCGCTTGGAACATCGCGGCTACGGAACCCTTGGTATCGCTTGCGCCACGCCCGTAGAGTCGCCCGTTTTTCGACCGGGGCGAAAACTGGCCTTCATTAGCGACGTCCACCGTGTCCAGATGCGGTGCCAGCAGGATTCTTCGCTTCACCTTCCCGGTTGGAGAAAGTCGAACCAACAAATTCGCGCGTCCGGGCACGACCTTTTGAAATTCGACATCCAAGCCGGCGTGCCCTGCCCTGGCTGCCAAGAAATCAGCCACTCGCTGCTCGCCCGCCCACGGATCATTTGCCGGCCGAAAGGCTGGATTCACGCTGGGCAGCGCAATCAATTCACGAAGTAATTTCAGTGTCATGCTGCTATTGTTGACCACCGGTGGCAGTCTATTGCGACGGCAATCTGGTGTCGAGCGCGGCCGGCTCAGGAAAACCAAATCTCGGCGACTAGAGTTTTTGGACTTTGAACTTTGGGATTGGGACTTTAACTTCCGTCGCGATGAATTACGAACCAGTATTACAACTCGACCTCCCCGGCATCACAAAAATCCGCAGTGGCAAAGTCCGCGAAGTCTTCGACCTTGGCGACCGCTTCCTCATGGTCGCCAGCGACCGCATTTCCGCCTTCGACGTCATCATGCCCAACGGCATCCCGCGCAAAGGCGAAGTGCTCACGCAGATTTCTCATTTCTGGTTCGACAGGTTTTCCACACTCGTGCCCAACCACCTGCTCGCCGGCGCAAACGAGCCGCTAAATATTCCGGCGCTGTCCGGCTTGCCCGCCGCGCAACTTGCCGACCTGCAACGCCGTTCCATGCTGGTCAAGAAAGCCAAGCCACTCGCCATCGAATGTATCGTGCGCGGCTACCTCTCCGGCAGCGGTTGGAAGGAATACAAAAAATCGCAGACCGTTTGCGGCATCAAACTCCCCGCCGGCTTGACCGAATCTGCCGAGTTACCCGAACCCATCTTCACGCCATCCACGAAGGCCGAGCAAGGCCACGACGAAAACATCTCCTTCGCGCAGGCCGAAAAGATTGTGGGCAAGAAAATCGCCGACAAAGCGAGCGAGTTGAGTTTGAAGATTTACAAAGCCGCCCGCGACTACGCCCGCCAGCGCGGCATCATCATCGCCGACACCAAGTTCGAGTTTGGTCTGTTCGACGGTCAACTTATCCTCATCGATGAAGTCCTCACGCCCGACTCCTCACGTTTCTGGCCCGCCGACCAATATGCGCCCGGCAAAGGCCAACCGAGCTTCGACAAGCAATTCGTCCGCGACTATCTCGAAACGCTCGACTGGAACAAAACTCCGCCCGGCCCGCAACTCCCCGCTGACGTCGTCGCCAAAACTAGCGCGAAATATCTGGAGGCTTACGAGCGGCTGACCGGGAAGAAACTTTAAGCCGAGGTCAGGGCATTTAGACCGAGATGACGTGCAGAATCTTACTGCATGATTGGGGTTTTGGTGTACTTTCTTGGGAGTAACCAACCAAGCGTCACTGGGTCATGAGCCAATTCGACATTAAAGAGTTAGCAAACATCAGAACGTCCGGCGTCGGCAGCGTCGCCACGATATTGATGGTAATTGTGTCGGTCGGATTGAACCTGGTTTTGATGACAAAACTTTTCCGTCAGAACCCTTCGTTGCCTCCTCCGCCATCCCAATCCGGCAGCAACAACATAGGCAGCTCTGTCAAAGCCCTCCCGTTGCGCAGTGCCACAAATGCGGCGGTAGCATCACTGACGACAAACGCCCCGCCATTTCATTGGAGCGAGATTGAATCCACCGATTACCGCCAATATATCGCCAACCTTCGCGCCGTCGGCTGCCCTGAGCAAGTCATCCGCGATATTATTGTCGCAGACGTGAACCAGCTTTTCGCGTCGCGCATTCAGGCGATTTGGCAGCCGCGTAACAAAGCCTATTGGCAGAAATACGGCGGCGATCCGCCAAGCCCGGAACAGCTCAAGCAACTCACGGCAATTGAAAAGGAGAAGAGCGGTGTCGTTCAAGAGTTGCTCGGCTTCAAACCCAGTCAACAGGGATTGACAGACACGCTTCATCTCCAACTTCACGGCAGCGAACAGCAACTTTTGTTTCTGTCTCCAGAGAAACGCGAGGCGGCTTTGAAAGCCCTTGCTGATGGCGATTTTGAAACGAAGGAAATGGAGTTGTATAATCGGAACAGATACTCGCCTGGTGACGAGAAGAAGCTGTTCGACGAAAAAACGAAGTTGTTGGCCGGCGTGCTCACGCCGGAGGAACGGGAGGAGTTCAAGTTGCGCAATTCGCAGATGGCCCAGACGCTGCGGACCGAATTGGAGTATTTTGATTGCACAGTCGAAGAGTTCAAACAACTGTATGCCGCCCGAGAACAGGAGGTGGACGGGAAAAACAGCCGTTTTGATTTGCTTAACCGCATGGCGGCCACCGAAGAAGTGAGAAAGTTATTTGGTGATGAACGGGCGAAGGAATTCGAGCGCGTGACGGACGTGTTTTATATGAATACGCGCCGGTCGGCCGAGGAGCAGGGTATTCCACTGGAAACCATTGAAGCGGCCTGGCGGGTTACGCGCGACGTCCGAACCGCGGCGGACGCGGCCGAGAAGAACTCCGCCCTGTCTGTGGATGAACGCAAACAGCAGGTACAGGCATTGAGGCAACAGGCTGAGGCGAAGCTGATCGAACTGCTCGGGGACAAGGCATCCCGTGCTGTGCGTCGCGATTTGGGTGTTGTCATCGGCGCAAATGAGGCACGCATCGGACGATGAAACGCATTCTTCAAATCAGTCTCGCACTGAACATTGTGCTGCTCGCCATCGTGGGCTGGCGAGGTACGCGCGAAATGCCGATGACGCGTACGCCGCGCGGAGAAATCCGCCACGCGGATCACCGTTCCATAACGGTGCGCGCGACCTCGAATTCTCCCGATTCCACCCCGGCCACCCCGTGGAAAACGATCGAAGACCGGGACCCACGAAAATTCATTGAGAAACTGCGCGCCATCGGTTGCCCGGAGCGAACCGTTCGCGATATCGTCACGCTGCGCGTTTGCCGGGAATTCCGGAGTCGATTGATCGAGCGGGACGCCGAAACGGCGCAGGCATGGGATTATAGGCATCAACAAAGCAGAGGCCACTGGCAGGAACATAATCAACAGCAACAGGATTTGCGGGACGAAATGATCACGACGTTGGAATCGTTGTTCGACGGATCGTGGCAATCGTTCGCAGCAGCCGTACGCGGCACACCGGAGTTTTGGCGTGATCCGCTGGAATCTTTCTCCGTCGAGACGCGTCGTCAAATACGCGAAGTGGACAGCAAGTTCCGGCGTGAACTGAACGATTTGCAGCAGCGCCGCTGGATGGGCGAAGTGAACGCAGAAGACATGGCAAAGGCTCGCGAGTTGGAGCGCCAGAAGCGGGCAACGCTCGCCAACGTCCTTTCTCCACAGGAAGCGGAAGAATACCTCTACCGGCAGTCGCCGGCTGCCGATTATGTCCGCCGTAATCTGCCGGAGGCAAAGTCTGAAAGTGAGTTTCGTGCCATGGTGAAGCTGGCGTTGGAAATGGAGATGTCCGGATCGCTCGATTCGCTTCCTTTCAATAACGGAATCGCGGTTCCTGATGATGTAAAGCGAGAGCTTGACCAGCGCAAAGCCGAATTCGATCAAACGTTGAAAGAACTTCTTGGTGAGACGCGCATCGCAGAACAACGGGTCGAGGAACAAGCTCGCGAAGCGGCTGTTGAGAAAGAGCGAGAGGCGCAAGACAAGTTGCGCTTCCGCGGAGAGTTGGCAGCTATGGCAGAATCGGTTGGTATCGGCGGTGAGGATGCGGATCGGTTCTTCAATCGAATCATGGAACTGCAGCCGGTCCTTGAATCCAAATTTGGCGAGTTGCAAAAGACGTTTACGGGCACCGACGAAGAAAAGCATAAGCAAATGCAAGCGGCCATTAAGGTGGAGATGGAGAAAATCGCGGTGGAAACGATTGGCGAAAAGGGCCGTGAGCTTGTGAAGAAAATGATCGAGGCTGAGAAGTGACCGAAGCTTCAATCGCGGGCACAATGCAAACCCTCGTCGAAGATTTTCTGCAATACCTCCGCCATGAGCGCGGGCAGGCCGAGCACACACAGAAAACTTACGCCGGGTTGCTCAATCGTTTCATCGCGTGGGCGGGTAGAAACAAAATCACGGACTGGAAGCAGGTTGAGTTGAAACATTTGATGTCGTTTCTTCAGCATGAGCGCGGACGCAAACTGGAAAACGAGGAGGAAGATTCCTCGCGCCGGTTGAGCAGCGAGAGCGTCTATTTGCAAATCGCCGCGCTGCGCGCGTTTTACAATTTCGCCGAGGCGGAAAAACTTTTGCCCGCGAATCCCGCCGAACATCTCTCGCTTCCCAAACGTTGGAAGCGCCTGCCCAAGTCCCTGACCAACGAGGAAATTGCCAAACTCCTCGCGCCCGAAGAACCTGCCACGCCGGCTGCGCTTTGCGACCAGGCCGTGCTTGAACTCGCCTACGCCTCCGGCTTGCGCTTGGCCGAGTTGTGCGGCTTACGGCTGGAGCAGCTTCATCTTGATGCTGGCTTCATCAACGTCATCGGCAAAGGCAACAAGGAACGCGTCGTACCCGTAGGAAGCAAAGCCGTTGAAGCGTTGAACCGTTACATCGAAGCCGGTCGGCCAAAACTCGTCACGCCCAAATCATCGGCGAATGTTTTCCTGAACAAGCGCGGTACGAAATTCGCCACCGTCACACTCTGGTTGCGCATCAAGAAACGGGTTGCCCGTGCCGAAGTTTCGCGAAACGTCACGCCACATATGTTGCGGCATAGCTTCGCCACGCATTTGATGGAGCACGGCGCGGACTTGCGTGTGATTCAGGAACTCCTCGGCCACGCCAGCATCAGCACCACGGAAGTCTATACCCACGTCGCCAGCCAGCGATTGCGCGAGGTGCATCGCAAATTTCACCCGCGGGCCTGATTTTGCAGTGGCGCGTTCAAACGCATGCGCTGACCGAAGGGGTTTGCAGCTTCGATCGTGACAGACAAGATTTTACTGGCGGCTTGAACGCGCGGTGGACCGCTCCATGACCCAGCGCTTGTCGCGGCTGTTGGAGGCGGGGAAACCGTTGTATTGGACTTTTGTTACTTTCACGATCGTACTTTTTTCCTGCCACTTTTTGATTTCGGAGTGCCCATCCGCAAAGCTGAAACCGCACGTGCCGCCATGGTTGCTGGCGGGCAAATCTGTCCAACTGCCGTTGGGGTCTGTGCTGTTAACCTCCCAGCCGTCGTTGATGCTGTCCGGATGCTCGTCGTTGAAGACCCAAAGCATGGCCGGCGGTGGATATACGATGTCGGACATTTTATTGTAGCAGAAGTAATTTGGGTCCGCGGCGCTGCTTGATGAGCGGCTGCCATAGGCGCCCCCTTCAATGTAGGCATTCATGGAAACGCTGCGGACGCGGGGCAAATTCACTCGGTTTATGGAGCAGGGATAAACGTCGCCGGGGCATTTATAGATGCCAAGGGACTTGGTGTAAGGCCCGATCTTGGCGTTCAGAAGGAAGACCGTGTTTGTGTTGTGAGTATTGTTGGGTTGAAAATCGAGCCAACCATCCACCCAGCCGCCGCTGCTACCACTACCGCTCGTATTTGGCGGCAATCGGCCCTGATTGTCGTCCGAATACATGATCCAAGCCAAGGCCAACTGCTTTTCATTGTTCATGCACTGGATGGCCTGCGCTTTGGTCTTGGCTTTCGACAAGGCGGGCAGGAGCAAACCAGCAAGAATGGCAATGATGGCGATGACAACGAGGAGTTCAATCAGGGTGAATCCAAAACGACCATGCGCAGAACGAAGTGGCGACTGAAATGTCGAGGGTTGTAGGGTTCTCATGCAGGAATTAGAGTTACTTAATTTACGCAAGGAATTAACGCTGGTTTTGATCCAAAGTCAACAAGGTCATGGGGAGCGGACGCGGAGAACCAAGTCCATTGGGTACTGGACGTGCAAATGGACAAGGATCAAAGCCGGGCGCGGGCGGGCCATGCAGCGGAAAACCTCGGCACCTTGCGCCGCCTTGTGCTCAACCTGCTGCGCCGCGACACCCGCTGCGAGAGCGGTATCAAAGGCAAACAACTTGACACCGCGTGAGACCATGCCTGCCTCCAATCCCTCCTCGGATTCAGTGCGTAACCCCTGGATATTCGCCGCCAGTTCTGGTGAGTTGGGAATTCTGCATTGCACTTTCCTTCCAGAATTACTCGGCGCTCGACGTTCGGCACCGGACATTCAACACTTGGTCATGGCGCTTGTGTTGATCGAAAACCTTTCCAAAATGTTTCGCGAGCCGAAAGGGCAGGACATTTGCGCTGTCCGAAATGTCAATCTCGCCATCGAAGACAAGGAATTTTTTGTGCTCGTCGGCCCGTCCGGCTGCGGTAAAACCACCACCCTGCGCCTGATCGCGGGCTTGGAGGAAGCCACCCACGGCACGATTTCGATCGATGGTAGCGTGGTGAATAACCTTGCCCCCAAAGACCGCGACGTCGCCATGGTCTTCCAAAACCACGCACTCTTTCCGCACATGACGGTGTACGACAACCTGGCGTTTGGGTTGAAATTGCGGAAGTATCCTCGCGCGGAAATCGATCACCGCGTCAAGGAGGCCGCGAAGACACTTGACTTGATGTCGTGCCTTGATCGTCTTCCTAAAACCCTCTCGAGTGGACAGCGTCAACGCGTGGCTGTCGGTCGCGCGATCGTGCGCAAGCCGAAAGTCTTTCTCTTGGATGAACCGCTCTCCAATCTTGACGCACAAATGCGTGTGCAGATACGAGTCGAAATCTCGCGATTACTAAACCACCTCGGTGCTACGATGATATACGTGACCCATGATCAAGCGGAGGCCATGAGCCTGGGCGACCGCATCGCAGTCATGAAGGAGGGCGTCATCCAGCAGGTGGATGAGCCGATGAAAATCTACAGTCAGCCGGCCAACCTGTTCGTCGCCGGCTTCATCGGTGCGCCGCCAATGAACTTTTTCAATGGCGTCATTGTGCAAACTGGAAACGGTTTTTTCTTTCAGGAACAGAATGCTCAAACCGTCCCAGCCGGCGGTTTCAACATTCAACTTGGAGACGAGTTGTCGCGGAAACTCACGAGTTGCATCGGAAAGAAAATTGTGCTTGGCATTCGGCCGGAGGATATCGCGGTCTGCGCAGGCGAATCTCCACAGGGGCGAACAATCGAAGCCGACGTGGAAGACGTTGCGCACATGGGCCCGGAAACCCATCTTCATGTGACCAGCGGCTCGCACCACTTCGTGGTTCGCGTTCACACAAGCACACGAGTGGGCGCGAACCAGAAGATTCCCCTCATCTTCGACATGCGCCAGGCGCATTTCTTTGACCTAACGACAGAAAAAGTCGTTGCATAGATGCGGCACCGATCGAATAGACGACCACTTCCACAAATTCTTGTCCCATCTCACCCACCAAACAACTAGACTTGCGATATGAGCGCACTCGCCTTGCACGAGTTTCATCGAAGTCTGAACGCGGCCTTCACCGAGGTGAATGGCATGGAGGCCGTGAACCATTACGGCGACGCGCTCGCCGAACACGCCGCGTTGCGTGAAACCGCTGGCGTGATCGATCTGAGCTCTCGCGGTCGGCTTTGTCTGACCGGTGAAGACCGTATTCGCTTCCTTCACGGTCAGGTCACCAACGACGTTAAAAAGTTGTCCGTTGGTGTGGGTTGTTACGCCGCTCTCGTCACGGCCAAAGGCAAAATGCAGAGTGACCTGAACATTTACTGTCTCCAAGAGGAACTGCTGCTCGACTTCGAGCCGGGCCTGACCGCGACGATCACGCAGCGGCTGGAGAAATACATTATCGCCGATGACGTGCAAGTGGTGGATGTCGCGCCACTCTACGGACTGCTCACTGTGCAGGGACCAAAGGCTGCCGAGATTGTCCGCAGTCTGAACCTGTTCATTGAGCTGCCCGCCAAACCTTTCAATTTCGTCCGGGCCACGGACACGACGCTTGGCGAAATCTATCTGATAAACCAGCCGCGACTTGACGGCGATATCTTTGGACTGCGGTGGCAAGCAAAGCGCGACACCGCTTTGGCGGCATTGGAAAGTTCCGTCCAATCCAAAGCGCCGTCGCCGCTGCGCTTTGCCGGCGCAGTCCAAAACGGTTACGACTTGTTCGTCCCGCTCGATGCACTTCCAACCGTGGCGGACAAACTTGTTGCCACCGCAAAGTTGGTCGGCGGCCGGGCGTGCGGCTGGACGGCGTTTGAGACTGCGCGGATTGAAGCGGGCACTCCGCGATTCGGAGTGGACATGGACGAGACGAACATTCCGCTGGAGTGCGGCATCGAAACGCGCGCAGTGAGTTACAACAAAGGTTGCTACATCGGCCAGGAAGTCATCAACCGCATCCACACTATCGGCCACGTCAACCGCGAACTCGTGGGCCTGCGCCTCGCCGACGATTTGAAAACCTTGCCTGTGCGCGGTGACAAACTGTTCAAAGACGGCAAGGAAGTCGGTTACATCACCAGCGTGATTTTCTCACCGACTCTTCAAACCAATATCGCGCTCGGCTACGCACGCCGGGAGGCGAACGTGTTTGGGGTCGAACTAAACTGGCGTTCAGCCTTCGGCGAAAGCTCGGCGACAATTTTCGCTCGGCAATTCGGGAAATCAGAGGCATCTGGTGGTGATTCCTTGGAGCCGCCCAAAACGTGATTGCCCAAACTACCCGAAAACTTCATAAGAGAATCACAACGGTGATTTCGGCCATCTCACCCCTATTAAGCCCGGACGGTCAACAGGCAAAATGACTCCCGTTCGGAAAAGTTTTCTTTTTCCGTTTTAGCGTCTCGGGAACGAGGGCCTCGACTTAATTTCGCTTGGCAGCTTGAACCCGAACTCCGAAGTAGAAAAAGGGTCGCTTTGCGGAAAGGGATGTGGGCATAGGGATTGATGCTTAAACAACCCGCGCCGACCCTGCACAAAACGACCCGCACTGAAATTACCTCGCTCTTCGGGGATGCCAAGCTGGTTTTGGAGGAAACACCCAAGGCCATTTCGCCCTTCGGCGGTCTGGCCAGTTTTATTTCCTTCCTGAGCCAGATTGGTTTCGCCCGGCAGGTGCAACAACATCTGCCCTTTGCCGAACCGACGTCCAACAACGCCATTCCGCTGGCGCATTCGCTTACGGCGTTTCTGATGTCCGTCGTGGTTGGAGCGCAACGCTTCGCCCACAGCGAGTGGTTGCGGGCGGATCGCGTCTTGCACGCCTTGCTGGGCTTGGACCGTTTTCCCAGTGTTGGTGTGGACGAGTTTTTACCGTCCCGATCCATGAGGCAGACGTACATCTGGCGGGCATGGAGGTCGATTCCGCAGTTGAACTGTGTGGTGGAGGTATAATACCTCATACAGACCTTTCGCTATGGGGTCGCGAGACCCCGGTCAAACACGATGGGTTACGCGGGAAAGTGCGTGAACACTTTCCCGCCCATTACCTCCATGATAACACGAACCACAGAGGGCTTTGCGGGGAGTATCAATTGGGTTGAATGAACACAAAACTCATCGCTGTGATTTCTTGATAAGATTTCGGGATTTGGGGCGTGAGACAATCAGGAGGCAGAGCCCGACTGCGCCCTCTCTTCCCGCTTGCGCCTAAAGGCAGACACTCCTATTTTCGACGCATGAAAAGGTTTTCCATTTTTCTCTTTGGCTGTCTGCTCTTAATGACTCCGGCTTTGCAGGGTCAGGATGCCGCTGCCGCCGCCGCCGCCGCTCGAGCCGAACGCGAAGAGGAACGGTACAAGCGGCTTAACAGCGCGGTGGAAGATTTGCTCGCCGCGCAGACAGAACAACAAAGGCGCATTGCCGCTTTGACGAGGGAAGTCGAGAGTTTGCGCGAGCAAGCATCCAAACCGACCGGTAATTACGCAAGCCAGGAAGATTTGCGCAAACTGGCCGAGAAGCTCCAGGAGATCGACAAGAAACGCGAGGCGGACAAAGACCTTATTCTCGAAAAAATTGAGCAGTTGGGAAAATCGATCACGGGTCCGACCGGGGGGAAGGGGAAGAAACCTCCGGCTGTGCCCAAAGGAGATACTGGGTCAAGTGGTGCTTCTGCTGAGAAAGGTTTCGAGCACATCATTGCCTCGGGCGACACGCTTTCGACCATTGCCCAGGCCTTTCGGGAAAAAGGCATCAAAGTAACGGCGGATCAAATCCTCAAAGCCAATCCGAAACTGGACGCAACGAAGTTGAGAGTCGGCCAAAAGATTTGGGTACCGGCGCCGGACAAACAGTGAGTTGTTGAAGCCACACGCAATCCAAACGCGGAAACCCGGAGGTAGAAAATGATGACCGATTTTCGAAGTTTGATTGCAAACTTCCTTCCATGAAAAACCTGCGTCGCATACACACATTCCTCGGCTGTTTTTTTGCGCCGCTCCTGTTGTTCTTCGTGGCAACGGGTTGGTATCAGACGGTGTCTCCCGACCGTTTGAAAGGCCAGGGAGAAGCGGACACTCTGGTGGGCCGGTTGAACACGGTGCATGTGGACCAGTATTTTCCCACTGCAGAAGCGCAGGCATATCGCCCGGCACTCTTTCGTTATCTCGTCGTAATCATGTGCGTGGCGTTGATTGCCACGATCGCGCTGGGTGTCGTGCTGGCGTTTCGTTCGACCCGCCAACGGTGGCCGATCTGGCTGTCGCTGTCGCTGGGCCTGCTCGTTCCGATGATCTTATTATGGCTGGGGCAAAGCCGCTGAACTGCACGTATGTTTCGCGCTCTGCGAGGATGAAAACGAACGTCGAAAATGCCCATGCGATTTTCAAACAGGTAGAGGCAAGGAATTGGGCGTAGGAGAATGGCAGGAGATAACGCAAGAGCGGATCAACCAGTTCGCCGAGGCTACGCTTGACCACAGTTCATTCATACCGACCCCGCCCGTGCTGCAGAGTCTTCACCTTACAAGGCAACGATTGCACACGGATTTCTGACGCTTTCGCTGATTCCACATTTGAACAGGAGTCTCCCTGCACTTGACGCGGATACCTCGGTAGGGCTCGTGATGGGGATCAATTACGGCCTCGACAAGGTGCGGTTTCCGGCCCCGGTCAAGGTCAATTCGCAAGCTCGGAGTCGAGTGGAGTTGATTTCAGCGGAAGCTTAGTCCCCCAACACCATCCAACTCAAGTACCGGGTCACCGACTGATTTACAAATAGCGGACGCGGGTGAAGACTTTGCCGGGAAGACAGACCGCCACCAAGGCGGTTCTGCGCAGGGGTAACGCGCTGACCAGAAACTGAAAATCATCGGTTCAGTTCGGCGAAAACTTCGTTGTCAGGAGCGGGCGCGCGTCCTCTCAACTCACGGCACGGTCGTGACCGTGAGAATGCTTCCCTTCGGTAACAGGGAGAGATAATCGACGAGGATGTGCTTGGCTTCTTCCAAGCCGATATCCACATCTACATGCGCCGGCTTTTCTTCGTCATCTTCGTCATCAAGATCACTCCCCGAAGGAGTCGAGTTCTTCTTGGGTGTTGCCGAGGCGGAATTAGCTGCGACATTGCCAGCCTTCACGTCATTGGCGTTTTTTGCGATGGCGGCATGGTTGGTTTTCGCGAGGGGCGGTGGGAGGCCCGGCAAATCAACTTGTTTGAGAGTGAGTTCATAGACTTTTTCATTGGCTTCCTTCCGCGTGAGTCGTTCCTCGTCGCGGGCTTTTCGCCGAGCTTCATTGTCCTCCTTTTCCTTGAGTCGTTGTTTTTCATTCAAGGAGATGGTTTTGTCAGCGAGAGTTTTTTTGACCTGCTCGATGTCCTCCCGCACATAGGCGAAATCTTTTTCAGAGGCTATACGTCGTGCGGAGTTCTTTTCCAACTCGGCAAGATAAGGTTGGACGCGGTTCAGTGGCTCAAACGGAGCGCTGGTGATCGTGTCGAACGCCAGCGGATCGTCCAGAGATGATTCGCCGACTTCGAGATGGTCGTTGACCGAGGGCAAAATGATATCCGGGACAACCCCTTTCAATTGGGTGGACGAACCTTTCGGACGGTAAAATTTCCGGATCGTAACTTTGAGTGCGCCCGGATTGTTGGTGATCCCGGGTCGTCTCATGAAAGGGGCGAGTTGTTGCAGGGATTGAACCGTTCCCTTGCCGTGCGTGGATGCGTCGCCAACAATGAGCGCCCTTCCGTAATCTTGAAGCGCACCCGCCAGGATCTCGGAAGCCGAGGCGCTGAACCGGCTCGTGAGGATCACTAACGGTCCGTCATAGAGCACGGTCGGGTCCTCATCCTCGTCAATGTTCTTGTCGCCTTTGTAGTCTTTGACCTGGACCACTGGACCTTCCTTGATGAACAGGCCGGTCAGCTTGATCGCCTCTTCAAGCGATCCGCCGCCGTTGCGGCGCAAATCCAGAATGATCCCGCTGACCTTTTCCTGTTCAAGTTTTTTGATAAGCCGGGCCACATCCTCCGACGTGGTGTTCTCGGGTTCTGATTTGTCTTTCCTGCCGCCAATTTCCAAAGGAGCATAAAACGAAGGTAGATCAATGATTCCCAGCCGCACGCTTTCACCTTGGCCAGTCGGGTACTCGATGATTTTAGCCTTGGCTTCCTTGTCTTCCAATTTGATCTTGTCACGCACCAAACTGACCGTCGTGCGAATGGCAGGGTCGCCACCCGTTGCCGGGATGATGGTTAAACGCACTTCCGTCCCTTTTGGGCCGCGAATCAGTTCCACCACTTTGGAAAGCGGCATTCCCACCACATCCACCGGCTCCTGGTCGCCTTGAGCTACGGCCACAATGCGATCTTTCACCTTGATCTTTTTGCTGTTGAGCGCGGGGCTGCCTGGGACCAGTTTATTAATCGTGCAGTAGCCGTCTATGTCAGATGTTAATTCCGCGCCAATTCCGAAGAGGGAAAGGTTCATGCCGATGGCAAAGTTCTCCAACTGCGACTTGCCGAAGTAGTCCGAATGCGGGTCGTAAACATGGGCAAGCGCAGTCAGGTAAACTTCCAGAAAGTTATCCGCGTCCCAATCCTTGAACGTCTTCAAAATCCGGGCATAACGCTTGGTGAGAGTTTTGACAATTTCTTCGCGCGTCTCCTCAGGACTTATGGTCTTGTTAGCTTGATCTTTATCCGCGGTCGTCTTGACTTCCGGCTTGGCTTCACTTCCGTCCTTGGGTTTGGTAGCTCCCTGTTTGGGTTTTTGTGATGCTGCCGTATTTAGTTTTTCCTCGAGCAACTCGTAACGAAGTCGATCTCGCCAAAGCCGTCGGGCTTCGGTGATGTCCTTGGGGTAAGGCAAATCACGGCGATTGAGCGTGACCCGTTCGTCAGTCATGAACTCGAGTTTTTCTGTTTTGAGAAGTTCATTTACATAGGTCACCCGCTGTTCGAGTCGTTGCAGGAAACGGGTGGCGATCTCATAGGCCGGTGTGGTATCGCCGCGCAAAGTCAGGTCATCCAGTTTGGCGCGATATTGCTCAAAGTCGGCCAGGTCGGATTGCAAGAAGTGGATGTGCTGCGGGTCGAGTGTGTTGAGATAGCGATCCAGGAACTTGCTGGAAATCTCGTCATTGAACTTTGGTTGCAAATAGTGAAGGTGCTCCAGCATCCGCGCCGTCACTTGGGCGACATCACCATCTCCCCGTCCAGGTGCTAATCGGACCGCTTCCGCCTTGGGCACAGCCTTGGTGTCGGCGGAGACGGGATTCGTTCGTTCGACGGCATAGAGCGGCAACGAAAGTTTGAAACAAAATAACAGGATTAATATTTTCACAATTTCCATAATGTCTTTGCAATTAGACCGTTTAACGTAGCACACCTTGGACTTTTTGCCGCAACGGTTGTTCAACCTCGCTGCGAATGTCCCATTTACCTGTTTCCGCCCGCCCACTTTCGTATTGTCCATTTTCGTCCAAAAATGGCAAAATGAAATTGAGTTGCCCAATTCCCACTCGAAACCTCAAACCCACAGCACATGACTCGCTCGTGTCATCCGTGCCTGCATCAGTTACAGCACCAATCCTGCCGGGGATGGAAGCCAGATACTTCCAGCTAAACACAACGTTCCGCAGCGGCGAGACAACGTGGTGTTTGGACCGGACCATGTAAGAAGGCACGGGGTGATTGCTGCGATGACGTCGCCAACTCAGGGAGGTATTGGTTGTGAAGACAACGACGGCGAATCAGTTTCCAGACCCGTTCGATCGGGTTGAGTTGTGGGCTATAAGGTGGCAGGAAGTGGAGGACAAAATGATTGGCAACCTCCTGGCGCCACGCTTCATGCAGGCTGGCGTGGTGGTAGCGAGCGTTGTCGATGATCATGACAATCCTTCGGCCCGAGGTCTTTGCGA
>CAZYYS010000004.1:46516-48561 GCA_964651015.1 uncultured Verrucomicrobiota bacterium
TTCAATCCTTCGATAGCATCTCCAGCAGTGCAGGCGTCGAACATTCCGTCCGGAGGCGACATGCCCAGTTTGCCATCCTTCAAGCGCACCGCTCCAAAGTAACTGATGCTTTTACGAGTTGGAGCGTGCAGGCAGATGGGGTCCTCGACTTCCGGCGGAACCCACATGCGGCATCGGGAGCCATGCTGTTGGAAGTGAACTTCACCCATGGTCTCTCCATGCTGGTGAATCAAGGGGTCCTCGGCGTGCAGCCGGACCGGCATGCTGCCCGATGCCGCGAACGGTGGAGAGCGGGGAGCCGGATAACGAACAATCATGCACAAGCCGCCGGAAGGACTGGCGTCGGCATGGCTGCGGAAATAATGGTCGGAGGCGCGCCTCCTAGGAAATGATTCCGCGGATCGGTTCGCCGTAGTCGATCTCCAGGCGCGTGCGTCCGGGAATGGTGAGTTTCTTCGGCTCCAGACCAAGCTGGTGGAGGACGGTGGCATGGAGGTCGGTGACGTAGTGGCGGTCCTCCACGGCGTGGAATCCGAGTTCGTCCGTGGCCCCGTGGGCGATGCCGCCGCGAATGCCGCCGCCGGCGAGCCAGACGGAAAACCCGTAGGGATGATGATCCCGGCCGTCATTGCCCTGGCCGCCCGGAGTGCGGCCAAACTCCGTCCCCCAGACGACCAGCGTTTCATCGAGCAGCCCGCGTTGTTTGAGATCCTTGAGCAGACCGGCGATCGGGAGGTCCACCTGGCCACAGAGTTGGCTGTGACCAACACGCAGGTCAGCATGGGCATCCCATTCACCGGCCCCGCCGTTGCCGCCGTGAAAGATCTGGATGAACCGCACACCACGTTCCACCAGCCGCCGGGCGGCGAGGCATTGCTGACCAAAGGACTTGGTGGCGGATTGATCGAGACCGTAAAGGCGTCGTGTGTCTTCCGATTCCTCGTCGAACGCCACGACTTCCGGCACGGCCATCTGCATGCGGAACGCCAGTTCGTATGACTTGATGCGCGCGGCGAGGGCGGCGTCCTCTGGATATTCGATCGCCGCGAAGCGATTAAGGCGATCCATCAAAGCAAATTCGGCCCGCTGTTCCCCGGTGAAGACGTCCGCGCCCGGCCCCGCGTACGGCAACGGCCGTTTCGGGTCGATCGCGAGCTGGACGCCCTGATGTTCGGGTCCAAGGTAATTCGCGCCATGCGCGCCGGCGCCGCCGCAGCAGTCCGCGATCGGACGGCCCATGACGACAAACTGCGGGAGGTTCTCGTTGAGCGTGCCGAGGCCGTAGTGGACCCAGGAACCGATGGTGGGAAACTGGCCTTCAAGAACGTGGCGACCGGTGTGGAATTGAAGTTGGGCGCCGTGATTGTTGTCCGTGGTCCACATCGAACGCACCACCGCGATGTCGTCAATGCAGTCGCCCACGTGCGGCCACCAATCGCTTACCTCCAGCCCGCTGCGCCCGCGTTGACGATAGCCGACCTGCATAGGAAAGATTTTCGGATGCACCTTGTGCAGTCCCGCGACCAATTCACGCAGGTTCTTTTTGAGATACGGCGAATCGAGCGTTCCCTTGTAGGGCGTTTCCGCGATGGTCTTGCCCTCGTACCGGTTCAGATCCGGCTTGGGATCGAAACTCTCCATCTGGCTCGTGCCTCCTTGCATAAACAGCCAGATGACACTACGGGCGCGGGGAGCAAAGTGTGGCTGCTTGGGCGGCGTCCCACTCGACGCCCCAAGGGCGGCAGCTTGGACGTTCCCTTCCCGGGCCAACATCGTGCCGAGAACCATGCCGGTCATTCCCATGCCGCAATCCGCCAGGAATGACCGTCGGGTTCGGGGGACCGTCCACCGCGCGCGGTTCGTGGGTCGCATGCTCATCGGATGCTAATGAAATCGTTGTGGTTGAAGAGGACCAAAATCAAGTTTTCCTTCGCCCGCGCCCGCGGCTCCTTGGCTGGTGGCAATGCGGATTCGTCGCCCGTGGTCGCCGGGGTCAGCCGGGACGGATCGGCAAGCAATGCGGCTTGTTCTCGGAGGAACTGACG
>CAZYYS010000005.1:0-32692 GCA_964651015.1 uncultured Verrucomicrobiota bacterium
GCAGAATGACATCCGCTCGTTCCACCCTAGTTTGCAGAGCGGCATAATGCGGGGCGTCGTAAGCGGTGTCGGGGTTGTAAAGCGCGAGGGGTTCGTTTCCAAGATCGAGCACGTCCACTGAACAGCCATCCTGCCGAAGTTGTTGCGCGAGGTGATTGATGACGGTTCGCGTCACGGATTTGCGATGCAAACTGCCGACAACGGCCAGGACCTTCAACGATGGTTTAGACATGCGTGGAGGTTGGCAGGAAATGCAAAGGAAGTCGAATCAGGAAGCGTCGCGAAGTCAGGCGATCCACCCGAAAAAACGCGTCAACCGGACAAGGCCGTAAGCCACACCGGCGGCGGCGGGAATGGTCAGCAGCCACGCCCAGATGATTCGTTCGACGACCTTGAACTTCAGCGCGTTGAAACCTTTGGCGCAGCCCACCCCCATGATGGAAGTCGTGATGGCGTGGGTGGTAGAGACGGGCATGCCGAAGTGGGCTGCCACGATGAGCACCGACGCACCGGTGGCCTCGGCCGCAAAACCATTCACGGGATGGAGCTTCACCATTTTGTGACCGAGCGTTTTGATGATGCGCCAGCCGCCGGCGGCCGTGCCCGCCGCCATGGTGAGAGCGCAGACAACTTTGATCCAGACGGGGATTGCCTCCTCGGCAATGCACGTTTTGAAATGTTTCGTCGCCGCCTTTTCGTCCTTGGAACCGCCAATCCCATTCAAACTCATGTAGCCAAGGTTGAAGAATGCCGCCGGATGATTGCGCCTTGAAGCCTGCTCAAAGAGCTGCCTCGCTTCGTTTGCGCCCTTGGGAACGCCCAGGCCCTTCAGGTACGCAACGCCCAACGCCAGGATCGCGTCATCGTTGCCGGCGTCGGCCTTCTTCTTCAACCAGGCGGCAGCCGCATCGGGCGACTCTGGAAGGTCCTTGAATTTGCGCACAATGGGCGACGCTGGCTGCACCGACGATTCATCAAACTTATCGGCGGCCAGTTCCTTGAAGAGCGCCGCAGCTTTGGCCGGGTCGGCTTTGATGCCGCGACCGTTTTTGAGCGCCTGGGCATAAAGAAATTTGGCCGTGTTGTTTTTCGCTTCCGCCGCCTTTAGAAAATGGCCGGCTGCGGCGGCATGGTTACCGCGTACCTGATCGAGCCGGCCAAGCTCGACGTGGGCGGCGGCGACCGAGCCAAGGTTCTCGGGCGCGTGCAAAAAGTTCCACTGGCTGCCAAAGGTATCGAACGTGCCGCTCATCGTTCCGGCGACTAGTGCGAGGAAGATGATACCCATGGTCTTTTGCGCGTCATTGGTGCCGTGACTGAAGCCCATGTAGGCGGCGCTAAACAACTGAAGCTTGCCGAAGACCCGGTTCACCATTACGGGTCGCCAGCTACGCAAGCCGAAGTAGAGCAGGCCCATGATGAGAAAACCGACGGTGAAACCGACCAGGGGCGAGCTGACCATCGGGACGAGAACCTTCCACAAGATTCCCTTCCCTTCCCACCAATGCTCCTTGCCGGGGAGGCTCCAGATGATGACCCCCCAATCATTCTTTGCTGCGGCGAGACAGGCGCCGCAAAGCCCGCCTACGAGCGCATGTGATGAACTCGATGGCAAACCCACCCACCAGGTGACCAGATTCCATACGATGCCACCCAGCAGCGCGCACACAATGATTTCGGAGGTGACGACCTTCGCATCCACAAGCCCGGAGGCGATGGTTTTGGCAACCGCCGTCCCCCAGAGGGCGCCGAGCAGATTGGTGATGGCGGCCAGTACCACCGCCTGGCGGGGCGACAAAACCTTGGTGGAAACCACGGTGGCGATGGAGTTGGCGGTATCGTGGAAGCCGTTGATGTACTCAAACACCAGCGCCACGAGGATGACGGTGAAAATGAGGGTCATCGCGCGGCGCGGCTCAGGAGTTCTTCAGAACAATATCCATGACCACGTTACCGACATCGCGGCAACGATCCACGACTTTCTCGATCAACTCGTAAAGGTCGCGGATGACGATGGCCCGCAGCGCGTCAAACTTCCCGCTGTAGAGTCCGCGCAGCAATTCGAGCATCAATTTGTCCGCCTCGCCTTCGACGTATTGCAGTTTGTCATTCAACTCCTTTATTTTCTCCAGGTCTTCCATGTGGCGAAGCTGGGCAATCATTTCCAGCACGACATCGGTGGCCTTGGTCATCATCTCGGCCTGCCGACTGAACTCGGCCCCCTCCAAATGTGGCACGGCGAGGAGGAATCGTTCGGCAAGTTTTTCGGCGGTCTTGGGAATCTTGTAGAGGGTCCGCGCCAAGGCTTCGATGTCCTCGCGTTCCAAGCCGGTAACGAACGTCTTCACCAACTCCTCGCTGATCTGCTCGGATATTTTCTTCTCCTTACGGCGCGCCAAGACGAGATCATCCAGTCTTTTTGTTTCGCGAGGAGATTTGATCAGCTCGATGGTAAGGCGGACGCTTTCGTGCGCCTCCCGTGCGGCCGCCTCCAAAAGCTCTAGGAACTTGTCGCCTTGGCCAAAAAGTTGTTGGAGAGAAAACATGCCGCCACCATTTCTCACACAACCGAAATGAAAGCGCACGCATAAATTTCCGTGCGGCCGGATCGTAGTTGCCTCGCATTGACTTTCAGAGAAGTGGCACAAATTGCTTGGTTGGCCGGCACCTTGCCGATATGTTTCGCCAATGATTCGCGTGGGCATAGGGTACGACGTTCATCCATTGGTCGCGGACCGCAGGCTAATCCTGGGAGGAGTGGAGATTCCGCACTCGAAAGGTTTGGAAGGACATTCGGACGCCGATGTATTGATGCATGCGATTTGTGACGCCCTCCTCGGCGCATTGGGAGAACCCGACATCGGTCATTTTTTCCCCAACACCGACCCACGCTGGCGGGGCGCGCCCAGCCGGGTCTTTTTGCAGGAAGCCGCGCGGCAAACAAGCTTGCGCAATGGCAAGATCGTAAACGTGGATGCCACCATTATCGCCCAACAACCCAAGGTGTATCCGCACGCCAAAGAAATGAAAAACAACATCGCATCGGCGCTGGCGATTGAAGTCAGTGCTGTAGGAATCAAGGCCACGACCAACGAACATCTGGGTTTTCTCGGGCGTGGCGAGGGGATCGCCGCGCTGGCGGTGGCGAGCATTGATTTGCCGTGAATCACCATGGCGAAAGCAGAGATCAGTTGGAAACGGCGAACCGAAGGTGGCGAACGCTTGGAAGTGTACGCCCGGCACGTTGGCGACCGGTGGATTTTTTACTCGCGCGAGCGACGCCTGGGCCAATGGGAGGCGGTGGCCGATCCACCGTTGGTGGACTGGCTGGAGTTGTTGGACGGCGTCCAGCGGCGGATCAACCGCCGGTTGCTGCGACCGGAAGAAGAAGCGCGCGTGAAGAAGTCGATCAAGGAACGCTTTCCCGAAGCGGAAGTTTGAAGTGAAATCCCCTCCACTGATTCTCGTTGCGCCAAGCACCGAATCCAAGGGGGCGGAGTTTGGCGACCGGTCCATAAGCTTGTCGGAGAACTATCTCCGGGCGGTCATGGCTGCGGGCGGGTTGCCGGTCACCCTGCCTTGCACCGTGTCCCGAGAGATGATCACTGAAGCCGTGCGACGTTGCGATGGCGTGCTGCTTACTGGTGGGGATGATATCCAACCAAAGCTTTACGCAGGCGAACTGACTCCTCGTTTGCAAAAGACCGTAACCGCGACCGACGACCAACGCGATTTGCGGGAGTTAATCCTGATCGACGAAGTATTCCACCAGCGCAAACCCCTGTTGGCGATCTGCCGCGGCCATCAGTTGCTGAATGTGGCGCTGGGCGGGACGCTGCTCGTCGATATAGCCACTCAATTGCCCAAAGCCATCAATCATCGGCGGATGGACAGGCGCGGTTCGGTGGTGCATGAAGCGCGATTGACAGACGATTCATTGCTGGCCAAGATAATCGGCAGGCAAGTTTTGGGCGTCAATAGCACGCACCATCAGGCGGTTGACCGTGTTGCCGGGCCGTTGCGGGTAACGGCGCGTAGTACCGATGGGGTCGTCGAAGGAATGGAATTGAGGCCGGAGTCGGCCCGGTTGCTGCCCTTTTTGCTAGCGGTGCAGTTTCACCCGGAGCGGCTGGCGACGCAGCACCCGGAACATGGGACAATTTTTTCGAGTTTCGTCCTGGCCTGTGATTTGAATCGAAAACAAGTTTATGAAGCCAAAAATACTGGTGGTCGATGATGCGGTTGAAATCCGCGAACTTCTGGTTTTCGTACTGGAAGGCGGCGGCTACCAGGTTTCAGTCGCGGAAGACGCTGGCTCCGTCAAGAAGGCATTCACCCAGCCGCAACCGGATATCGTTGTTCTGGATTTGAAGCTGCCGGACGTCAACGGGCTTGATTTGCTTCCCCAAATTAAAAAGGAATGGCCGGAGACGCAGGTCATCGTCCTAACCGGAAATGCGACGTATGACGCGGCAGTGGAGGCAACGAAGCGCGGTGCCTTTCATTTTCTGAACAAGCCGTTCGATCGGGAGACTTTGTTGGTTACCGCGCAGCGCGCGCTGGAGCACAAGCAACTTAATGAAGAGGCGGGTGCGTTGCGCAAGGCGCTTTCCGCCATGAGCGGCGGCGCAGCGCCCATTTTCCAAAGTTCGGCCATGAAAGCCGTGGTTCGCACGGTGGAGCGGGTGGCGCCGAGCGACGTCTCGATGTTGATCACCGGGGAAAGCGGCACCGGCAAGGAAGTGATTGCCGACCTGATTCATTACATGAGCGCCCGGTCAAAAGGCCCGTTGATCAAAATCAATTGTGCGGCCTTGCCGAGGGAACTCATCGAAAGCGAATTGTTCGGTTCGGTTAAAGGCGCATTCACCGGCGCGCATTCGGATCGCGATGGGCTGTTTCGTCAGGCCGAAGGCGGCACGTTGCTGCTCGACGAACTCTCCGAAATGCCGGTGGACACACAAAGCAAGCTTTTGCGTGTGTTGCAGGATCAGGAAGTCCGGCCCGTGGGCGGCAAGACCAGTTACAAAAGCGACTGCCGCATCATTGCGGCGACGAACCGCAAGGTGGAAGAGGCGATCAAAGACGGTAAATTGCGTGAAGATTTGTATTATCGGATCAGCGCCATTTCAGTTCATCTCCCGCCGCTGCGCGAGCGGGTGGAAGACATCATGCCACTGGCCAACGCCTTCTTGAAGCGATTCGCAGCGCAGGCCAACCGGAACATCACGGGCTTTACGCCCGCGGCGGTGGAACGGTTGCGCGCGTTCGATTGGCCTGGCAACGTGCGCCAGTTGCAGAATGAAGTGCAGCGCGCGGTCTTGTTGTGTGAAGGAAACACCGTGGACGCGCCGGATTTGTCCATCACCACGGCGAAGACCGGCGACACAACCGCGCCCGGCGCCGTCGGTCCGGGCGGCACAACAGTCATCGGCGATACGAGTTTCACTCTTTTGGAGGGTGTGGAGCGTAACGCCATCGTACAAATGCTCAAGGAAACCGGCGGCAACAAACTCGAAACCGCCAAACGCCTCGGCATTGGCCGCCAGACCCTCTACAACAAGATCAAGGGCTACGGCATTGAGACGTGAGTTGATTTGAAAAGTGGGTCATCGCAGCATCACGCACCACGGTTGAGATACATTGCAATCCCGTCGCAGAATGGAATCGGTTTCAGCCCGAACAACTCATTCGCCGGTTGTGGATTTCCAGTGTTGTCCTCCTGTAACATGACGAGTTGATCGCGATTGAGGGGCGCAGGTCTGCCTAACAGACGTGGATAAACGAATTCAAGCAGAGCCGCCTGACAGCGTGCTGCTCCCATCGGCACATGGATTTTTGTTCGTTTCCGTCCTGTAACCGAAAGGATTTGATCGAGAATTTCTTCCAGCGTGAGAACTTCACCGCCGCACAAATCGAACGTCTGGCCAATCGACCTTCGTTCAGCAAGCGACTTGACGAAACAAGCCGCCACGTCACTAACCGGGAGCGGTTGAAACCGGCTTCGCCCGCTGGCCATCACCGGCAGCACTGGTGAAAAGCGGCTTATCTTCGCGAACAAGTTTACGAATTGATCGTCTGGTCCGTATATGATCGAAGGACGAAAGATCGTGTAGTCCAACCCACTGCCACGGACAACTTCCTCGGCTGCCCATTTGGATTGGTGGTAGCGCGAAACGGCGTTGGTTCGCGTGCCCAACGCACTCATGTGTAAGAATCGTTTCACTCCGGCCTGGCAGGTGGCACTAATGATATTCTTCGTGCCTCGGACGTGAACGTTTTCAAACGTGTTCTCGCCTGCCTCGCTAATAATACCAACGAGGTGAATCACTGCGTCGCAATCGGCCATCGCTCCGACCAATGATGGCGCGCGCAGGATATTGCCGGGATGAATCTCCACTTGGTGCTTTGACTCAGCCTTGTGCACACGCGCCGACCGGCGGTCGCGCGCCAGGATGCGAATTGAATGGCCCGCGTCACGCAGTTGGCGGAGGATTTCGCAACCAACAAATCCGGTTGCGCCGGTGACGAAGATTTTCATTTCAACGTAGGTCAGGCGTCCCGCCTGAATTCATTTGTGCTCGCAGGGTGGTTCGGGAGCGTGGAGTTAAGAGACAGGCTGGAAGCCTGTCCTACTCTAACGACAATTTCGCGAGTTCCTCCCGCACGAGTGCCACCAGCGGTTTCATCGTCTTGCTGTTGAATTCGAATCGACAGCCGGCGGCGGCGAATAACTCCGGCAGAGGACGCGACCCGCCCAAAGCCATCGCCCGCTTATATTCGTTCAATGCTTTGGCTTTGTCCCGCTTCGAGTTCGCCCAAACCTGCAAAGCGCCTAGCTGTGCGATACCGTATTCGACGTAGTAAAACGGGTGCAGAAAGATGTGCAACTGGCGGTGCCAGAGATTCGTCCGCGCCTTTTCATGACCGCTCCAATCGACATCGCCTCCGAATCGATCCATCAACTTCAACCAGGCGGCGGTCCGGTCGGCGCACGAATGGCCGGGATGGGAGTATATCCAATGCTGAAACGCATCGATGGTCGCAATCCAGGGAAAAATCTCCACGATCCCCTCCAGATGATCGCGCCTGGCGCGTTTCGCATCGAGTGGAGAGTAAAATTCTTCGATGAATTCGTTGCCGAGCAATTCCATGCTCATCGACGCCACTTCGCAGAATTCAATTGGCGCATGACGGTATGCGTGCAGGTCTTCGTCGCGCGTGGCCAACGCATGGAATGCGTGGCCCGCCTCGTGGAAGATCGTTTCCACGTCGCGTTGTACGCCGACAGCATTCATAAAAATGAACGGTAAGCGGGCCTCAGATAACGTGGATTGATAACCGCCGGGTGCTTTACCTTTGCGGTTGTCGAGGTCGAGCAGGCGCAGGTCATTCATCTGCTTGAAGCCAGCAGCCAGCTCTCGATCGAGTTGGCCGAAAATCCTCTGCGTGGACGAAACCATCTTCCCGACTTTCTCGAACGGACGCAGCGGCTTTCGATTCAGCGGATCAACTGCCAGGTCCCACGGGCGCAGTTTGTCCAGCTTCAATTGTCGACGTCGATCAGTTTGCAAATCGCGGACGACGGGCATGATTTCACGCTCGATTGCGTCGTGGAATTTGAAACAATCTTCCGGCGTGTAATCGAAACGGCGGTTGAGGCGGAACGCGTAATCACGATAATTCGGAAACCCGGCGTTTTTCGCGATCCGTTCGCGCAAAGAGACGAGCTGGTCGAAGATCATCTCGAACTTTTCCGCTTCCCGCAGCCGGCGGTTGGCCACCATTTCCCACGCTTTCTTTCGCAACGCGCGGTCCGGCTCTTCCAGATAACGGCCCATTTGCACGAGCGTCTTTTCCTCACCACGAAATCGCACCGTCAACGAGCCGGTCAGCTTCTGATATTGCTGACCGAGCTTTGCTTCCTCGGTCTCCAAGGGCACGTTTTCCTTACGGTAAAGTTCGACGTGAACGGCGGTGTTGCGATCATAAACTTCGTACCGCTGTTTAGGCAATTTGCGGCGCAGCGGGTGGCTTAGAAAAATTTGGGCGAGTTTGAATTGTCGCGGTTTAAGTTCCGGCTCGATCTTTTCGACGAAGTGCAAGTAAGCCTTTTCCGCTTTGGCATTATTCGTGTGGCAGGTCATGGCGATGTAACGTCGCGATGATTCTTCGTCCAGTGCCGCAGTCAACTCGCTCCAGTCCAGCAGCCAGCGTTCAAACTCTGGAACGGATTTGCATTCGGTTGCGACTGCCTCCAACCGGTCGAATAACGGTGCAATTTGCGGCCAATCCCCTAAATCGATTTTCGTGGGAACAAACCGGCGCGGTGAATGAGGAGGCAACTTTCCGAACGGCAATAAATTCATGTGCGGATGCTACCGCAATTTGAGGGGCTGAGGCCAGCTTGTTGTCCATGGGGTAAAACAAACAAATTAGCTTTGATGCCCGGGCGCTAGTCCTTGCCAGACGTTGAGTGAACCCTCGGAATACGCTTGAATCGACGAGATTCAACGATCTGTTTTCCGCCTTTATCAAGCGTGACAATGAAGCCACTCAAGTCCGGCAGTGAATCAATTAACTTCAGCCCGCGCTCCGCGCCCATGACGCTGACGGCCGTGGCCATCCCATCAGTGGTGGTGGCATGGCGGGCGACGATGGTGACGCCGATGCGCTCGGTGAGTCCCAAACCCGTGGCGGGATTGACAATGTGCGAATAACGGACACCATTGATTTCGACGAATTGCTCGGTGTCACCGGAGGTGGAGACGGCGGCATTTTTCAAGACTACGGCTTTCGTCAGATTGTTGCCCGGCGCATCAATCGAACCGATGCCGATGCTCCAGCCATCGCGTCCGGGCGGAGCGTCGCCGATGGCAATGTCTCCGCTGGCGGCGACCATGGCGCGCGTGATTCCGTGACGGCGCAACGCCGACAACGCGTTGTCGGCAGCGTAGCCTTTGGCGATGCCGCCCAGGTCCAATTGCATGTTGGTCGCAAGCAGCGTCACTTTTTTAGCGCGAGAATCGAGCCGTATTTTTTGGTAGCCAACAGCATTAGCAGCGGCGGCGATTGCTTCCGGCGCAGGCAGAGTCTTGCTTTTCCGCGCCGCGCGCCACAGTCGCACATACGGCCCGACCGTTACATCGAAAGCGCCGTTGGACAGACGCGAAAGCTCCTGTGACGTTTCGAGAATGTCGAACAAGTCATTGCTGACGTGGACTGGCGTGCCAACGGGGTTCCGGCACAGTTGCATCAATTCACTTTCCGGATCGTAATCGCTCATGATGCGATTGAGTTCAGCGACTCGCTTGAAGGCGGCCTGGGCGACTTGGGCTGCGCTGGATTTGTCGGGCGCGTAGAGCGTGATGCTAAACACGGTGCCCATGTGCGGTTCTGAAAATTCGAACCGATGAAGCGAACTGCTTGAGGACGGGGAATTGCAACCTGAGCAAAGCAACCCACCGATCACAGCCGCTAACAGGCCGGCGCTGAATCGAGAAACCGTGCACATCAAGCGAAAACAGTCCAGCGGCACACACGCTCGTTTTGCTCGCATGTCGCCGATGCTTCCTGAAAGCCTGAAATGAATCGTGGTTCGAGCCGGTTCTCGGACGAGATCACGCCTGGACCAATTGGATCATCGGTGGATCCTTGAGAACATTGTGCAGACTGGGCATCGGGGGTTTCAACGTGTGGAATTCGCCCCACTTCATCTGGGAAGGATCGCGATAGAGCAGTTCCGGCCCATAGGTGAACTTCGAATTCAGCACGGCGTCCCACTTGACCTCGGTGCCGCTAAACGCCGCCTCGCGACCCATGATAGCGGTCAGCGTGCTATCGGTGACGTTCTTTGCTTCGTTGAGTTCAGTATCATTAAGGATGGCGTTGATGAGGTCCACATGCTCATTGACATAGCCATTGTCATTTTTGATTTTGCCGGGCCGCCACGGACTCTGGCCTTTTGGAGTAATGACGTTGCGGCCGTCATACAATTCGGCAGACCCTTTGCTGCCCAGCACGCCCTCGAAAACACCTGACCATTCGCGTTTGATCTGGCCGCAATAACTGTACATCCGCACACCGTTCGCGTACTCAAATTCAACGGCGAAGTTGTCCCAAATTTCTCCGGCTTTGTTTTCCAGTTGCTGGCGGGCGCCCATGCCCCAGCATTTTACCGGGTGCGCTTTCATGATCCAGTTGCATACATCGATATTGTGAACGTGCTGTTCGCAAATATGGTCGCCAGACAGCCAAATATAATGGTACCAGTTGCGAATCTGACGTTCCAGCTCCGTATCTCCCCGCACGCCGCGATGCCAGATCGGACCGCCATTGACCCAGTAAGCACGCAGGGCAACAACGTCCCCAATTGCACCGTCCTGGATGCGCTGGACAGTTTCGATGTAACTGGGCCGATGCCGTCGTTGGGTGCCAGCAGCAACCTTTAAGTTCTTCTTCTTCGCCTGCTCGCCCGCTTCATACACGATGCGGCAGCCCGGGCCGTCCACGGCTACCGGCTTTTCCATGAAGACGTTCTTGCCAGCGTCCACGCAGGCCTTGAAATGGGAGGCACGAAATCCCGGCGGAGTCGCGAGAATGGCGTAGTTGACGCCGGGAACCTCGAGTGCCCGCTTGTACGCATCAAAGCCGCTGAAGCATTTCTCTTCGGGAACCCCGAAGTTTTCCTTGCCGCGCTTTGCCTGTTCAGGGAAGAGGTCGGCCACGGCCACGATCCTGCCTTCCACGCCAAGTGATTTCGCAGCCTCAAGGAAATCGGTGCCAGCACCGCCCCCGCGCCCGCCAATCCCGATGATGACGGCGTTGATCGGCCGCTTGGATTGCGCTTTAAGCACCGATGGGAAACTTGCGGCCGCCGCCGCCGAAGCGGCAACGAGTGACGAATCCCGGATAAATTGACGGCGGGTAACAATCTGTCGTGGAGCGGGCGTATGATCTGGCATTGGTTCTTTCATAATTCCTATTGCGTGTTGGTTCAAACCATGGATTCAAGCTGACTCAGTCAGAGAAACACAGGTTCAGTTGCTTGCGTTCAAACTAATCCTTTTCCACACCGCTTGTCCAATACTTCTGCAACTCCTCTGGCGGTGGTACTTTCAATGGGCGTACGATGCGGAATCCCAGGAATTGCGCGTCCGTGTGGTACCAGATGCTCTTGGGCAACTGTGGGTCTTGCATCTTCCACGATTTGTCGGACGCCCGACGGGCGGCACTACGCAACGTTTCAGGCCCGTCCTCCTCCCACCACGAGCCGCCGCGAGCAACGTGTGGGTACGGCTTGGTCGCCTTATTCCAAGGGTTTTGCGCCACGCCAGTTGCGAGCGTCTGATAAAAGTCCGGGGCATATTGATCTAACGTCCACTCCATCACGTTCCCGTGCATATCGTACAGTCCCCAAGGATTTGGTTTCTTCTGGCCGACCAACTGATATTTGTTCATACTGTTCCCGGAATACCAGGCGTAGTCGTCCAGTTTGTCGGGATCATCGCCGAAGGAATAGGCGGTGGTGGTACCGGCGCGGCACGCATACTCCCACTCTGCCTCCGTGGGAAGCCGATAGAACTGGCCGGTCTTGGCGCTAAGCCACTGGCAATACTTATTGGCAGCATGTTGCGTCATGCTGATGGCGGGATAACTGCCCTTCCCCATGCCAAAGCTCATTTCTACGTAGGGCTTCGTGGGACGGCTGACGGCATCAATCAGGGGCGGTTCAGTTCCACCGAGCGCAGCCGCAGCACGCTTCGCCATTTCCGGATACATGAACAACTCGTATTCATTCCATGTGACTTCGCATTGACCCATCCAGAAGGGATCGATGGCAACCTTGTGCTGCGGGCCTTCGTCCGGATTGCGATCTCGTTCGCTTTCAGGGCTGCCCATCGTAAATTCGCCACCGGGAATCGGAACCATGACGTAGGAAACGGCGGTTCCCGGTATGGAGTTGGTGTAAAGTTTCATGCCGGCCTGATTAGTCACCGTGAGTTTCGCCAGAATTTCCTGGTAGATCTGCGTGATGACCGGCAGTTCATCGGCACCCGGGGCTTCTTCTTTCTTGCGTTGCTCCAGTGTGATGTCGTCCGGCCAGACGGCGCCTTGGGCGATCCATTGGCGCAAAAGTTCAATGGCTTCCTTCGATAGCGGTCCCCCCTTGTCTTTGGGCGGCATCAGATCATCATGATCCGGCGGCAGAGCGGTGGTGGTGTAAGTCGGACTCTTCTCCGGGTGCCACGAAACAATTGATGGTCCGCCTTTCCCACCTTTGAATGCGTCCGCCTTGTTGTCCAGCCGCAACTTGCCCTTGGCGTGGCCTTCCTTGTGGCAGGAAATGCAGTCCGCCTCCAATATGGGTTTGATGTCTTTGACGAAACTGATCCGTTGCACCTTGGCAAGTGTGACGCCGTCCGGCCAGGGTGCACCCGCTTTGATCCAATCCCGGAGTAGGTCAGCCTGTTCTTTGGTAAGTTTGTCGCCCTTTGGCGGCATGATCTTGTCGTCATCGGGCGGCAAAATCGTGGAGGTGTAGAGCGGGCTTTTCTCCGGCTGACCGGGGACGATCACCACGCCATTCTCACCACCTTTCATTGTGTTGGCCTTGGTGTCGAGCCGTAGATCTCCTTTGGGTTTCTCCGGGCCGTGGCAGCTAAGGCAAGCTGATTCCAAAATGGGTTTGATGTGTTGATTGAAATCAGGCTCGGCAGCGGACGCAAGAGGCACGACGGCGGCGATCATCCACAAGACCACTGCCGCAAAAAAAAGATGGTGATAATTCATTTTCTTTGTTTCAGGTTGGCTGCCACTGTTGACGTTGCCAGTGTTTTTGTCAATCTGTTGAACATCCGATGCAAACTCGCAAATGGCTTATAACACTCATTGTCGTCGTCGTTTTGACGATTTTCGGATGGCTCATCTTCAATTCACGCCAGCTTCCCGCTTCGCCACCGCTGCCTTCGCCGAATGGCTACGATGATTTTGTCAAGGCAGGCCAGCTTTTGGCAGACAAAACTCCTGATTATCGCGAACTAAGCGACGAGAACCTGCGCAAGCTGGTGACGCAAAATGCGCAAGCCTTGAATCTTGTTCGGACGGGTTTGAGTCGGGAATGCCGTGTGCCGCTCGTATATTCTCAATCATACATGGGCGACCACCTGTCTGAGTTGAGTTCGATCAAGCGGTTGGCTCAGGCGTTGAATGCCGAGGGCCGATTGGCTGAGTCGGAAAAACGGACCAATGACGCCGTAGTAGCCTATTTGGAAATTATCCGGCTTGGGCAGGAAACGATGCGCGGCGGAGTCTTGATCGACAGTATGGTCGGAGTCGCCTGCGAAGCCATTGGCTTGACCGGACTGCAAACCTTGGCTGCAAATCTGAACACGGGAGAATGCCGCGACGTCATCAAAGCGTTGGAGACCATCGAGAAGAAACGAGAATCGTTTGAGGAAGTGATGCAGACTGAACGAGAATGGTCGCGTCGAGCATTTCCCCTTTATCAACGGATTGTCGGCAGCGTCATGCGGCTGTTCAGCCTTGCCTCCACAAAGCAGGCCGAACAAAAAGCGGCGATCAGATTTCAAACGCAGGAGCGGCAACGACGGGAACTGCTGACACGGGTCGCTTCGCGCGCTTATGAATTGGAGAAAGGACGGCCCGCCGGAAGTATGGCAGAGCTAGTGCCCGATTACCTCAAAGTAATTCCGAAAGATCCGCTCACCAGCACGGACATGATTCTCAAACCTTGAAGGGATGATTTTATGGCCAACTACATGATTGCTCAACTGGACGAGATCGAATCAGTGCGGTGTCCTTGCGGATTCGCGCGACGGGCATTTGGCACGCCGGACAATGCGGTTGCTTCAATGCACCTCGTCGAGATCCAGCAGGATTCCCGCGCCCATTATCACAAGCAAATGACTGAGCTTTATCTGATCTTGGACGGCGAAGGGGAAATTGAACTGGATGGCCAACGTTTCCCCGTCAGACCAATGACCGCGATTTTCATCAAGCCGGGTTGTCGCCATCGTGCCATCGGCAAACTGAAACTGGTGAATGTGCCCGTCCCCGCCTTCGACCCGGCGGACGAGTGGTTTGATTGAACAGAACTCAAAGTCCAAACGCTTTGCGCAGCATCGTTATGCTCTGGGGCACGGCGATGTCCGGCTTTTCCTTTCCCTCCATTTCCAACGAGACGTAGCCAGTGTAGTTCACGTCGGCCAGAATGCGGGCAATCCGCGAGTAATCCAGGTCGAGCGTGTACCATTCGCCGCCGCCAGGGTAGGTCTTCGCCTGAACGAAGACAACTTTAGGGGCGATCTGCTTCAGCTTGTCATAAGGATTTTCGAGAAAGTTTCCGGTGTCCATCAATCCACTGAGCCAGGGCGATTGAATCGAGTTCAGTACGCGTAACAAACCCTCTGGCGTTCGCGTGAGCCCCCAATGATTCTCCAGTGCCAGGATCACGCCGCATTCCGCGCACTTCGGCAGACATTTCTCTATGCAATCAATACACCACTTGAAACCATCGTCCTCGGTGTAGCCCGGTAGAACCGGTTCTTCCCCGCGCGCTTTCATGAGGTCGTCAAAACTGGCAATCGTGTTCCAGCGGCCGGAGTTCAGCCGAATACAGGGCACACCCAGTTCATAGGCGATCTCAATGCATTTGAGTGTATGGTCGATTTGAGTCTGGCGATATTCGGCGCTGGGATCGACAAAATCCTGGTGTATTGAGAGGCAGATCAGGCTGATGCCGTTGGTAAAAGCGTGGCGTTTCAGTTTCTGCAAATAAATCCTTCCTCCGGCCGTCAACGGTTCCTTCTCCGGGATGTCCATCTGCCGATGCAGGATGTCCACTCCCTCGACGCCTATCTCGGCGGCTTTGTCGATGACCGTCTCGATACGAACGCGCTCGGTCTTGAAGTGCCAGTAGGAATAGCTGGAGATGCCCAGCTTGATGCGCTTGGGTTTTGCGGCGCCAGCGGAAACAGCGATTCCAGCACTTGCCAGAGCCGTCGTACTCAAGAACGCCCTGCGATTTAGTTTCATGCCGGTTGTTTAGCCCAAGCGATTCCATTTCGCTATAAGAAAGAGTGCTTGCTTTGCATTAGACTCGTGGCGATTGAACCGAGCAACCTTGTCAGCCACGATAGACACACCGCGCGGTGCAGGTTTCTGCCACGATCACTTCCGTCAACATTGGCAACTTCGGCTTCAACCTTTCCCAAATCCAGACCGCCACGTTCTCGCTCGTCGGATTCTCGAGACCCGGAATCTCGTTGAGATAGCGATGATCAAGCCGTTTCCAAAGCGGTTTGAACGCCTCCGAAATGTCTGCGTAATCCATCAGCCAGCCGAGCTTGGGATCGGACTCGCCCGCGACAACGATCTCGGCCTGAAAACTGTGACCGTGCAACCGCCGGCACTTATGTTTCTTCGGCAGATACGGCAAGAGATGTGCCGCTTCAAACTGAAACGTTTTGCGCAATTCCATTTTCATAGAGAATAAGTGGAGTGCTGGAGTGTTGGAGTAATGTATTGCTCGGTCCGGTCTTCATGTTTCCCAATCCGTCCACGTCACCAAATCGCCAAGCGCCGGCCGACCATCGTGACGCCACGTCAATGGTGGATTTTGCATCTTCCCGAGCGGACAGATCCTCGTCGCGCCCCAGCGCGCCAGTTGCGTGGCCAGCTCCGCGGCTCTGCCTTCCGGCGCCGCCAATCCGACGGTGGAAACTTTTCCATGCACACTGTCGGCGCTTTGAAGTGCCTCGGTCAGATTGGCAACGCTTTTCACGTAAACAAATCGGTGAAGGCAGGACAACTGGAAGCGCGGATCAGCTTCGTAAATCACCGTCCACGCCGTTGAATCCTTGCTGCACCAGTGGCGCGTCTCCGGTGAATGCGCCGCGCGCACTTCGTAGAAGCCCCGACGGGACGCAATCGTGGCGGCAGTTTCGGTCGGAATGGGACCTCGCGGATCAGACTCCTCGCGCCGCGCGAGTTCCTCGGCCAGCAGTTGAGCAAAACCTTCCGCCGACACCGCGCCGCCGTTTTCGACATAGACCACGTGCGGCGAAAGGCAGCCGAGTTGGTTCCACGCAATGATGTCGCTCGCGGTACGTGACACCAAATCTTTTGAACTTAACCCCGTCAGCGCGCCGCTCGCGATGTAACCAAAGCTCACGCGATGGCCATAACCCAAGAATCGGACTTTGGGGGACAGGCGATGCCGGACCTTGGCGAGGGTTTCGTCGCTGCCGGTGATCGTCACACAATCAGCCTCGTTAAAGAGCGATTCTTCCAACAGTGCATGACCGCCCCGCCATTCCGCGATTTCCAGGCAGGCGCCGAGTTTCGGTTCAGCCTCGTAGAGCGAATGCGCGAACAACCGCGGCAACAACGAAGTGCCACTGGCGCATTTCACAAATTGCGCCGAGCGCAGCAGCACGCCGAACACGATGCTCAACACCGCGGGATTGGGAATGTTTCCCGCAGTGATGTGAACAAGCAGCTCTGGTCCGTTCGCCAACGCCGCGCGCTGAACTTTCTGTTCCTCACTGGTGGCACACAGACTGTCGAGCCGTTGCGTATGACCGAGTTCTTGGATCAATAACATCTGCAAGTTGTCACTCGCTAGTTGGCTGAAGAACGAATCCAGTCCCTTGGTCAGCACCGGGCTTGAAAAGCCGGTGACAGCCGGAGCCTGTTCCAGCGCCAATTTGCGAAATGGATAATCCGCGCGGAGCCAGTTCGCGGCGGTTTCACTCAGGATGCGGATCAAGTTCGCGGTCGGCCGTCCTCGCAAATATTGTGCACGGTTCCGTTTCAGCGTTTGACACGCCTCGGTAATCATCGTTGCGCTCACAGTTGCCCCCGCCGGCAGGTCGGCCAGGAAATAGTTCGGGAGGTTCATGACGAATGAGGCGCGCGGGCAACTGGAGCGGGCGTTGCACCGACATCCGGATGGATTTGCCCTTCCCGTTTGCGGATCGCATGGAGGCAGGGTAATCCTGTCAGTGACAAGACCACGAACAGCGCCAGCAAGCCGTAGATCGGAAAGTATGCGGCAGGGTCAGTGTTGTTTGCTCCCAATCCCTTCACCCATTTGCCAACCAGCCAATGCGACAAATTGCCGATCAGCCCGCCCACCGTGATAAAAAAACCGAACACGCGACCGCGTACTGCGTCAGGGACCGACTCCATCAGCGCAGCCTCGATCATCGGGTAACCGGCGAGGAAGAAAAATCCATAAACCAGCAACGCGGGAATGACCCAACTCCTCGGCACGTGCGGAAAAATTGAAATCACAACGGCGGAAATCACCAGCACCAGGCAAGTCCAGCGAATGCGTCCACGATCACTCAGGTGACCGAACAATGGGTTGCTGACCACGGAGGCAATAAAAATGCAACTCAGCGCCAAGCCCGTTTCCTTGAGTGTGAAGCCACGCGCGTTTTGTAGAAATAGCGAACCGAGGCTCCCCATGCCGGTGCCCGCGAAATCGCGCAGGCTAAAGGAAAGGCTCATGCCGATGAAGAACAACCAAAGCGTCGGCGTCGGGAAGAGTTTTTGTGAACCGTAGCCGCCGACGTGAGAAGGCGGATTTTTTTGATCCGGACCCGGTTGGTCCGCCTCCTCACGTCGGTGGCTACGATCAGTAGGTTTTTCCTCGGCGAGCCAGGCGAACAGACCGGCAGCGATGAGCCCCAACAAACCCAGTTCCAAAACCGGCGCCCGCCAACCGGCGGTTTCCGCGCGCCAGCCCGTGTAAAGTGGCCCAACAAAGAAACCGATGCTGGCACCGACGCCGACCAACCCCAAGGCCTTGCCCGTACCGATGGGAAACAAGCGAGCCACCATCGCGGTCGCCGCCGGATGGTAAAAACTGCCGCCAAATCCGGCCAGAACCATGCTCGCCAGCGCGCAGGGATAGTTGGGTGACAACGCCAGCCCAACGAAACCCAGCCCGTTGATCGCCAGACCGTATCCCAGCAATTTCTTTCGGCTCATGCGGTCGGCGAGGATGCCCATCGGGTAGCTGGGAATGAAATAGCCGGCCATCATCACCGTCACCAGCAACGTTGCCTGCCCCACGCTGACCAGTTTGAAGTCGGCCTGAATCAACAAATACAACGGCAACAGCGCCACATGATAAATGTGCGTGAAAGCGTGCAGCACTCCCGACAGCCACAGCGTGCGGACTTTGTGGTTCCGTTCCGAATCCATCTTAACTCATCATTAGCGAACAGCCGCGCGGCTCTGCGGCTTTGGCTCGGCCAAGTAATTCAAAACCGGCGCCACGCCGCACGCCCAAATCTTCCGTCTCAATTGCCATGACCGAATAAACATTCGCCAAATCGAAAATTCGAATCAATCCCGTTTCCCCCTGGCCAACCTCGCGTCCCGTTTCCGGAGAAACGATTTTTACTCGCGCCCACGGTGGAAACCGGAAAGTGCGGTCCTGATTTTCGATGCCGGATTGTGAATTCTGGATTTGCGTGTCGTACGCTTGCGAACTCAACTCACTCATGCCGTATTCGCAGATGATGTCTGACAGCGGAACCCCAAGCCGTTCGGTGATTAAGGCGTGCAGTTCTGCTTTGGGCAGCTCGCGTGAACGTCCCTTGTAACCCCCCGTTTCCAAAACGCGTGAACCGGGCGGAAGTTTGAAGCGAATATTTCTTTCGGCAAGGAATTCGAACAATTGAACGAACGAAAACGCCGTGCCGAGCAACACTACGGGCAAGTCGTAGCCGCCGACGTAAGGAGGCGGACCGGCTGGTAAACCGTACGTCTCTGCCTTCTTACTTCGGCGGTTACTGCCCAAGGCGGCGATCACCGCGTCAAAGTTCAATTCCCAAGCTCCGTCACGCCCGATCTTTCCAAGGAAACCCGAATTGGCCAAAGCGAATTTACGACAAACGGCATCGAACATGAAAACCAACGAGGAGTGCGGCGCTTCTGTCAGCGACGGTGTGAGCGAGACGATTCTGAAGTTGGGGTGGGATGGCTTTCGTGCAGAACTTTCTCCCTCTCCTGAGGGAGAGGGCCGGGGTGAGGGCGAACGATCATTACCCAACTCGTTTGACCCGGACAACTTGGGCTTCAGCACTTTCGTGTCAAACCATGTTAACAGTGACGCTTCGTAAATCGTCAGCGATTCGGCGTTATGAAAATGGCGGCTCGGTCGTTGCTCAGTCGTGCCGCTGGAATGAAAGACTGCCGAGCGTTCCTCCGTTGGCAGACACGAGAGTTCCAGTTCTTTGAAGGCCGAAGTGGGTATCGCCGGGATGTGCGTCCAATCCGTGACGGATTCTGGCGTTGTGCCGCGCCCCAAGCAGAACCGGCGATACGGCGCGTTATGAGCGAATTGCAGTGCAAACAACTCCAGCGCCAGTCGATTGAATTCGCAGTCTCCGAAATGAAGAGAAGCCCACGGTCGCGCGTCGGGCGTTGCGGCGATGAACTGCGTGAGTTGGTAGGGCGCGTCACTCCGTGCGCGCCGTTGAGAGGGTGGGTTGCCAATTGTGGCGCGCACGGAGTGACGCGCCCTACCTTGAAATTTCTGGGTAGGCTCTGATTCAATCTCACACTTCGCATTCCGCATTCTCGATTGCGACAAATAAATGAACTCACGCAGTCGCGTGGTGAAGTCCGAAAATGCAGAACGATTTGTCATGCGGTTTTGATCAACGTGCCGGCTGGTTTTCCGCTACAGCCGGGAGCAGTGTCGAATGGCAAATGACCGCTGTCGAGTTAGAATGTGGCACTGTTGTATCGCGCAAAGCTGCCCAAAATTATCAACTTGCTAATTCTGTTTTGGTCGCACAACCTCCCATTTACTCCCCAGTGGAGCAACATTTTTGAGAATACTTGGCTTCATTTTTAGCTTGTTCGTCGTGGCTTACTCAGTTCCTGGTGGAGCGTTGCACGGCTTCTCAGCCAAAGGGATCAGGATTCCAATTTTCGATGGCACCAACCGCGTGATGGTCATCCGCGTAGCGCGCCTCTATGAGGGGCAGCAACGCAAGGGATTCTTCCGAATCGGCCCACTTCGAATGGCAATGGCTGAGGATTTAGTCGTTGAGGTCGAAGAGCCGTCACGGCTGGCCAACGAGTTGAGTCAGGTCCACACTCGGCTCACCGAGTTGACGACTTCTGTCTCGCTTGAAATCCGACGCTTCTCGATTCGTGACGGCCGGAGCGGTTTGGTCGTTCTTGAAGCCGAGCTGGCTCGCGCCGATCCTTGTGGTCTTGAACTGAAACATCGTGTGGACCTGCGGACCGCTTCGCGCGTTGAATTGCATCCATGGGCGAGGCTGATCATTGCTGGCGACCATCCCGGACAGCTTTTCGACCGGACAGGGAGGCCAATCGCTAGTTTGCCCGATTTGTTGGAAACTGCGTCTCCAAGTAAAAAACTGAAATACTAAACCCGGGAATGATCATGAAAATATTACACGCGTTGACGCCTGTCCTGCTCCTGATTGCAACGAGCGGATTACAAGCTCAAACATCGGATCAGTTGGTCGCAGAAGGCAGGGCATTCCTAGTCTCCAGCAACATCGCTCTCGCCAAGAGCCGTTTTGCGGAGGCAGTTGCACTTACGCCAAACCATGAAACCGCCAACGCGCTGCTGGCGTTTACCCGCTTGGCAGCGCTGGTGAATGAACCCGCGGGCAGCAATTTCTTGAATAGCCTGGGCCTGCCCAACGAGGGCCGCAACCTCTACAATTGGACGGCCCTTCCGCCGAGAGACACCAACGCAACGCTGATTGTACCATCTCCCTATAGCGCCTCCGGCTTAAAGGCGCATGTGCGAACCGACATTTTGCCAGCCATAAGTGCGGCGGCTGCAAATCTTGCGAAAGTCCAAAGCCCCGCCTTTGTGTTGAGCCTCTCTCGTGACGAGACCAAAATCACCTCAGTTGACATTGATACTGGAGACGCGGCGCTCATCAGGTCCTTTCTTCATTTATGTGAATTCGGCGGCTACACCGCCAATGGATGGGATGTTGACATCCAACTCTCTGTTCTTCAGTTCCTTCATACCAACCGCGACGGAAGCATGGAGAGTCTGCTGGCCGCGTACCCGGCGATCGGCACGTTCGAGTCAACCAGCGATTTCCTGGCCGCCAAGACAGCATTTCAGAATGCGATCGATGGCTACTTCACTGGTTCTACGCTGATCCGAAACCGGCCTACGACCGAGATACGTCTTTTCAACTTCGATCCTGAAGTGGCGGAAGAGGAGGCTGACTTTCGCCAAGCTCTGACAGAACTCAAAGCGTCACTTCAGTCTCCGGTGGTTCTCAGCTACGACACGAACTATTCTGTTTACGCCCTTCGCCTGTTCGAGAACCCGGCTGCACCGCGCTCACTCATGCCTCAGTTTTCAGGCAACGAGATCATTGCTGGAACACTGCCAGACGCCACCTTCGGCGGCGTCGTTGACGGAGTCGAACGCCAGGACATCGAGAACGCACTGACCGGGCAGGACCGTTCCGGAATGAATGCGCGGGTTGTGGCGAAGATTCTTGCGGTCAGGGTAGGCGCGGGCGGTTCCTTCGAACTCGACTGCACCGGCATTGATCGCCAGCTCTATGCGCTGGAGACATCCACGAATCTGCAAATCTGGCAAGTCCTCGGAACGACAACTGTTACCAACGGACGCTTGCAGTTCACGGGGTTTCAGCCGCCTTCGGCGGGCGCCCGGTTCCTTCGGGTGCGGGACATGAGCAGGCTGGTTTCGATCGAAGGCAAGGTCTTGAGCATTCCCACATTGACCCCAGTAAGTGGGGCAACGATTTTGCTGCGTGTGCGAGAGGATAATGGTTTGACCAACCGGACCTTTGGAGGAGTAACCGACGCGCAGGGTAATTACGGGATTACGACCGACATCGAGTGGGAATACAGCGAAGGCAGCTATCAGCTCACGGTATCCGCTCCCGGGCTGACAAGTCAGGTGGTCAATGGTTACGCGGCCTTCCATGTCAAGCGGGACATTTATCTAGCACCCGCACCCGCGAATGACAATTTCGCCAACCGGAGTCCCTTGGCTGGCTCGGTGACCAGTTCATTTGGGTGGAATGTTGGCGCGACGGCTGAGGTCGGGGAGGAGGGCTCGTTTGGCCCCGGCAACTCGGTGTGGTGGAGCTGGGTGGCACCTGCCTCCGGCACGGTCAGAATTACTGCGCAGGGGCCGGCTTTTCTACCTTACATTCAGGTCCTGTCTGGTGGCGCTCTCAACAACCTGACTTACGTTGCAACCGGAGATGGCGAGGTCCACTTCACTGCGCTGAACGGAACCAACTATCAATTGCGAATTACGGGTGATTACGACTACTCGGCGTTCGGGGCATCGTGGCAGGGTGGTCTGTTCGACCTCAACCTTTCTTATGTGAGTCCCCCCACCAATAACCACTTCGCGAACCGGGTGGAGATCATCGGGAAAAGCGCCTATTTTCGCAGTTCCAATCTGGGAGCGACAACGGAACCCGGTCAACCTCTGAACATTGCTGAAAACTCGGTATGGTGGTCGTGGACGAGTCCCACAGAGAGTGGAGTCGAGATTGACGTCAAGGGGCATGATTCACAAATCGACGTTTTTACGGGGAACAGCCTTCCTGCACTGTCGCTGGTTCGATCCCGTTGGGGAACAGTTCGATTTGCTGCCTCTGCAGGCGTCCCGTATCAATTCGCCGTCAGTTCATACAGTGGAGGAAGCTTTCTCTTCCAACTGAAGCCTCTGCCACCACCGCTGAATGACCACTTCGGCAACCGATCGCTCTTGGTCGGAACAAACCATTACGTCGCGGCTTCCACGTTCAGTGCCTCTAAGGAGTTGGGAGAACCCAATCATGGAGGAAACCTCGGTGGCCACTCGGCGTGGTGGTCTTGGACTGCCTCAACTGTCGGCAATGTAGCGATCGAAACCTACAGCGACGATGTGGATACGCTGTTGGCTGTATATCGGGGCACAACATTCGCTAACTTCATCGTTGTGGCCTCGGACGATGACAGCGGGGGCAACGGGGACAGCCGGGTGGTTTTTGCGGCCCAGCCTGGGATTACCTACCACATCGCGGTTGACGGCAAGAACGGGAGCTCCGGTGACTTCGAGCTCACACTCAACCCCTCTCCATAACTGCCAGTTTGGGAGGGAAAACAAACACCTCGCATTATTCGCCCAACACGACTCCCCATTGAATCGCACGGTCGAGCACGGCTTCCGTGTCTCGTTGATCGGCAAATTGCGAAATTGCTACCGGATTGATGGATCGCGAGGACTATCGAACTGGTTTCCACTCGACTGCTCACGAATAACTTTGGTACTTCTTCGTTCGTAACGCCTCGAATCAAACTTTACCTGCTCGTGCAAAGGTGGCATAACCACCTGAGAACTTATGAACCATCGACTCATCGCCCCGCTACTGGCCGCGTATGTGGCCGTCATCCCTGCCGTCGCTGAAAACCCGCAGAACCCAAATCGCAACCCGAATGTCAGATGGCCCGGCCGGCAGCCGGACGGCTCGGTGCTGCTGCCGAATCTGTGGTCGTTACGACCAGTCGGTCATCAAATTGCCATGGGTGATTTCCCGGTGAACATCGCGGTCCACCCTGACAACCGCTTCGCCGCGGTGCTGCACTGTGGTTTCGGGCAGAACGAAATTGTGGTGGTGGATCTGCGGGAGCTGAAAATTATTTCGCGCACGAAAATCGACGAGGCTTTTTATGGCCTTGAGTTTTCCTACGGCGGCAACCGGCTTTATTGCAGCGGCGCCGCCAGCGAAGTCATCCGCGTCTTCAATTTTGATGACGGTAACTTGACCGCCGACCAGGAAATCCCATTGCGCAACTTGAAGGAACGCGGCATACCCGCCGGCATGGCCGTGTCTGCCGGCGCGCAGGAACTCTACGTGGCGAACGTTTGGGGACAACGCGTGGCCAAGGTTGATCTGCTCGCGCGTACAAATGTGCTGGAAATCCTCCTCGGAGAGGCCAGCAAATTGCAAACGACCAACGCCTTGTCGCCCACGCGGCCGGTTGATTTCGACGCCGCTGCCATCACCAAGCGCGACGAAGCGCAATTGGATCCAACCGACCAGGACGCACCGTTTCCGTATGCCTGTCGCTTGGACGAAAGACGACAGCGGCTTTACGTCAGTTTGTGGGCGCAGGCGGCGGTCGCGGTCATCGATCTGAAAGCAAATCGTGTTGAGGCGCACTGGCCGGCGGGAGATCACCCGAATGAAATGCTGCTGACCAAGTCCGGAGATTATCTCTACGTCGCCAACGGCAATCATGACACCATAACCGTCTTCAACACAAAGGCGGGCCTGCCCATCGAAACCCTGGATGCTTCTCTCTATCCGACCTACATGACCGGATCGACGCCGAACAGTCTCGCATTGACACCCGACGAAGAAATCCTGTTCGTGGCCAACGCTGGCAACAACAACGTCGCGGTCTTTGATGTATCTGAGCGGGGCAAGAGCCGCTCGCTCGGGCTGATTCCGGTCGGTTGGTATCCAACTTCCGTGCGCGTGACACGCGACGGCAAACGTCTCTTGGTTGCCAACGGCAAGGGGCTGACTTCCAAAGCCAACCCCAACGGCCCCCGGCCGGACAAGAAGAATCCGTCTGGTACCATTGTCGAGCATATTGGCGGGTTGATGAATGGGACGTTGAGTGTGATTGATCTGCCCGAACGAAAAGCTTTTGACGAGCAGATGAAGGCTTATACGGCCATTGCCTACAGCTGCAGCCCCATGAAACCAGACGGTTCCGTGAGTGCGGCCCGGCCGACGGGAAATCCGATTCCGTTGCAATTGGGTGAAAAGAGTCCGATCAAGTATTGCATTTATGTCATCAAGGAAAACCGCACCTACGACCAGGTATTCGGCGACCTGCCGCAAGGCAACGGCGATCCCAAGCTTTGCCTGTTCCCTGAAAAGATAACTCCGAACCACCACCAGCTCGCGCGAGAATTTGTGTTGCTAGACAACTTTTATGTGGAGGGCGAGGTCAGCGCTGATGGCCACGAATGGACCATGGGCGCTTATGCCACTGACTTCGTCGAGAAGACGTGGCCGCAGAGCTACGGACATAACAAACTCAGCAAGTATCCCTACCCGGCGGAAGGGCGCTTTCCGGTCGCTGTGCCGGCAAGCGGTTATCTTTGGGATCGCGCGCGCGAAGCGGGGGTAAGTTACCGCAGCTACGGCGAGTTTGTTCAGAACGGCAAAACTACCAATGCGCCAGCCACGACCAGAGTCGCAGCGCTGCAAGGTCACTTCGATCCATGGTACCACGGCTTCGATATGGACTATTCCGATCTGAAACGCGCTGATCGGTTCATTTCCGAACTCAAGCGATTTGAGAAGGAAGGTGATATGCCACGCCTTCAGATTGTTCGCCTGCCGAACGATCACACGGCTGGAACAACTCCCGGCAAACTGACGCCGACCGCCTGCGTCGCCGATAACGATCTCGCTTTTGGCAGATTGGTCGAAGCCATCAGCAAGTCAAAGTTTTGGCCGCAGACCGCCATTTTTGTCGTGGAAGACGATGCGCAGAATGGGCCGGACCATGTGGATGCGCACCGCACCATCGCTTTCGTCATCAGCCCATACGCCAAACGCAACGCAGTGGACTCGACGATGTATTCCACGAGCAGCATGTTGCGGACGATGGAGTTGATCCTTGGATTGAGGCCGATGACGCAATTCGATGCCGCAGCCACGCCGATGTTCAACTCATTTCAAGCACAGCCTGATTTGCGACCTTACACCGCTCTACAAGCAAACGTGGACTTGAATGAGCGCAACACGAAGCTGGCTTGGGGGAGCGAAAAATCAAGGAAGATGGACTTCAGCAAGGAAGACGCGGTGGATGATCTGTTGCTGAACGAGGTCATCTGGCGCTCCATAAAAGGAGCGGACAATCCAATGCCCGCGCCGGTGCGCTCGGCATTCGTCCTTGCGCATCCGCAAGGTGACGATGACGATTAATCGTCTTTCTGGTCATTTGCTGGCGGGAGTTTCGGGCGTGATGGCACGGAAGGCAGGGCCAATGGTATCAACACAAATGCAGTCCAGCATCAATGCGTTCCAGTCCCGAATCACGTCCGCCCGCCAAACGAGCGGCAGCATCAGGCAGCGCGAGATCGATAACCGGCGACAGCAGTTCATGGGCGTTTGGCAGAATTGACAGGAACGGGGTGGCTCGTTAGATTTTGACCGTGAATACCGCAGTCGAACGCACCCAACCAATCTGGACAGAAAAGGAACTACAAGCCCTGCCGGACGACGGTTATATCCACGAGGTGGTGGATGGAGCATTGGTCATGAGTCCAAAAAACAATTTTGAACATGGGGACGTTTGTGCGCGTCTGCTCACCGCCTTGAATACGTTTGCCCGCGCCCGGAAATTGGGTGTCGTGCTGGACTCCAGCACTGGTTTCTGGATGCATAACCGTAACTGCCGCGCGCCGGATATTTCCTTCATCGCCAAAGCCCGTCTGCGTGGATTGAAGCGCCCGCCCGCCGCCTTTTTCGAGGGCGCACCCGATTTGGCGATTGAAGTCCTCGCGCCTTCCAACGCGCCGGCGGAAATCTCCGAACGACTGGCGGACTTTTTTGCCAGCGGCGCGCAGATGGCGTGGATCATCCATCCCGAAGAACAATTCGTTGAAATCTGCCACTCGCCCGTGCAACGAAAGATTCTCGGCTCCGGCGCGGTTCTGGACGGCGAACAACTCCTGCCGGGATTCCAATATCCCATCGCCGACCTGTTCAAGGAATGGGATTGGGACTGAGTTGTCGCCCAATCCGGCCCCGGTTCCTGCTCGTTTCAGATGAACGCGCATGCTGATGGTGGGGCAACGGGGTGGGTGGCAACGATTAATTATCTTTGGCCCGACCTTTAGGGGAAACCGCAGGAGGTGGTGGCGGTGGAGTTAATGAACGGAAAACTTTTTCAGCTTCTTTGGCGCCGCTCGCGTCGGGCGGATACACATCGAAGATTTTTCCTTCCTTGTCAAAGGCGCGGTATTCAACCCGATTCCGTGCCACGTCCACGCACCAAAAGTGCTGGATGCTGCCGATCTTTTCTTCATACCAACGGCGCTCTCTTTTGATGGGGCGGGCAGTCTGTCCCCAACAACCGTCCCCCAAATAGAGTGTGCCATTCACATTCGGCTGATTGTTGCGCAGCAATTTGGTGCGCTTGAACGAATGGTCATGGTGTTCAAAGGCTGCGGTCAAATGGTGTTTGTCGAAAATCGGCAACCAGGCGTTTCGACCCGCTGCCGATCCGGCGCCGTCGTAGGCCCGATACGAGGGGTATAGTGGCACATGATAAACCGCAAATTGATGAGGCACGCCTTTGTTGTCCTCCATTTCAGCATCCAGCCAGGAAGCCTGCTTTCCGGTGTGAGGTGTGATGTGTCCTGAATCCAGCAAATAGATCACAAAATTCTTGCCGAACTTGCGTGAATAATAGCTTCGGTCGTGTATCTGGGCGAAGTATTGAAAATAAAAAACCGCATTTGTGGGAGAACGGCCGACTCCACCCCGAACCTCATGATTGCCAATCGCCAGAACCATCGGGATGGTGTAACCCTTGGGCGTCACCATGCACTGCTCCCAAGCATCGAGCCAGATGTCCCAGCGCGTGTAGTTGGTGAGCGCGTCATTGGCATAGGCGAGGTCTCCGCCGACCACGGCAAAATTTGGCTCCTGCCGGGCGGCGTGTTGCAACAACGGCTGGAGCGCGGGGCCGGTGCCCATGTCGCCGCCGTCAATGAACCGAAGTTTCTGAGTGCCGTCGGGAATGGTTTGAAACTTGCGCTCGGCTGTGAAGCCGTTCCTCGAGTCGCCGGCAACGAAATAGTACGTCTTGCCGGGCTTGAGGTTGGCCAACTCGACCCAATGAATCGAGCGGCCATCTTCCAATCCCGGAATCTTGCGGCGCGTTCCCTTCGCGTAGAACTGATAGTCGCCAGCCCTGCCGTTCCGAGGTTTGGTGTCGAAATAGACTTCACTTGAATCGGTTTCTTCCAATGTCTGGTAGTTCACGGTGATGGTCGTGCTGGTGTCGCCTTGCCAGGTAAGATAAACGTGGCGCGGTGCCGCGTGGGAAAGGGGAATGGCCAGCCACGAAAAGCTCAGACCGATTGCGAGAACGTATTTAAAAAAATAACGCAATCCTGTGTGGCTCGAATGGTGTCGGTTCATAATTGTATCCTGTTTCCGGCGCGAATAACGACTCGCAAACGCTGTTACATTGCTGTTCCTGACTTAATCGCCGGTTGAGACTTTGCTACTCTGCAAGGATTTTCGACGCCGAGTAAACCTCAAATATTCTGTACTGATTCCGCGTTGACACCTACGATGCGGCTTCCAATGATGGGACCTTGAGTTCAGGTTCAAGATTATCCCGATTGCTGGCGGCAGCACGGGCCTGCCAGGTGTGTGCCAAGCACCTGCCGTTTCCGCCGAAGCCGATATTGCGTGCCGCAACCAGCGCCAGATTGATGATTGTGGGGCAGGCGCCCGGTCGGCGTGTGCACGAAACAGGCATTCCCTGGAACGATCCATCCGGCGACCGTTTGCGCGCGTGGCTCAAGCTGTCACGAGAGGAGTTTTACGACGAAGCAAAAATCGCCATCATACCGGCCGGCTTTTGTTATCCGGGCACCGGCGAACATGGTGATTTGCCGCCGCGGCCCGAATGCGCGCCGCTCTGGCATCCGCCGCTGCGCGCCGCGTTGCCGCATCTCGAGTTTACACTGCTCATTGGCAGTTATGCGCAGGCCTACTATCTGGGGCCAAGGGTAAAAACTTCATTGGCGGAAACGGTTGCGGCAAGGCGCGAATTCTTGCCTGACTTTTTTCCGCTGCCCCATCCCAGCCCACGCAATCAACGCTGGTTCAAAACGCATCCTTGGTTTGAGCGACAAGTGATTCCCGAACTGCGGAAACGTGTTGCTGCCATACTCTGTTCTTTGAACAGGGGCTTTGAAGCGAACCACAAGCCTAACAAAGTCTCATCCGGAAACTAACCACCCTCTGTTTCGAGGAAATGTTAGCGGAACTTTATGTAAGGTTCGGGGTCCCAGTTTTGGGAAGGCCACCTGAAGCTGTCCACGCTGCCGTCGTAACGCAGCGCGAGGTCTTTGACGTTGGTGGACTTGCCGAAATTAACTCCGGTGCTGGTCCAGCCACTGAACAAATGCCGATGCCAGGGGCAGGCTGCCACGATGAACCGCGACTTCCATTTGCTTATCCCGTCTGCGAGGAACCGCTTGCCGTCATCCGTCGTTTGTTGCCAAGGCCCCATGTGGTAGGCATAGCTCGTGGTGAACGAATTGGTCGCCTTGCCGCCATCCTGCCCGCCGAAATACTCCCAACCGAGATCAATCGGGATATTGCCCTTGGTGCGATCGGACAAACAGACAAGCGAGTTGGTGCTCCCCAGATAACTCTTTTGCTCCAAATACTCCGTGTTGCCGCCCGGGTAACCGAAGGTGTACTGCCTCGGATTTGCCAGATAAAGCGGCGGACGATCGCGGTTATCATCGCGATACATCTGGATGCCGAGGCCGACCTGGCGAAGGTTGCTGATACAATGAGACCGACGACCGCCTTCCTTGGCGCGCCCCAGGGTCGGCAAAAGCAATCCGGCAAGGATCGCAATGATGGCGATCACGACGAGCAGTTCGATTAGCGTGAAACCTCGGCGAGCCTGTGGCTGAATTCCAATTCCTCCGTCTTCTCTTCGAAGTCGTCGGCTTGCGCCTTTTGCGGCAATGAGAATGTTCACGTTCAATAGCCAGGGTTTACGTTTCGTTCAGTTCCCACGAATTTATGGTCCACTTTCTGGGCGTGGCCATCCCCAAAATTCACATGTCCTTTACTGTTGTGCCGGCGGGTCAACGTGTCTCCTAACGCCAAAAAGCGCCCGTCGTTGATCAGCACCGAAATGGTTGGCGGTGATTCGTCGCTGCTTGAGGGTTCTTCAACCAGCATCACCTTGCCAGCGGGGTTGCGTGTTCTGGTGAGTTTGTAGGGAAAGAAAGTTTCTTTTAGAAGATACATGTCCCATGCGGAGGACATCCCACCTTGGACAAGATAGTTATTACACGAATAGCTGGCCGGGTAGGGCGACCTTCCTAGCCGGTCGCGGTCCCTAGGACATCGGAAGAGCGGAGTGGGGTCTTTCATTCCCAAAACCTTGACAATCGGGCTGTCAGAAATCGGGTGATTGGTGTCTCCGCGGAAATAGATCCAATCTTCTTGACGCCAACCTGCACTACCCGACGCCCAGTTGGGCATTATGTCATTGTAATCGCCACTGTAGAGCATGAACCCCAAGCCGAGTTGCTTGAGGTTGCTCAGACAATGTATCTCCTGGGCCTTAGCTTTGGCGTTGGCGAGCGCGGGTAACAGCATGCCTGCCAGAATCGCAACGATGGCAATGACTACCAGAAGCTCAATCAACGTGAAAGCGCGGACCCCGAACGGATTGGAAGTTGAATCGGTTTCTGAAGTCATGATGGCGCTGGTTCGACTCACAAGGCAGCTTGATCTCAATATGCGACTCTTGACGTTTAGGTCAAGGGCTGTCTTCGCCAACGGGTAGGAACAGAAACCAATTGCTGGCTTGCCAGCGCGTAACAGGCAAGCCGGCGGTTTATGAAAGCTGATGAAACGCCAAGGCACTCAATTCACTGCCAGGCGGAAGAATTGAGCCCCGGGGGCCCCGACCGGAACGGTATAGCTGTTGTTGACCACACCGCTGGTCACGTCCGCCCAAACTGTCAAGTTGGAGGAGGATTGGAGTTTCCAAGTCTTGATAGCCGGATTCCAGCTAATGGTGGCGCTTGATCCACTGGGCACGACGGACAGTACTGGATTGGAGCCCTTCAGAATTGCGCGATCAACGGCCCTCCTGAAAATCTTGGTGCCGTCGGCGGTAAGGTTGTAACCGCCCGCCATGTAGCCGTCAGCCCTGACCGTGCCATTCGGATCACGGGTTCCAGCGCTGAAAAACATGCGGTAACCAGCCAACGTGTCACAAAATGGATTTACGTTGGTGGTGCCGTCACCACAGTTTCGGAACACAAGCGAACCAGCGGGCCACTCGGCAATTGCAACGCCGGTGACAATCCAGTTGGTGTAAACTTCCGTTGGCCCAGGCTGGTCAATACCCGGGTTGCGGGGGTTGTACTCCATGGTTGCCAGTATTTTGCCACCTGGCGACAGATCATTGGTGTAGTTCTGATCCACACCATCCACGACGACCTTCTGAATCGGGCAAGAGTTGCCGCGGTTATTCAACGGGAAAGGAATTCCCGGTATAAAGTAATTCACCAGTTCCGGGTTCGACAGGTTTTCGGCGATGTCCACCGAGAAATAATTCGACATCACACGGTCAGGTCCGTTGTTGGTGTAGGCGATTCCCGCAAACAGCGGGTTATTCTGTTCCACGAATGTCAATTTGCCGCTCGCAGTCGTGCTGAGATTGTTGGCCGTATCAAAGTCACTGGGGTTAGGCTGCGTATTCACAGGCGCCGTGAACCAATCATTTGAGCTATAACCGGTAAACCAGCCCAAGCGACGAGCTCCCGGCCGGGCCAGGTTGCCTTTGATCAAAATGATTGGAGCGGTGATGAGCGTATTCCACTTGTGCCCCGTGTTAGTTGAGTTAACAGGGGCAGTGGTGTTGGCGTTGCCATCGGTCATATTGAAAGGGCCGCTATTGCAACTGTAGCTGATGAGGCATGCATCGTTGGTATTGATCGACAGCAAATCGGCATCGCTAATGTTGGCGTTATTGATCCAAAATGTCGTGACGCGATGTCCGGCGTTAGTCAAAGCAACGACAAACGTGTCGTCCACATTGGTGTATCCAATCTGTTCTTGCGCAGTAAAAACCCCGTGTCGCTCCGTGTTTCCTTCCGGAAAGATCGTCAGATCATTTGGATCCAAACTGCCGCCCTGCCGAATCAAGAGGATGTTCCCGCCGTGCCCGACTGAAGAGAGCATAAGGCTGGCGAGAACCGTCACTACGATGGTCAGTATGAAGCATCGTTTTTGCATAAGATGTATAATTTGGTGGTTTGGTTGCTAATGATTCGTTGTGATGGTGACGGACTGCCCGGCATTTTGACATAGAACGAAAGGACAAAATCATTTAAAAAATGGCCATCGATGAACAAGCGAGTCCAAAAATACCGTGAGCAGGTTTACACACAGTCTCATGAGTATGCCCCGGCCCTGCCGCTAATCCGGGTGACGGTGGCACTGGTGTCACGCTGGGGTCCGGGTGATCGCTTCGAGTGGGACAAGCGCCAGGCGCTTTCATTCAACCTGATCACTAAAGGCAGCGCACGCTACCAGCAGCAAGGCAGACGAGGCACGCTCAAACCAGGCGAGTTGTTTATCGCACATGCGGGAAAGGGCCGGACACTCGAAACCGGTGAGGAGGGATTCCTTCATAAACGGACAATTCGTGTCGAAGGGATCGGTTTGGAAGCGCTCATGCAGGCGACAGGATTGACCGCCGTTGATCGCGTCACTTTCGACCGGCGAACACGGATCATGGACCTGTTCCGGCGGTGTTATCGGCTCATGCGCGAAAAACCCCAAGGGTTCGCAAGCGAATTATCCGCCCT
>CAZYYS010000005.1:32792-48386 GCA_964651015.1 uncultured Verrucomicrobiota bacterium
GGCAGTGAAGTCGGCTACGACGATCAGTTCCATTTTTCCACTCAATTCAAAAAACGCACCGGGCAAAGCCCGCGAGCATTCAGGCTCGGTTATCAAAAAAATGGAACGGTGCGCTGATATTGCGTCCCGGCAACGAGCGACTCGGCCGGCGCAGGAAGACGTGGCGCTGGATTACTTCTCGGCAGGTTTTGCCACGGCTTCCTTCATCTCGCGGAAATGAACCTCGGCGGAAGGATTGTCAGTGACATGTGCGATCTTGCCATACGAACACTCGAACAAGATTGACCATTTCAGCGGGATATCCATTTCACTTTAGCGCCGTAGATCGTTCGTTAATCCATGCTCGATCTCTCGGCGCGGTGCCAAAGCCGTTACGAGACACTTTTTTGACGGGCTCTCTTGTGCCGGGATCCTGCCAGCGTTTGATCTCGGCATGGCCGTCGGCAAAGCTGAATCCGCCGGCGCCCGCATGGTAGCTGGCAGCCAGGTCGGTCCAACCGGAGTTGGGATTGCTGGGATCGTTGATCATCCAGCCGTCGTTGATGCTGTCGGGGTGTTCATCAGCAAAAACCCAGAGCTTGGCCGGCGGTGGTTTGGTGATGTCGGTCATCTTATCATATTTGCAATAAGTCGGAAACCAGGTCGCTCCCGCCGACGGATCCCGAGGGCTGTAGGCTCCCCCTTCTATGAAGGCATTCATGGAGACACTGCGTACTCGCGCGTGAGGCACTCGTCGAATGAGGCAGTCGTACTTGTCTGCCGGACATTTGTAGATGCCGACGTTGCGGGTGTAGGGACCAAACTTCGAATTTATCAAATATAAGGTATTCGTGTTGTCCTGCCGGTCTTGTTCGAAATTCAACGAGCCATCCACCCAACCTCCGGTACCGCCCTGGTTGTTGGGAGGCAGACCGTTCCGATAATCGTCCGCATAAAGGATCAAGGCCAACCCCAGTTGCTTCAGATTGTTCATGCAAAAAATCCCCTGACTTTTCTGCTTCGCCTTCCCCAGTGCCGGCAACAACAACCCGGCCAGAATCGCTATGATGGCGATGACCACGAGGAGTTCAATCAGTGTAAACGCCTTCTTGCCGGGTGAAGTTTGCGGGGACATCGGACAATATTTTTCCGGGTAATGGAACATGCTTACTGCTTACAACAGACAACGGGAGATCGCAATCTCGATCTTTTGCTCATTGACAAGTTTCCCGACTGCGTTTGTCTGGCAGGACAAATTACGCCACTCAAACAAACATCTCCGCCCTAAGACTCGTGGCTGGCCTTTCCGAGGAAGTTTCAAGTTTCTCCATCAAATTTTTATCGTACCTCTTTTTGTCCTGTGAGACCAGCACCGTACTCTGCGATAAAGCTCAACTCGGGATCGTGCTTCGTGTAGTCCGAGTCAATCCAGACGGCGAAACTCGTCACATTGCGAATGCCGCGAGCGGCATACGTGTCGAGGTCGGCGAGAAACACCGCACGATTCCAAGGCAGCTTCACGGCGGGCCGGTTCCAATGCGAGAATCGCGAGACGTCGAGCCAGTATTCGAGGACTTGGGCGGTGTGGCGTGGAAAAACCTTCAAGTTGGCATCGAGGCTCGCAAGGTTGTCTGGATCACCCGGCTTGTTCTGTTGCGAGTACGGAATATCGTAACGGCGCTTGATGGGAGCGTATTCGAGAAAAACTCCCCGCTCTGGTTTCACTTGAGTCGGCGCGGTTAGAGTTTTGGCATAAGAGAGGTGGGCAAGCGTGGCGCGCCGATCGGCTCGGCGGAGTGTTTTCCATAGATGGTTTTCGAGCACCAATGCCTGGTCGGGATCGGACAGCACGCGGCATTTTGTGCAGCGACACCAGGGACGCCCGTCATCACCCCACAGAAAGTAACGTCCCGTCGTTGGCCGCAGCACCTGCGAGAGCGCGACGGCTCTTTCGCCGATGATCTCAAGCGCGCGCGACGAATGGACACAGCAGTTCGCGTCCGAGGTTCGCTGACCACGTTCATCCATGCGGAACAGTGACCGGTCTTGGGCGAACAACTCGCGTGGCAGCAGTTCCTTGATGGCGTGAAGTTCGTATTCGACCTCCAAGTCGAGTCGTTCGCATTGCTCCAAAAATTTTTGCCCCGGCTCAGACTGGATGAATCGCACCACAACCTGGGGCGATGAACTGTGGTGCAACGCGATTGTATTAAGGCCGGCATCCGTTGCCCGCTTGGGCCAGTCGGCCAGCGAGAGGTCGCTGGGGATCAAAACAACGCCCTTGGTGGCAAACCGGTTTGACTTGGACGCGCTTGGGCGTGTCTGACAACCGGGCACGGCAGCAGCGAGCGCGGCTGCGGCAAGCATGCGCGCCAGAAATGTTCGGCGACGCAGCCGGTGCGGTGATTGGGGATCGATGGTAGCCATTTGGACAAGAGTGCGGTTTATCTGTTTCCGTTAATGGGGACTGGGCCCGCCGCGGTGCTTTGTCCTGGTCGGCGCTCCGGTTCTGCGATGCAGTAAAGAAAGCGTTCGCCGCGCAGGTAGAGTTCGCGATCCACGAGGGCAGGGGAAGCGCTGAATGAGTCGTCGAGGCGATTGACTGCTAACGCCGCATTTTCGCGATCGTGACGCAGGACGACTGTCGCGCCGTCACGACCGGTAATGTAAATGCGACCCGCGGCGCCGACGGGTGAGGCGAAGATGAAGTCATTGATGCCGTCGAGCCGAACTGGTTCACCACGAGGTTTGCCGGTCGTGGGTTGGAGTCGCGAGATGATGTTCTGATTGTGACGCAGAAAATAGAGCGTGTTGTCGTAGAGAATCGGTGAGGAAACGTAGGGCGTAAGGCGGTTGAGTTTCCACGCGACGTGGTCGGTGCCGGTGATGTCACCTTTCGCTCCGGCCAGTCGAATGGCCAGCATCGCCTGCTGATAGTAACTGTTTCCCGCGATGACGATTCCTTGGTAGAAAACTGGGGAGGAGACGACGTTGTCCGTGAGGCCGGCGCATTCCCAAAGTTGTGCGCCGGTGGCCAGGTCGTAACCACGCACGCGCTTCGTCGCGCTCACGATGACTTGCGGCTTGCCTTCATGTTCGACGATCAGGGGCGTGGACCAGGAAGTCTTTTCGTCGCGCGCAACCCTCCAACGTTGCTGGCCGGTGAGTTTGTCAAAGGCGTAGAGGAAGGATTCGCCCTCATGATCCCAACAGACGATGAGCGTGTCGCCGTGGAGCACAGGGGAGCTGCCTTCGCCGTGGGCGTGGAGGGTCTGCATCCGGCCGAGGTCCTTCGACCATTTCAATTCACCCTTCAAGTCGAGGCAATAGAGACCGCGCGAACCGAAAAAGACATAAAGCCGTTCGCCGTCGGTGACGGGCGAGTTGGAAGCGAGGCTGCCGGTGGTGTGTCCGCCTTCGTGTGGCCATTCTTCGCGCAGGACTTTCTTCCACAAAACCTTTCCGTCCCGGCGGCTGACGGCGAGGACGACAAATTGATGGCGATGAGTGACCGGCACGCTGTCGTGAACCCCGGGGGCATCGTCATAGACGGGCTTTTGCGCCTCGCCGACCGGCATGGCAGCCGTGAGGAAAACCGAATCGCCGAAGACGATGGGCGAGGAATGGCCTTTGCCGGGCAAGGGAAATTTCCAGCGGATGTTGTTGGTCTCGCTCCAGTAAACCGGCGGATTGGCGTGCGGCGCCACGCCGTTGGCCAACGGCCCGCGCCACTGTGGCCAGTTGCGCAGGTGCTCCGTGCGTGCGCGGTCACTCGCTTCCTCGCCCAACGCGGGCAACGCGAGCAGGCAACCGAGGACTGGGAGATGGCGCAACGGTGTCAGCATGTTGAAGTATTTTGTACTCTTTGGCCGGCGGCGTGTCAAAACGCGGCTCGTCACAAAAGTGACTAACGCCTGCCCTTCACAAACCGAGGCTATTCTTCCCCGCCGGCGGCCCCGTTTTTGCGCTCCCATCGGCGCTGGGTGCGTTCCGGTAATGAAGTGTCCACCTTGGCGTAGTACGTCTCCTCGCCGAAACGCTCATCCGCTGCCCGCTGGAATTGGGCCGAGGGACTTACACAAAACTTTTCGTGCGTTTCGATGAAGATGATTTCGCCGCCGGGCCGCATCAGGCAAAGGAACAGCGGGCACCTGCCGGGATACGCCGCCACCAGTTCGGAAACCGATTCGAGATGTTGCGGCGTTAGATGGGCCGTGTGCAATCGCAGATGCACCTGGCGGGTGTACTTTCTGGGCGCGTCTTCCAACGGCATGATCTCCTGCGGAAAAATCTTTGGCTTGTCCTCGCCGTTGTTCACTTCGCCAACGACCAGGATGGCTTTGTTCGGCACGAGCAGTTCGCGGTACTTGTCGTAGTTCTCGTTCATGCAGAGCACCTGCACGGAACCAGCCAAATCCTCCAGCGTCACCATCGCATACGGTTTGTTGTTCTTTTTGGAAACTCCATTTTGCACGGCGGCGATCAGGCCACCAATGCGCGTCAGCGAACGGTTCGCCAGCGACGCCAAGGAGGCCGTGTTGCTAAGTGTGTATTTTTCCAAGACGGGGACATGGGGTGTCAGTGGATGCCCGGTGACGTAGAATCCCAGCAATTCTTTTTCGTGGGCGAGCAATTCGCTCTGTGGCCATTCCGGTAGTTTGCTGATGGATTCCGGCATCGAAGTCGCTCGCTCCTCCAATGCGCCGAACAGGGAAGACTGTCCGCGCGCCCGATCATGCGCAACACTCGCCGCCCGGGCCAGTGTGCGGTCAATTTGTGCCATCAGTGTTGCACGGGTTTCGTTGAAGCCGTCGCAGGCACCGGACTTGATCAGCGCTTCAAGCGCCTTGCGGTTGACGGTGCGGGTATCGACCCGCTCGCACAGATCGGCCAGCGAGTTGAACCTGCCGCCTTCGCTCCGCGCTTTGAGAATGCTCTCAACAGCGATCTCACCAACGCCCTTGATGGCGGCCAGACCAAAGCGAATGACCGTTCCCTCGCGCGCCGGCGCAAAGGCCACCTGGCTTTCGTTCACGTCCGGCGCCAACACTTCGATGCCCAGCGTGCGCGCTTCGTTGATGTATTGACTGAGCTTCGCCGTATCGCCCATGTCGTTCGTCAACATGGCGCAAAGAAACTCCACGGGGTAGTTCGCTTTCAGGTAGGCCGTTTGATAGGCGACGATGGCGTAGGCGGCGGCGTGCGATTTGTTGAAGCCATAGCCTGCGAATTTTTCCAGCAAGTCGAAAATCTGATTCGCCTTCGCCTTCGGAATGTTATTCTTCTCGTGGCAACCTTTGACGAAGGCGTCGCGCTGCTTCTGCATCTCCTCGACCTTCTTTTTGCCCATCGCGCGACGCAACACGTCCGCGCTGCCGAGCGAGTAGCCGGCGAGTAATTGCGCCGCCTGCATCACCTGTTCCTGATAAATCAGAATGCCGTAGGTTTCCTTGGCGATGGGTTCGAGGAGCGGATGTTCGTACTCGATCTTGACCTCACCGTGTCGTCGCTTGATGAATTCCGGGATGAGTTCCATCGGCCCGGGACGATACAGCGCGATCAACGCGGTGATGTGTTCCACGGAACTGATTTGAAATTTGCGGCACAAATCGCGCATACCGCCGGATTCCAGTTGGAAGATGCCGAGGGTATTCGCCTTGTTCAGGAGGTCGTAGGTTTTGGCATCGTCGAGTGGAAGATTTTCAATCGGCACGTCAATTCCTTTGGTAGCCTTGACCATCTCGCAGGTGTTGCGAATCACCGTCAAAGTTTTCAACCCGAGGAAATCCATTTTCAGGAGGCCGAGGTCGCCGACCGGGCCCATGGCGTATTGCGTGACAATAGTGCCGTCCTCGTCCTGTTTGAGCGGCAGAAGATTGACCAGCGGCTGGTCGCCAATGACCACGCCTGCGGCATGGACGGACGCGTTGCGCGTCAGGTCTTCGAGGATGAATGCCGTGTCAATGAGTTCGCGTGTGGTTTCTTCGGTCTCGTAGGCCTGCTTCAGTTCCGGGGATTGCTTGAGCGCTTTTTCCAGCGTCATCTTCAGATCGAACGGAATCATTTTGGCGAGACGATCGCACTCTCCATAGCTCAGGCCCATCACGCGGCCCACGTCGCGCACCACCGATTTTGCGCCCATGGTGCCGAAGGTGATGATTTGAGCAACGGAATCGCGGCCATACTTTTGCCGCACGTATTCGATGACGTCAGCGCGGCGATCATCGGCGAAGTCGATGTCGATGTCCGGCGGGTTGACACGTTCAGGGTTGAGGAATCGTTCGAACAGCAATCCGTAGCGAATCGGATCGACGTTCGAGATTTCGAGCAGATACGCGACGATCGAACCAGCCGCCGAGCCGCGCGCCACACAGGAAATTCCCTTGCTGTGACCATAGCGGACGAAATCGCCCACGATCAGAAAGTAGCTGGTGAAGCCGGTCTTTTCGATGACACCCAGCTCCAGTTGTAACCGGTCGGTGATGGCTTGGACAGCGGCAGCAACGGCGGGATCAGTCAAACTCCCCTCACCCGACCCGACGGTCACCCTCTCCCCATCCGATGGGGAGAGGGACGGGGCGAGGGGCGCGTTTGCGGAGTAAGTTGGCAGCCGCCGCGGGTCATCGACTTGTTCAACTATGAACTCATGACCCTCGGCGCGGGCGTGAACGCCGTAGCGGACTCGAAGCCCTTCGGCCAACAGGTGCCGCAGGTACCCTTCGCGAGTAAAATGTTCCGGCGGATGAAACACGGGGAAATGCAGCTTGTTGAATTCGATCTCGAGGTTGCATTTCTCGGCAACCTCCAAAGTGTGCGCCACCGCCTCTGGTATTTCAACGAAGCGCGCTTTCATCTCTTCGGCGGAACGCACATAAAACTGCTCTTGAGGATAGCCGGCGCTCATTCGCTTCGGATCACTCAACATGGATTGCGTGCCAATGCACACCAGACAGTCATGTGCATGGGAGTGACTCTTTTCCACGTAATGAACGTCGTTGGTCGCAACACATTTCAAACCGAATTCCTTCGCCCAATGAATGAGGTGACGGTTGACCTTGGTTTGCTCCGCGATGCCGTGATTTTGGAGTTCTAGATAGAAATTGTCCGGGCCGAAAATCTGTTTGAACCAGTCGATGGTTTCTCGCGCCTTATCGAGTTGATCCTTCTGGATGAGATCGGGGATTTCGCTGGCGAGACAACCGGAGAGCACGATCAACCCTTCCTTGTTGGCCGCCAGGATTTCCTTGTCGATGCGTGGTTTGTAGTAATAACCCTCCAGATGCGCCGCGGTGCCAAGCTTGATCAGGTTCTGGTAACCGGTTTCGTCCCGGGCCAGGAGCAAGAGGTGGTTGTAAACGTCGCGAGTGCCGCTGCCGGTCTTCTTTTCCAGGCGGCTACCTGGCGCGACATACACTTCGCAACCGATTATGGGTTTGATTCCTTTCTCGCGGGCGGCCTTGTAAAAATCAATCGCACCGTAAAGGACGCCGTGATCCGTGATGGCGAGCGCGGGAAATTTCAAGTCATGCGCCTTGTTCATCAACCGATCGAGCCGGCAGGCGCCATCGAGCAGCGAATACTCGGTGTGCAAGTGGAGATGGACAAAGTCAGCGTGCGCCATGTCTTGAAATATGAAGCGTGACGCTCAGAGTTCAAAGTTCAAAGTTCGCAGGCGACAAGAAAGAGATTCAATCACGCATCGGTTTTCCCAGCAGACTCAAAGCTTGACCCGCCGCAACCACACTTAGCAGCAGTGCCAGCGCATGAATGCTATTCCACACCGGGCGACCGGCTTGAAAAAGGGACTAATTAGACTTCGCCTGCCGAGTCTGCTACTCTTACTCGAATCTAACAACTGCTCGTTCAATCTGTCGATGATGCGGGAACATATAATTAGCGAAAGGTCCAGCCTGCTGCAAAGCGAACTGTTATGGATACAAAACATGTGCGCCCGGTTGTAGCCGCCAGCGTCGGCATCTTGCTCCTGTCGATTGCCGCCCGCGCCCAGTTGCTCCAACCCGAAGTGCTTTTCAAGTTTGCCCCTACTGGTGGATCGGGCCCTTCGGCACTGGCCTTCGGCAGCGATGGCAACTACTACGGTACGACCACGTATGGCGGGAACAGCGGCGATTATGGAACGGTATTTCGGGTGACCACCAACGGCACTTTGACCACGCTCGTCTCGTTTGCCTTCACCAACGGGGCGTATCCTAGAGCGGGACTGGCAGTAGGCAGCGACGGCAACTTCTACGGCACGACCACTTATGGCGGGAGTGGCAATTATTATGGAACAGTGTTCAGGGTGACGAGCGATGGCACGTTGACCACACTGGTCTCATTTGCCAACACCAATGGCGCGAGTCCTAACGCACAACTGACTCCGGGTAGCGATGGCAACTTCTACGGCACGACCACTTATGGCGGGAGTGGCAATTATGGAACGGTGTATAGGGTGACCACCAATGGAACGTTGACCACACTCGTCTCATTTGCCAACACCAACGGGGCGTATCCTTACGCAGCCTTGGCACTGGGCAGCGATGGCGACTTCTACGGCACAACCTCCGAGGGCGGGAACGGCAACTACGGCACGGTGTTCCGATTGACGACCAATGGCACGTTGACTACACTCGTCTCGTTTGCCAATGGCAACGGGGCGAATCCGCGAGCGGGACTGACCGTGGGCAGCGATAGCAACTTCTACGGTACGACCGTTTATGGCGGGAGTAGCGGTTGGGGAACCGTGTTTCGAGTGACGACCAATGGCACATTGACTACAGTTGTTTCGTTCAACAAGTTCATCGGGGCGTATCCCGCCGCTACGCTGACCCTGGGTGGCGATGGCAATTTGTATGGAACGACTGCTAGTGACGGGGCCAACGGTTATGGAACAGTGTTCCGGATGACGATCAATGCCAGCACGTTCACCCGGCTCGCTTTGTTTACCTATTACACCAACGGATCCAATCCTTCCGCCCTAACTCTGAACGGCGATGGCAACTTCTACGGAACGACTTCTGCAGGCGGGAGCGGCGGTTATGGGACAGTGTTCCGCGTGACGACCAACGGAGCTTTGACGCTCGCCCCGTTTGTCCTCTATGCCAACGGAGTCGATCCATCAGCGCTGACGCAGGGCAGCGATGGCGACTTCTTCGGGACAACCCGAGAAGGCGGGATTTACAATTATGGCACGGTATTCAAGGTGACTACCAACGGCACGTTGACCACACTCGTCTCGTTTGCCGGCACCAATGGGGCGAATCCTGAGGCAGCCTTAACGCAGGTCAGCGATGGCAACTTCTACGGAACGACTTCTGGCGGCGGGAGCGGCGGTTATGGAACGGTGTTCCGGGTGACGACCAATGGCACGTTGACCACACTCGTCTCATTTGCTGGCACCAACGGGCTGCGTCCTGCGGCGGGGCTGACCCTTGGCAGCGATGGGAACTTCTACGGACCGACCCAGAGTGGCGGGAGTAGCGATGCAGGGACTGTGTTCGGAGTGACAACCAATGGCACGTTGACCAGTCTCTTCTCGTTTGCGAAAACTAACGGGGCGAATCCTTGGGCGGGACTGACTCTGGGCAACGATGGAAACTTCTACGGAACTACCCATCGTCGCGGATACGACGACCCTGGGTTTACCGTCATCTATCGCTTGAGGTCCGGCGCTTATTTCGAGTCCTTCGGCATGGCGACCAATGGCTTCGAACTCAACGCTCTTAACGTCGGCGGGTCGGGGACAGTTGTCCTCGAATCATCACCCGACATGGAGCATTGGACCTCGATTCAAACGAACGGAGCCATACCGCTGCAATTTCTGGATACCACCGCCCTCGACCAGCCCCAGCAGTTCTATCGCCTGAAACAGCAGTGAGGCTTGAGTCAGTTGAAGCGTGGCGAAGAGCGTGTCGTTACGAGGAGAGCAAGATTTCTGTGCTCCCCACACCTCATTTCTTGAAATCGTGCGCAATTGACACCAGCACCACCCAACCTGCCTCGAAGAGGCCAAAGGTGAATAGCCACAGGTGAAACCTGTGGTTCTGTTGTCAGAATTGTTCGGCCCTGTCAGGGCCGAATGACTCTTCCGACTCCGAACCGTGGGGTTTCCCCCACGGCTATTCAAGTCGTGTCCTTTCAGGACGATAGTCGCAGCGTGAAATTGCGTTCGAGGCACTCCAGAATCATTCCGACTTTGCCTTCGCAAAACATTCCGATACGCTCCGTCGAATCGCAAATCATGACGCAACAATTTTCAGGCAAAGTGGCTTTGGTGACCGGTGGTGCTTCTGGTCTGGGCCGGGCTTCGGCAATTGCGTTGACCAGGGAAGGTGCCAGAGTTGTCGTGTCCGACGTTATGGTGAGCGAGGGAGAGGCCACGGTGCAAATGATCAAGCAATCCGGTGGTCAGGCCATTTTCATCAAAGCAGATGTAACGAAGTCGGGCGAGGTGGAGGCGATGGTTGCGGAAACCGTCAGGACTTTTGGGCGGCTCGACTTTGCGCTCAATAACGCAGGTGTTGACGGCGTCCGGGCGCGCACCGCCGATTATCCGGAGGATGTCTGGCATCAAGTCATCAACATCAACCTGACGGGAGTTTTTCTTTGTTTGAAGTTTGAACTTCCCGTCATGGTCAATCAAGGCAGCGGCGTCATCGTCAACATGTCTTCCGTCGCCGGAGTGACCGGCTTTCCGGGACACGCGGCTTATACGGCGAGCAAACACGGCGTCATCGGTCTGACCAAGACTGCGGCGATCGACTACGCGAAGGCCGGTATCCGCGTCAATGCCATCTGCCCCGCCTATACGCGCACGCCGATGGTGACTCGCATGCTGGAGCAAGCCCATGATCTCGAAGCCAAGTTGATTTCCCGCGTGCCGCTGCGGCGGTTGGGAACGGCCGAGGAAATTGCGCAGGCGGTGATTTACCTGTTTTCGGATTCGGCGTCGTTCATCACCGGGCATTCGTTGGTAATGGATGGCGGGATCGTGGCCGAATAAGCCGAACGATGAGCTTCCTGTTCCTAGTGCGTCACGGCCAGGCTTCGTTTGACGGGGATGATTACGATCAACTCTCGGCGCGCGGCCTGGAACAATGCCGCCAGTTGGGACTTCACTGGGCGGGACTGAATCTGATCTTCGATCATGTTTTCGTCGGCCCGCGTCGGCGTCACTGGCAAACGCTCGATGCGGTCGCCGCCGTTTATCGCGAACGTGGACTCAACTGGCAACAGCCGGTTGAACTGCCGGAATTGGATGAACACTCGGGACAGGATGTCCTCAGCCGTACTTTGCCCGAGTTGATGCGACGCGATCCGGTCGTCCGGGAAATGAAGGCGAAACTGCGGAAGGATTCGGACACGGCGCAGCGTGATTACCTGCTGCTTTTTCAAAAAGTGACGCGGATGTGGGTGCGCCGTGAACTAAATCTGCCCGACTTGGAAGCGTGGCATGAGTTCCGCGCGCGTGTGAATCAGGGGATTGCAAAAATAACCGGGGCATCCGGCAGCAAAAAGAATGTCGTGGCTTTCACCTCCGGTGGACCAACGGCTGCGGCGATGGGATTCGCCCTGGGCATCGACGACGAGAAAACCTTGGAGTTGAGCTGGGTGGTCCGAAATGCTGCCTACACAGAATTTCTGTTTTCTCGCGGACGGTTTTCGCTGGTGACCTTCAACGCGGTACCGCATCTGACCGACCGGGAGTTGCTCACGTACATTTGATCGCAGCCGTATTATGATTGCCGGTCACGGTCGGAGCATGTAATACCAACTCCTATGAACCTCGGCAGAACATCTGGAACACCCGTCACCCATTCCCCTGCCCATGAACCTCCCTCTTGTAGCCGCCGAGGTAACGAGGCGGACCTTCGTGGAGCACAACACCTTCCGCCTCCTTACGTCGGCGGCTACGGTTCAGGGGTTCAACGCGCGAAATATCTTTCGGGGAAATGTCTTACCATCGAATGGGGAGAGGGTGTCCGAAGGGCGGGTGAGGGGTTGGCCCGAATTCAAACCATGATCGCTCTGACCTGCTTGATGAGTTTGCCCATCACGACGGCGACGGTCGAAGCTCGGGAGAAAAAAGTCCCGATCGGCGCGCAGGTCGAGAAATTGAGCTTCAAGGATATTCGCTATCTGCCCCGCACGCTTGACGACTTCGGCCAGCCCAAAGCTTTCGTCATCGTGTTCACGACGACCGGTTGCCCGTTGGTGCAGCGCTATCTCCCGCGACTCAAGGAACTCGCCGCGCAATGCGGCGACAAAGGCGTTCAATTCATCGCCGTCAATGTTGGCGCCGACGATTCGATCAAGGAAATCGCTTACCAAGCCATTGGACACGACGTTCAGTTTCCTTTCGTGAAGGACATGGATGGCGAATGCGCGCGCGCTTTGGGCGTTAAGCGAACGCCGGAAGTCGTGGTGCTCGATGCGGAGCGCAAGATTCGCTATCGGGGCCGCATCGACAATCAATATCGACTTGGCGGAGTGAAACCTTCCGTCGATCGGGACGACTTGAAGGAAGCCATCGAAGATGTGCTGGCTGGTCGCAAGGTGAAGGTGAAAGAGACTACGGTTGACGGTTGCGCCATCACGTTTCCCGAAGTTCGCAAGCCAGCCAAATCACTCACCTACGCGAAGGACATCGCGCCGCTGCTCAACCAGCATTGCGTCGAGTGTCATCGACCGGGAACGGAAGCGCCGTTTGTGCTGACCTCGTATGAGAAAGCGGCCGCCAAAGCGAAGGCCATTGCGGAGGTGGTCGAGGAACAACGCATGCCGCCGTGGTTTGCGCATCCCGGTTTTGGAAAGTTCATGAATCAACGCAGCCTGACGGCGGCGGAGCGGGAAATCATCACTCAGTGGGCGCGCAATGGCGCAGCGCCGGGCGACCTCGCCCAGGCACCCAAGCCGCCGAAGTTTTCGGACAGCAAATGGTTGATCGGCGAACCGGACCTGATCATCACTGCTGCGAAGCCGGAACAGTTGCCGGCGACCGGTTACATCGATTATCGCTACGTGGTTTTACCACACGTCTTCGCGCACGACACCTGGGTGCAGGGGATTCAAATCATGCCCAGCAATCCCAAAGTGGTGCATCACGCCAACCTCGCCTTGACTCTACCCGGCAAAGGTTATGATGAAGACCAGAACTTCATCACCGGCAAAGTGCCGGGTGGAATACCCGTCGATCTCGACGCTGGCCTGGCGATGTTGATCCCCAAAGGCGCGGCCCTCGTTTACCAGATTCACTACGTCACAACAGGTAAAGAGGAAACAGATCAAATTTCCGTTGGCCTGCGCTTCGCCAAGGAACCCATCCGCAAACGCGTCCGATACAAAATCATCGGCGACTACAAATTTGAAATCCCGCCGGGCGCGCCCGCTCATCCGGTCACGGCGCGGAAGGAACTGGAGTGTGACGCAACGGGCATCGCCCTGTTCAGTCACATGCATCTTCGCGGGAAGGACACCACGTTCTTCGCGCATTATCCGGACGGAAGAAAGGAGACGCTGCTCGTCCTGCCGAATTACAGCTTCGACTGGCAATTGAGTTACGTGTGGGAACGCGGCGCGCAACATTTCCCCAAGGGAACAAAAATCGAATGCAGCTCGCACTTCGACAACTCGCCCTTCAATCCCTACAACCCCGACCCCAAGGTGGCAGTGAGGAACGGTCCGCAAACGCACAACGAAATGATGCAGGGTTTCTTTTTCTACACTGACGATGCCGAGAACCTGAACGTCCGGGTCGATCCCAAGACCGGGAAGGAGAGCACGACGGAAACGAAGGCGGCTGCCGCGGAGCCACAGTAAGTAAGGTCACATTCGCGGGGCCATTTCATCTCTGCCAAGACCATGCTTGATCTGACCGCGCTTTTGCGCGAGGGTTCTGCCATGTCCCAAGTCAAGCGTCGTCCCGGCTTTACGCTGATTGAACTGCTGGTGGTCATTGCCATTATTGCGATTCTGGCGTCCTTGCTGTTACCGGCACTGGCCCGCGCCAAGGCCAAGGCGCAACAAACCAAATGCGTCAGCAACGAAAAACAGATCGGCATTGCTTTTCACCTCTATGCGGATGACAACAACGAAAACTATCCAGTCTCGCCCAGTTGGAGCACGGTCGGCGGCAACCTCGGCAAAGCCACCGCCTACGACAGCGATAGGTACGGATGGACCAATCGCCCGCTGAATCGTTTTCTCCAGTGGCCCGAAGTCTATTACTGCCCGGCCGATCAAGGTGACGCGTTGGTGGACGAATTGCGGATTAAGAAGATTCCGACCTGTTATGCGGGCTATGGCACCAGCTACTTGGTGCAATGGGCAATTGACACCTGGCGCGTGAAGCACGTGGCCGGCGATTCGCTGTCGCCGAACACGCCCAACGGCAAGCCGATTAAATCCAGCGAGGTCGCTCTGCGGCCCAGTTCCAAGATCATTCAAGGAGACTGGCACTGGCATGGGAACCGACATGACCCAACGTTACCTACGTATTCCAAAGGCAGTTCGTGGCATAATTTTCGCGGGCAGACGCGCTTCAACATACTTTTCGGCGACGGCCACGTTGAGTTCTTTGCGTTCCCCAAGGAGTACCGAACCTGGGACTTCGCCCCGGCGCCAGACCCCAATTTCAGGTGGTGGTAAGGCGCTCCGAACTCTCCGATGCCAGTCGTGTGTGAATACGCTGGCGCGAAGTTGATTTTGCTCACCAAATCATTACCCTCCGCCCATGATTAGATCGGAGAGGCCGTCTGGAGACCCGGAATTGAAGCGTCGCATCCGGGAACTCATCGCGGATAAAGGCGGCGGGCACAACCCTGACCATGTCGAGGACATCATCGAAAATGCGCTGAAACTCCTGACCGATGTGGAGGATCGGGGCGACGTGCGCGTGATTCAGACGGCCATCCGCGAATTGCGCTACGCGTTCAGGCTGTTTGCGCCGTACGCCAGCGTGCGCAAGGTGGCCATTTTCGGTTCCGCCCGAACGTTGCCCACGAAGGTCGAATACCAGCAAGCGGTCGATTTGGGACGCAAAATCGCCGAGGCGGGGTTCATGGTCATCACTGGTGCCGGGCCTGGCATCATGCAGGCCGGACACGAGGGAGCGGGCCCGGAAAAAAGCTTCGGCGTCAACATCCGGCTGCCGTGGGAACAGAGCGCCAACCCGGTCATCCACGACGATGAAAAGCTGATCACGTTCAAATATTTTTTTACCCGCAAGCTGATTTTCATCCGGCACTCCGATGCCATCACGCTCTTTCCCGGCGGCTTTGGGACCTTGGACGAAGGTTACGAGGCGTTGACGCTCATGCAGACGGGCAAGAGTCAATTGATGCCGCTGGTGCTGATGGAACGCTCCGGCGGCACCTACTGGAAAACGTGGGACCGGAATATCCGCGAACATCTGTTGCGCAACCAGCTCATCTCCCCGGATGATCTTCACCTCTACAGCATCACGGACGATCCGGATCAAGCGGTGAACATCATCACGCGTTTTTACCGCAACTTTCACTCGAGCCGGTTTGTCAAAGACCTTTATGTCATCCGGCTCAAGCACGTGCCGTCGCCTTCGGCCATCGCCTCGTTGAACGAGGATTTTGCCGACATCAT
>CAZYYS010000006.1:0-47965 GCA_964651015.1 uncultured Verrucomicrobiota bacterium
GCCGAAGTTGCTGGATGACGGTTCGGTGCTCTTGGCGAGCAGCAGCCCGGAGAAGGATACCTACACTCTGGTGCTCGACACTGAGCTCGCGGACATCAACATGCTTCGCCTCGAAACACTCACCGACGACTCGCTGCCAAAGAAGGGACCGGGCCGGGCGCAGGACGGCAAATTCGTGCTTACGGAAATCACTGTTACGGCGGCACCAAAAAATTCGCCAGAGCAAGCGCGACCCGTGAAACTGGTCTCCGCCCTCGCTGACATGGAATCGAAGGACTTTCCGGTGGCTGATGCGATTGATGGGAAGGCAGACACTGGTTGGGGAGTGGATGCCAGTGGTAAAAAGCCCAACGCACCGCACAGCGCGACATTCACGTTCGAGCAACCAGTTAATTTTACCGGAGGCACTCGTTTCGTCGTGAAGCTTGATCAGCAGCATGGCGGACAACACACCATCGGTCGGCCGCGTCTTAGCTTTGGAGCTCCCGTTCCTGACCGCCGTCCGCTGGAAGTCCGTCGGCGCGAGGCGCTGGAGGAAGAATTTGCCAAGTGGCTTAAGCGCGAGCGGGCGCGCACTGTGCAGTGGACGCCACTCCGTCCGTACGAAGCGAAGTCCAACATGCCATTGCTGACCGTGCAACCGGATGATTCCGTCTTCGCCAGTGGGGACATTACAAAGAGTGACACCTACGAGCTGAAATTTCGTACTGACTTTCGTGGCATCACCGCAGTGCGGTTGGAAGCGTTGCCTGACGATCGGTTACCCCGGCATGGCCCCGGCATGGCGTATTATGAGGGGCCGAAGGGCGATTTTTTCATGGGCGAGTTTCAATTTTCGGCCGACGGCCAGCCCGTGAAGTTTGCAAGTGCCACTGAAAGCTACGCGAAGAATAACTTTGGCAGCAGCGCCAGCGCGTCGCTCGCAGTGGACGGCGATCCGCAGACCGGTTGGTCCACCGCCGGCCGCGAAGGCGAACGACACGAGGCTGTCTTCCTGCTCGCCGAACCCCTCGCGCAGGTGGGGAAACTTGAACTTAAGATGATGTTCGGGCGGCATTACGCCTGTTCACTGGGGCGCTTTCGGATTTCCGTGACGACCCATCAAGGCGTTGCAGAGGCGCGGTACTTGACGGAAGAAGTCGGGCTGCTTCTGCAGATTCCTGATGCTCAACTCACCTCCGTTCAGCGGCAGATATTGCGCGAACAATTTCTACTCGTCACACCGGAGCTTGCGAGCGCGCGCAAGGAGATCGAGCAACTCCACAAACCGCCGGTGCATCCGACGACACTCGTCATGCGCGAACGCCCGCCGGAGAATCCGCGCCCAACGTTCATCCACAAGCGCGGCGAGTTCCTTCAACCGACGGAGCCGGTTGAACCCGGTGTGATTTCAGCCGTGGCTCAGTTTCCAGACAACCTGCCTCGCAACCGTCTCGGGTTCGCGCGTTGGCTGGTTTCAACAAACAATCCACTAAGCGCGCGCGTCACCGTCAATCGTCAATGGCAGGCGTTCTTTGCCCGAGGGTTGGCGCGTACGACGGAAGATTTCGGGTTCCAAGGCGAGGCCCCATCACATCCAGAGCTACTCGACTGGTTGGCCGTGGAGTTCATGAAACAAGGCTGGTCTTTGAAGAAGCTCCATAAACTCATTGTGATGAGCGCGACCTACCAGCAGTCTTCGCGTATGACTCCGGAGTTGCTCGCAAAGGATTCCGAAAATCGGCTGCTCGCGCGCGGGCCGCGCGTGCGACTGGAGGCGGAGATTATTCGGGACGCGGCGTTGCGCGCCAGCGGACTGTTATCGGAAAAGCTCGGCGGGCCAAGTGTTTACCCACCGCAACCTGCGGGCGTTACCGAAGTCGCGTACGGCAGTCCGGGCTGGCCAACCAGTGAAGGCGGAGACCGTTACCGCCGGAGCGTCTATACGTTCGTGAAACGAACGGCGCCGTTCGCCATGTTCAACACCTTCGACGCACCGACCGGCGAATCGTGCGTGGCGCGACGCGACGTTTCGAATACGCCACTGCAAGCGTTGACACTATTGAACGATGTGTTCTTCGTCGAGGTGTCGCAAGCGATGGGCAGGCAACTGGCGTCGAGTGCACACTCGGTCGAAACACGAATCCGCGACGCATTTCGTCGCTGCCTAACGCGCCCGCCGACTCAGGAAGAAATCGCCGTGCTTGCGAGATTCTTTGAGACGCAGAAGCAACGCTTCTCTGAACAGGGTCTCGACGCCAAAGCCATTGCGGGTGATGGACCGGGTGACGCAACGGAGCGGGCGGCGTGGACCGTCCTGGCCCGTGCCATTTTGAATTTGGACGAAACGATTACGAAAGGTTGAGTTATGAATCTGCTGCAACAACATTGTCTTGCTGTTACGCGCCGCCACTTCCTGCGCGACTGCGGGGTGGGCCTGGGGAAAATTGCGCTGGCGGGATTGCTCACTGATTCGCTCGCCGGGCGCGCTCTTGGCGCCGTTACAGCCGCAACGAATCCCCTCGCGCCGCGCAAGCCGCATTTCCCTGGTAAAGCGAAGCGTGTCATTCACCTTTTCATGGCGGGCGCGCCGAGCCAGCTTGAGTTGTTCGATAACAAGCCTGAACTCGCGAAGCTCGAAGGCAAGCCGTTGCCGCCGTCCGTCATAGGTGGACAGCGTTACGCTTTCATCCGACCCGATGCTGCCGTGCTCGGGCCGCGCTACAAATTCGCCAACCATGGTAAATCGGGTGCTGAACTGTCCGAAATGTTGCCCCACCTGGCTGGAATCGCGGACGACATCTGCCTGATCCGTTCCGTTCACACGGACCAGTTCAATCACGCCCCCGCGCAGATTTTCTTCAACACCGGTTTCTCACAACCCGGCCGACCGAGTCTCGGGTCCTGGACGCTTTATGGATTGGGCGCTGAGACGCAAAACTTGCCCGCCTTTGTCGTGATGAGCACAGGCAGCGGTCTGAGCGGCGGTTCAGCGCTCTGGTCGAGCGGGTTTCTGCCAACGGTCTATACCGGTGTGCGTTTCCGCAATCAGGGTCCACCGATCCTCGACGTGAACAGCCCGGCAGGTGTAGATGCGAAGTTGCAACGTGACACGCTGGATACCGTCACTGCACTCAATCAACGTCGGTTCGCCACGGACGGGGATCCGGAAATCACGACCCGCATTGCCGCGTACGAGATGGCTTTTCAACTTCAGACCTCTGCACCCGAACTGATGGACTTGAAAAGCGAGAGCAAGGGAACGTTGGAACTTTACGGTTGCGATCCGGAGAAACCGTCCTTCGCGCGCGCTTGCCTGCTGGCCCGGCGGATGATTGAACGTGGGGTGCGCTTTGTGAACATTTACCACGAAGGCTGGGACGCGCACAGCGACGTGGCCGGTAACGTGAAGAGCAACACGAAAGCGACCGACCAGGCCAGCGCTGCGCTTGTCACAGACCTTAAACGCCTGGGGTTGCTTGACGACACTCTGGTCGTCTGGGGCGGGGAGTTCGGGCGCACACCGATGGTCGAGTCCAACCCGGCGCTCGGTCGCAGCCTGGGCCGCGATCATCATCCGCAGGCTTACACGATTTGGATGGCGGGTGGTGGTATCAAGCCGGGCATCACCTATGGCGCGACCGACAACCTCGGTTTTCATGTTATCGAAAACCCGGTCCACGTTCACGATCTCCAGGCGACGATTCTGCACTGCCTCGGCTTCGACCACGAGAAGCTTACTTATCATCATGCTGGCCGCGACTTCCGTTTGACCGACGTACACGGAGAAGTTGTGAAAGCCATTCTGGCATGACCAGAGTCGCAATGTCGCTTCATCGCCGCTGCATCGACGGGCGGCGCCGTGACTTGGATGCGAAGCTCATTCCCTAACGATCCGGCGATTCCGTTCGGTGAGGCACGTGCTTGCAGCTTGATCGCCAGTAAAACTGCATCGGGACGAGGATTTATGAATGCTTGAGTGGGCATCGCCCCTCGTAAAATCTCAGCGTTTGGTGTCTTGGACATCGCGCGTCACGTCAACGATCGAATAGCGATTATCGTTGTTTTGCCTCCGTTTACTTTTTGATCAACTGCTCAAGAAACTAAGGCGAGAATCCTGCGGTCCGCCAAGAGAGCTAGGTACTTTGACAAGCAACCGGAGACGAACAAAAAAGATTAATCCTTGCAATTGTGAACAATGATTGCATTAATTCTCTCAGATAGAATTGGTTATCACCTGCGAAGAGAAAGAGCCTTGATTAATAATGATTTAGTAAGCCAGATGAAATCTCCCAAACGTACACAGGTCAATAATCAAGGCGGCACTCGCATTCTCATTATTGATGATCATCCACTGGTTCGTTTGTCTCTGAAAGGAGTCATCGAGCGGGAACCGGATCTGGTAGTTTGCGGGGAGGCGGAGGATCGTGATCAAGCATTGGCGGCGGTCGCCGCCACCAAACCGCATTTGGCGGTAATTGACCTCACTTTGAAGAATTCCGACGGGATGGAGCTTATCAAGGACCTCCGTGATCGTTATCCCAAGGTGCAAATTCTAGTGCTGTCTATGCACGATGAGGATATTCATGCCGAGCGCGCGATCCGTGCCGGCGCCCGCGGCTATATTACTAAGCAGGAGGCGGCCACGAAAATTCTCGTCGCGATCCGTCAGATTTTGAATGGTGAAATTTATTGGAGTGAAAGGGCGGCAGCTCAAGTAGCGTCCAAAATTGTTGCTGGCGCGAGTCGATCCCGTCCAGCCAGCGGCTTCCCGCTGGACTGTCTGACGGATCGTGAACTGCAAGTCTTCGAACTTATCGGTGCTGGCCGAAGCACGCGTCAAATTGCTAGTACGCTGCACATAGATGTGAGTACGGTGGAAACGTATCGAGCGCGAATAAAAGAAAAACTTAATCTGAAAGACGCGCTTGATTTGCTTCAGTACGCCATCCGGTGGCACGTCGCCACACAAGCGAGCAATCTAAGTCCCTAAAAGGAGGATTTTTCCAAACATTCCGCGTGTCCATTCGGACTGCGGGGACACCCCGATCTTGGTTCTCCGTGCTCAACTCCGTAGCGGCAGGCATTACTCTTTGTCACGGTTGCCGCCACATGAGAATGAGGGCGGGCCACGACAGACAAGTCTTTGAAGTCGTGTAAAGATTCATGGAGGTGAAACTAGGCATGAACAAAGCGCAAGGTAGTCTCCACTTGAAAGAGGATCACGGCGCCCTGTACTGGGACTCCACGTCACGATTAACGAGACGGGTGTTACTAATCCATAACAGGTTACGTCGGCACATTCAGTCGCCAGAACGCGCATCCTCTTTGGAAATCGAGTTGGGAGGCCCGAATGTGCTGGGAATGCGTGCCATTCACCGAACTTGGTCTGGAATCTGCCCAGCGTTGTGATTCTGAAATGAACACTCTCAACCTAGCTTGGTACTGCGCTCGGACAAAGCCAAAGCACGAACACATTGCAGCCGCGAATATGCGTCAGAATTTAGGGCTGGAGGTTTTTCATCCCCGCCTTCGCGTGGAACGGATTACTAGTCGCGGTATTGTGCGTGTCACTGAGCCGCTCTTTCCGTGCTACATCTTCGTTCGATGCGTAATTGAAGAGTGGCTGAGTAAGATCCGGCACACTAACGGAGTAAGCAATCTCGTGCGCTTCGGGCACAGAATACCTACGGTGCCGGATCCGGTCCTTGCGGAGTTGCAAAAATGTTTTGAGACAGAAGACCCGATTACGGTCGACGACCTGCTCCAACCTGGGGCGGAGGTAGTTGTTGCCGACGGAGCCTTTGTCGGAATGCGTGCTTTCGTGTTGCGTGTGATGCCCGCTAAACAACGTGTCCAAGTTTTGCTCGAAATTCTCGGCCGCTCCACCGCTGTAGAGGTTCATCGGAACTCAGTGGCGCTGGGGCACGATAGCTTGGTGGTTCGAGTGCCGTTTTTGGCAGCACAGCATTAAGCGATGTTGCCAATCTCTGGTGAGATTGTTGGAAAAAATTGAATCTCCGCTTTGGCTTCGGAGGAAAGAAGTGGGGTTGAAGAGGTTTTCTCAAGCCTACAAGTGCGGAGCTTTGCAGTTTAAGACGAGTGGAAAAAATGTTAAGCCCAACTAGCTTTTGCTGTTTCCGAATCCTCGGTACAAGCATTTCCGTGTTCGCACAAGACCAATTTCAACCACTCGGCGTCTGTCTGAACCGTGTGTCACTCCGGTGACGTCCGTATATCTGAAACGTTTTATTGTCTCACGAATGAACTCCTCGCACAACGAAGGTAGGGTGAATACGATTTCTTCCACTGTCACCTCCAGGAGCCCGGGCTGGAAACGGACGCTTGATATCATGTTGATTGTGTCGGCCATGTTTCTCTTGGTACCCCTGATGATGTTAGTTGCCTTTATCATCCGGATTTTTTCCCGGGGTCCAGTCATATTCAAGCAGGAGCGCATCGGGTATTTAGGTAAACGATTTACGTGCTTCAAGTTTCGAACCATGTTTGTCGGTGCGGACACGTCTGTCCACCAGGGTCATTTGAACCGGTTGATGAACTCAGATGCTCCCATGGTGAAGATGGACGCACAGGGTGACCCACGGTTGATTCCGTTTGGCGTATTGCTTCGCTCGTCTGGGTTGGACGAATTGCCTCAAATCTTTAATGTCCTTCGAGGTGAAATGAGTCTGGTCGGTCCAAGGCCCTGTTTACCCTATGAGTATGAAAACTATCTCCCTTGGCAGAGAGAGCGATTCGACACAGTGCCAGGACTGACTGGCTTATGGCAGGTCAGCGGCAAGAACAAAACCACTTTCGTCGAGATGATCAAATTGGATATCGAGTATGCTCGAAACAAAACACTGTGGTTGGATCTCAAGATAATTCTTAGGACCATTCCGGCGTTGATTGCTCAGATGCTAGATACGCGAAGGCGCAGAAAATTATCCTCCCGTTCGGTTCAAATCGCGACCGGTGATTCCACAAGGGGCGTCAGTCAGCGACCTCTTCGGGAAGCAACTTTCAGGGCGATTACCCAACCAAACGGGAGAGATGCCTAAAACGACGAAGCAAACAGTAGAAACACAAGTTGTAAAATGAAGAATCAAATCAAAGTTGGAGTCGTAGGATGCGGATATTGGGGGCCAAATCTGATACGTAATTTCAGGTCGCTTCCCGACTGCAATCTAAAAATCATGTGCGACCTCAACGGGTCCAGACTCGCCCATTTAAAATCCTTGTACCCTGAGGTGCAAGGAGAGACGGATTACAAACACATGCTAAACGGCAGCGGTCTTGATGCAGTGGTTATAGCCACAGCTGTCAAGACACATTACCCGATGGCAAAGGCCAGTCTGCTGGCGGGTAAGCACACTTTCATCGAAAAACCGATAACTTCATCATCCCATGAGTGTGAGGAGTTGATCGACATTGCGCAAAAAAATGGGCTGGTGCTGATGACCGGGCATACGTTTCTGTATTCCCCCGCGGTAAGAAAGATCAAGGAGATCGTCGACACCGGTGATATCGGAGAAATCCGATACATCTCAGCCCGACGGCTTAATTTGGGGCTGTTCCAGAAAGACATAAACGTAGCGTGGGATCTGGCGCCGCACGACATTTCCATAATTCAACACATCATGGGTGAACAACCCGTTACGATAAACTGTCGAGGCAGTGCTCACATCACCCCTGGTGTTGAGGATGTGACAACCATGTGCCTCAGCTTTCGGAGGCAACAAACTGCTATCATTCATAGCAGTTGGCTTGACCCAAGGAAGGTGAGAGAGATGACGATAGTAGGGAGCCGACGTATGATTGTGTATGACGATATCGCTCAAACCGAAAAAATACGCATTTACGACGCACGGGTTGAACGACCGCCGCACTACGATACTTTTGCCGAATTCCATTACGCGTACCATTATGGAGATGTCTATGCTCCTTATGTGAAACAAGAAGAGCCGTTGAAGGTTGAGTGCCAACATTTTCTGGACTGCATCAGACATGGGACAACTCCGCTGACAAACGGCAAAAAGGGTTTGGAACTTGTTCAGATTTTGGAGGCATCCACTGAATCCTTGAAACGCGGCGGGGGGCCAGTTGACCTGCCCCACCGACCAAGCGCAAATGCTCATCAAAATGGTGAGGCCCACCAAAACGGCGATGGGGCACATCAAAACGGCGAAGCCCACCAAAACGGAGGTCTCGCAGTCAAGGTGACGCTCAAAGCGGCGACAACCTCGTCAACGCCTGAAAGGGCGAGGAAAACTCGGCGGTCGCGCCAGGCCGATCAAAGACTGATAATGAATCAATGAAGTCTCGATTGCGATATGAACCCATCACCACAACCCTGTCAGCGAATTGCTCCGGATGTAAAGTTGGGCAGAAACGTACGAATCTATGATTTCACCAACCTCTACGGTTGTGAAATTGGCGACGACGTGAAAGTTGGAACGTTCGTCGAGATTCAAAAGGGAGTCAAAATTGGAAGTAGATGCAAGATTTCAAGCCATACCTTTATTTGTGAAGGCGTCACATTGGAGGACGAAGTGTTTGTTGGCCATAGCGTGACATTTATCAATGACCTCTACCCGCGAGTCACAGACGAAACAGGTCGGCTTCAGACGGAGGCTGATTGGACCTGCATACGAACGCTGGTGAAACGTTGCGCCTCGATCGGTTCCGGCGCGACTCTGCTCGGCGGGGTCACGATTGGCGAGAATGCGATCGTAGGTGCCGGCAGCGTCGTAACCAAAAATGTCCCGGCGGACGCCGTGGTGGCAGGCAATCCGGCCAGAGTTATCCGATGGCTTCCGCGAAGGGGTCAGGCGCGACCGAGCTTTGCAACATTCCGTAGGGCATAAACTCTTCAGATATTTGCCGGCTGACTTTGCGCACATGGGATTTTTGGATGAGCCACCTCCTATTGCCCAAAGTAAAGACTTGCCCAAAGAAATGAACGTGAGAGTATGAAAGTTTGTAGATGCAGAAGAACAACCGGCAGAGTCGAGGAGCGAGAGCGTCGCGATCTTTTGTGATCCAACCGGCTTTGGCAGACTTATAGGTTACTAACGTGAATGACAAGCGACAGGACGACCGCCCCTCGGGGAGCATGACGGTAGGAGACATTCTGTACGTTATCTTCCGGCACAAGTGGAAGATCATCCTCATTTCCCTTGCCGGGATCGTGGCCACCGCCCTGCTGCCGTTCGTAAAGCCAATCCCTTACAGGTCCGAAGCCTCATTGCTCATCAAATACGTTTTGGAAAGAACAATCCCCGGACTGCCTACTACAGCCAACGAAGCCACTTTCCAATCTGTTGCTGCCGAGGAAAGGGTACTCAACACGGAATTGGAAATCTTGACCAGTCTTGATCTGGCTCGACAAGTCGCTACCAACATAGGACCGGAAAAAGTGCTGGCCAAGGCAGGTGGCGGAAACGATCCATCAGCGGCGGCCTTCTTAATAAAAAAGAATTTGGAAGCGAGTGTGCTGAAACAAGGAAACGTTATTCGCATCGTGTTTCAGCATCCGAGTGGCGAGATTGCTCAATCCGTTCTCCAACAAGTTTTGCAGGCTTACCAGCACAAGCACCGCGAGATGCATGGAGACGTCAGTAACTTCGACGAAGTCTTGAAATCACAAACGGAAGATTATCGGCGCCGCCTTGAGAATACCGAGGAGGAACTAAAAAAAGCGAGAGCGGAAGCAGGTATTATTGCAACGCTTGAGGATAGCAAAAAATACTACACCGAAGTCGTATCAAAACTCCGCCAGCAAGTCGATGGCGCCAAGGTCGAACTGGCCAAGCACAAAGCGACGGTCGAGAAGTTGGAACAGCTACTCAACGCGAGTTCTGTGGTGGCCACGAACCCGGTGATAGCGACCAACCGCGCTGCCGTACCGCTTGAAAAACTCACCTCATACAGAAAGGTTCGCCTGTTGTTGGAAAGCTTGGAGAAACAGCAAGAGTTGTTGATCAAGGATGGTTTCACCCCCGAAAGCTCGCGTGTCAAATCAGTGCAGGAGCAGATTACAACAAATGAAAAACTCAAGAAACAGCTTGAGGACGAATACCCGGGATTACTTGCCGTCAAGGTGACCGAACCGAAGTCCACAGCTTCCGACTCCACGTCAAAAATCCGGACTGATCTTATCACAGAAATGGCCACCGTTTCGGCGCTCGAATCAAGTATCGAAGCCCTTACTGACCAACTGGCAGTGGCCAGAAGAGATGCAGCCCGCTTGAGTAACGTCGAGGGCAAGATCGCGGAATTGGAACGCAGGCGGGACATGGAGGCGCAGCAATACAAGATTGATACCGAACACCTCGAGAAATCACGCGTCGTGGCAATCAGCGCGGGAAAGCAATGGAACATCGGCGAAATTCAAGCTCCATCGCCTGCGGTGCCGGCTGCCTCAAAGCTCTACAAGTTAATGGCAATGCTGTTGGTCGGCAGCATCGGGGCAGCTTTCGGTCTCGCGTTTCTAATTGAATTCTACCTTGATCGGTCGCTTAAGCGTCCCGTAGATATTGAAGCCGGCCTCGGCCTGCCCTTGTTCATCTCCATACCGCGAATGAAGCTGAATAATGGAAAGCCTGGCGACTCAAAGGCGGAGCGAAATACCCCGCTCCTTGCACAATACGCCAGCGAATCCGAGGAATCCGAGGGTGAGGTTACGGACGCGTCCAGCAGCGCAGCAGTGCCGCACGCGGCGGCACTTGCTCCGTGGGGCACCAAACAAGAACTACGGCCATTTTCTGAAGCCTTGCGCGACCGACTGATCACTTACTTTGAGATCAATAACGTGACCCGCAAACCCAAACTGGTGGCCATCACGAGCTGTGCTGAAGGCTCGGGTGTTTCAACTGTTGCAGCTGGCCTGGCGGCCTCTCTTTCTGAAACCGGCGATGGGAAAGTGCTGTTAGTGGATATGAACGGCAAGAATGGCGACACACATCAGTTTTTCAAAGGTCGCTTGGCGGTGCTGGAGGATGCAATCGAGATTGAGACGAGGGACAATGCGCGCGTTCAGGATAATCTGTACGTCGCCACTGAGCCGGTCACGAATGACAATCTCCCTAGGGTTTTGCCAAAACGCTTCAAGAATTTGGTGGGCCGGCTCCACGCGAGCGATTTCGATTACATTATTTTTGACATGCCTCAAGTCAGCCAGGTCAGCGTAACGCCACGGTTGGCGCGGTTCATGGACATGGTTTTACTCGTCGTCGAATCCGAGAAAGCGGATCGCGATGTAGTCAAGCGAGCGAGCTCAATGCTTTCGGAATCGAAGGCAAATGTGAGTGTTGTCTTGAATAAAGAGCAGGCCCATGTGCCAAAGTGGCTAAAGCAAGGACACTGACTTGCCGCCACGGTAAATACTTTGCAGTTAACAGAAGAGAACGCTTGGAGGTTCTCAGGTGGATAAGTGCAGGCTGCTTTCAGCACCGCTGAGGCTCAACATAGTTGACGTAACTTGGTAGGCGCAAAACCACAACAAAGACAAACGTTTGAACTCGAATCCAGGATTAATTCACAAGTGGCGCTCATACCTAGTCATGGGGAACTCGGCAACTCGAAGCGCAACGAGATCTGACGTCGGGCCAAAGTCCCCGGGGGTGATGAACGTGCTTTCACCAAGGCGGAGTCCGATCCCATTTCGGTCTGGAATAGCCGCCTCCGAAGGAGCTTTGTGGCCTGGTGTGCAAGAATGTGGTGACTCACTCCATCGGGATGCGAGCGCGATGAGTTCGTCCCGCCTCCGCGGCAAACGTGCAGCTATTGTTGTGTTCTCTTATTATCCAGACGATCCTCGACCTCGCCGGGAAGCAGAGGCGCTTGTGAACGAAGGGATGAACGTCGAACTAATCTGTATTAGACAGAGTAAAGGCGAGGAAGCACGCGAAACCTTCAACGGCGTAGACATCTTGCGCGTTCCAATGAAGCGTCGTCGTGGCGGCAAATTCGCGTACCTCTTCCAATATTCATCATTCACGTTGATCTCGTTCCTGCTCCTTGCATTTCGTTCGTTGACTCGAACTTACGATCTGGTTCACGTGCACAACATGCCTGATTTTTTAGTGTTTAGCGCACTGGTTCCAAAGTTACTTGGAGCAAAGGTCGTCTTGGATCTGCATGATCCAATGCCGGAACTGATGATGACCATTTCCAACCTGCGCGAAAACAGTCGCGCAGTAGGAATGTTGAAGCGTATCGAGAAATGGAGCACCGGTTTTGCGGATTTGGTCCTGACCGTCAATCAGGCTTGCAGGAAGTTATTCGCCTCCCGCAGTTGTTTGGCAGAAAAGATTCAGGTCATCATGAACTCGCCCGATGAAAAGATTTTCGGGGCGCGGCTTGTGTCTCGGGACGGATTGCCCCGCCGGGACACGACCAAACCTTTTGTCATCATGTACCATGGCTCTTTGGTCGAACGTCACGGTTTGGATCTCGCCGTCCGCGCGGTCAAGGCGGTTAAGAAATCCATCCCCACCATAGAACTCCGAGTTTACGGGCACCGGACACCGTTTCTCGATGAAGTTATGGATTCAGTCCGAGAATCTGATATGCAAGATGCTGTTCGTTATGTGGGTGGAAAGGACCTGGAGGAAATCGTAGAAGCCATCGGTGAATGTGATTTGGGTGTGATTCCGAATCGGCGAAGCATCTTTACTGAAATCAACACCCCGACGCGCATTTTCGAGTACCTCACGCAGGGAAAGCCAGTGCTCGCTCCTCGTGCACAGGGTATTCAGGATTATTTTGACGAACAATCGTTAATTTTTTTCGAGCTTGGAGATGCCGATGATCTCGCCCGGAAGATTAAACATGTCTACTTCCATCCTGGTGAAATCAAGGAATCGGTGATTCGCGGACAGCAAATCTATCTGAACCACAAGTGGAGTACAGAAAGGGAGGACTTTGTTAAGATTATCAGCGAACTTTTGAAGCCGAATGTTCCCAAGAGGAGCAACGTGTGACAAGGTTGGCATTCGTTAGCCAGCATAACAACATAGGTCGGAGTCCTGACTGCGTTCAAGCTTGGGTGGAGAAGGAAAAATTACAGGGGCTATGAACCGCTTGCCAGGTTCTCCTTTTGGGGGTGACCACCTTGGCCTTGAACTCCGCAGTGTGTCGTTTGCGCGTCCGTTTAGGCTGCACACACTTGCAGCGGGACATGTTGAGAACACGAAAGTCAAAAGGCGCTTGCGATGATTGGGGTAATTGCAGATGCGGCAGACGAAGTGGTTGTTAGGGAATTCTTTGAACTTTTCAAAACCCCTTGGGAGTTTTATCGCGGCGACAGCCAATATGACGTGCTGATTTCTTCCAATGGGCAGTGTGCTGGGCTTAGATCCAAACTGGTGTTGATTTACTCGAGCAAAAAGACCCCGTTCGATTCTGAAAACAACGTTCAAATCGGTCCTCAACGCGAGAACATTACACTTTCGTACCAAGGCGAGAGAATGCCCATTTACGGGAATTGCATTACTTTCCAGTCCGGACTCCGGTCATTAATTGAAGAATCCACTCAGCAACCGGTGGCCTTCATGACCCGGTCAGACACTCAAACCCGCGTGCGTATTGGCTTCGACATTTTCGGGGAAGTAATGCATTTGCTCACGGTCGGTCAACCCACCGTTAACTCAGGAGTTCCCACGATTGAGAGGCATATCGCTTTGATGCGCGATCTCGTGATTGGTTGTTCGATCCGTTTGGTGGAAATCCCGCCCATCCCCCAAGGACATGGATTGATTGCCTGTTTAACCCACGACGTTGATCATCCCGCCATTCGATTTCACAAGTGCGATCACACCATGCTTGGGTTTTTATACCGTGCGGTTATTGGCTCGTGCGTGCATGTAGCGCGAGGCAGGATGTCTGCGAAGCAACTTTCGATTAACTGGGCAGCTGCTTTGATGTTGCCATTCGTGTATCTGGGCTTGGCGAAGGACTTTTGGGACGGTTTTGACCAGTATTTGGAAATTGAAAAGGGCCTAGGATCAACATTCTTCTTGATTCCCTGCAAGGACAACCCCGGACGCCGCGTAAATGGATTGGGGCCAGGTAAGCGTGCATCACGCTACGAGCCTTCCGATATCGCAGACGAGATCAGGAAGCTCCTTGGTGCGGGCTGCGAGATCGGAACCCACGGGATCGACGCATGGCTCGATAGTTCCAAGGGCAAACAAGAGATGCATGAAATCTTGCGGTTCGCTGGCGGCTCCTCGCTCGGGGTTCGCATGCATTGGCTTTACTTCGACAAATCTTCGCCTGCAGCCCTCGAACGAGCGGGATTCTTGTATGATTCAACTTTCGGTTACAACGAAACCGTCGGGTATCGCGCCGGAACGATGCAACCATTCAAGCACTTGGAAACGATGGCACTGATGGAATTACCTCTGAGCGTCATGGATACGGCTTTGTTCTATCCTACTTATCTAAACCTTTCGCCGCCCGCCGCCAAAAAGCTTGTTTGGGGGATCGTTGATGATGCCGAACGATTCGGAGGCACATTGACTGTCAACTGGCACGATCGTAGCCTGGCTCCTGAAAGGTTGTGGGATGGGTTTTATATCGAGCTGATTAATGAACTGAAGAGAAGAAGTGCTTGGTTTCCGACTGCAAAGCAGGCTGTTTCTTGGTTTCGGAAACGTCGCTCCGTCGTTTTTGAAACAGTTCGATGCGAAAATGGCTCCTTGCGTGTAAGGGCCTCGGTGGGGGTCACAGACGATTTGCCTGGTTTGCGGATCAGGGTGTATGAGCCTTCGCTGGGGAACATCATGGATGGGGACTTTGAATCCACCTCGAAAGGATATACTGAAGTAAGCTTGAAACAGAGCGCGGACGTTTGATCGCAAGGAATGACGTTGCCAGGTCTTGGTAAGTGGGTGAAGATGGGTGCAAGAGAACGGGTTCGCCGAAATGATGAGATTTCATGGTGAGCAATTACTACGACTGCGACGTTGTGCCGTGCGACTACCCCTCCTCATTTCCCGGAAAAGGGCGAGACTGGCAATGGGCTTGCTGTTACTGCGGGAGATTAAGGGCCAAAGAGCGGCATTTTGAATGCCGCTGGCTGGTTTCTCGCCCGTTCATGAACTATGAATTCTGATATGCTGATCGTGGCACAGCTGGGTTGCGGTTACTGGGGGCCCAACCTGCTGCGCAACTTTTCTTTGTTGCCCAATTGCCGCGTAAAATACGTTGTGGACTCAAGTCCGGAACGACGCAGCTTTGTTGAAACAAACTTTCCCAGGACCAAAGCGACGGTATCCCCAAAAGTTGTCCTGGAAGATCCGGAGGTTCAGGCCGTCATAATCGCCACGCCGGCAGCCACGCATTTCCAACTTGCCAAAGAAGCACTGCTGGCTGGCAAACACGTGTTCGTAGAAAAGCCGCTGGCCTCTACGGTTGCAGAGGTCGATGAACTGGGGCGCCTGGCGCAGGAGCGAAAACTGATTGTGATGGCGGGGCATACGTTTATTTACAACGCCGCAGTCATCTATATCAAAAAACTGATTGAAGGGGGGGATCTGGGCGAAGTCCGGTATGTTTACAGCCAGCGGCTTAACCTCGGGCGCATCCGTTCGGACATTGACGCGTTGTGGAACTTTGCCCCACATGACATTAGCATCATCCAATACTGGCTGGGAGATCCGAATCCGTTGTCTGTATCGCGACAAGGCATGGACTACATGCAGGACGGAGTGGATGACGTTGTGTTTCTCAACATTGTTTACCCGCGCAAAATCATGGCCAACATCCACGTCAGCTGGCTTGATCCCCAAAAGGTCCGCAAAATGATTGTTGTCGGGTCTCGCAAGATGGTGGTTTACGATGATGTGGCTGACGACAAAATCGCCATTTACGACAAAGGCATCGACAAAAAGGCTGTTCTCGGTGAGAACATGGATTTCGACCATCCGCGACCTGCGCAATTCAACTATCGCAGCGGAGATATTCTACTGCCCCAAGTCAAGTTCACGGAGCCGTTGCGTGCTGAGGCAGAGCACTTCATGGATTGCATTAAAATTGGTCGTACGCCATTAACGGGTATTGATCACGCCCGTTCGGTCGTTTCAATTCTCGAACGCGCGCGGCTCAATAACGGGAGCCACTAGACGAGTGAAAGCAAATATGGGAGAACCAACTGTAAAACAATCAGGAATCGTTGATGTTACTTTTGGTAACAAGGTCATCGTCGTGCAGCCAGTGAACCTCTACGGTTGCCGCATCGGTGACGACACGTTCATCGGTCCGTTCGTCGAGGTGCAACGCGGAGTGGTGATCGGCAAGCGTTGCCGGATCCAATCGCATGCGTTCATTTGTGAACTGGTGACCATTGGCGACGATTGCTTCATTTCGCATGGAGCCATGTTCATCAATGATCTATTCACTTTCGGCGGCCCCGCCAAGGGCCAGCGCGAATTGTGGCGGCACACCAAGATCGGCAACCAGGTGAGCATCGGGACTAATGCCACCATCCTGCCAGTTAACATATGCGATCGGGTGGTCGTGGGAGCAGGCGCCGTGGTGACCAAAGATATCGTCGAGCCTGGCATTTACGTCGGGAATCCCGCGCGACTTCAACGCCGTCTGTAATTCCAGATCAAACTACGATTGTTTATGAAAATTCCATTTGTTGACCTGTACGCCCAATACTTAACCATTAAGTCGGAGATTGATTCTGCGTTAGCCAGCGTTATCGCTCAATCTGCTTATATTCGCGGCCCCCATGTCGATCAGTTTGAAAAGGCTTGGGCGGATGTTCAGGGGGTAAAACATTGTGTCTCCTGCGCAAATGGCACCGATGCCATCTACATCGCCATGCGCGGCCTCGGCATCAAACCGGGCGACGAAGTCATCACCACGGCGCATTCATGGATTTCGACGACAGAGACGATTACACAGGCCGGTGGGCGCGTCGTGTTTTGCGACACGGATCCGGAATCCTTCACCATCAATCCTTCGTTGATCGAATCGAAAATTACCCCACGAACTGTCGGTATTATCCCGGTCCACCTTTACGGTCAGCCTGCGGACATGGACCCGATCATGTCGCTTGCGCGCAAGCACCACCTATGGGTCATTGAGGACTGTGCACAGGCTCACCTGGCACGATACAAGGGGCAACTGGTCGGAACATTCGGTAGCGCGGCAACGTTTTCTTTCTATCCAGGCAAAAATCTTGGTGCTTACGGAGATGCGGGGTGTGCTGTCACGAACGATGGTGTGTTGGCGGATTGGATGGCAACGTATGGTCGGCATGGAGGCAAAGGTGAGCACATTATGGAAGGAATCAACAGCCGGCTTGATGGTTTGCAGGCTGCAATTCTGAATGTCAAATTGCCGCATTTGGCTGCGTGGACTGAAGCGCGCCGCCGGATCGCTTCCAAGTATGATCAGCTTCTCAGTGGAGTTGGCGACATCGTAACCCCAAAGGTGTGCGCAAATCGGGATCATGTATATCACTTGTATGTCATCCGCACGAACAAGCGCGATGAACTGAAAAAGCACCTGGGAGATGCCGGTATTTCCACAGTTTTAAACTACCCCAAGGCGCTTCCATTTTATCCTGCCTACACTTATCTGAAGCATACTCCTGCGGACTTTCCGATTGCGTATGCGAATCAATCGCGAATCCTTTCTCTGCCGATTTATCCAGAAATGACCGATGACATGATCGAGTATGTCTCCGAGCAAGTAGCCGCGTTCTTTGCCGGCATTCAGAAATGTGGCAGTGGCGACAGATCAGGGAAAATGTTGGTTCGTTGAGACTTTGGCTACCAGGCCTCCGGCGCGTGACTGTTTGAGCCGCTTGGGTTTCGTAGTGGCAGAATTTATTCGCGGGTGTAGCTCAATGCTAGAGTGGCTGATTTCCAATCAGCAGATGGAGTGTTCAATTCCTCCCACCCGCTCCAGCCTTTGGCCTCCAAAGTGCCAGTTTCTCGAACTGCGTTTCGTGGAAGCGATGAATGAACCGATCTCGTGCTTGTCAAAAAGGCAGCACACTTTATGGGCTTGCGCCAGTGGTCTGATCCAAGGAAGAACTGGAATAATCCAAGAACGCTTCGCTTAAATGCCTCGACAACTCGCACTCTTGCTCACGATCGGTTTCATTGTCTTCCTTTTTCGCAGGGAGTCGCGAAACGGCGCGAGCGTCAGTCGGGCGCTCTGGATTCCGCTGCTCTGGGTACTAATCACGGGGTCGAGATTTGTTTCCCAATGGTTCAGCATCTGGGGGTTGCCGCTGGGCAGCGGGTCAGCGCAAGACGGGAGCCCGATCGATGCCGCAGTGTTTTTTGTGTTGATAATCGCCGGTATGTCCGTCCTCGCGCGGAGACAAATTACCGTTGCCTTCCTTGCTCAAAACAATCGCTGGATCACGTTGTTTTTTGTTTACTGCTTGTTGGCAATTGCTTGGTCAGACTTTCCTTTCGTGGCTTTCAAGCGGTGGATAAAGACTCTGGGACATCCGGTCATGGCCCTGATCCTTCTAACGGATCCCAACCCCACACTGGCTGTGCGGACTCTGATAAAAAGAGCCGCCTATGTGCTGATTCCATGTTCAATTCTCTGTATTAAGTATTATCCGGAAATAGGTCGCGGGTTTGATTTATGGTCAGGTCAAGGGTTTAACCAGGGCGTGAACTTGAACAAGAACGAATTGGGGTATGTCTGCATGCTGCTGGGACTGGGGGTTTTCTGGAACTTGCTGCAGGCTCGAAAAATTGAGAACCGCAAGGCGCGGCGAGACGAACTCCTGTTAAGTGTCGGATTTCTGGTAATGATCTGGTGGCTGCTTTCCAAAGCCGGCAGCGCGACCTCGCTTGTCTGTGTGATCATTGGCGCGGCGGCCATGGTGTTGTTGGGCTTTCGATGGGTGAGCAAGAAGTATGTCGGCTGGTATCTGGTGACGGCAATTTTAGTCTTTGGTGCCGCGGAGACCCTGCTGGGCGTTTACGCCAACGTGGTGGAACTGTTGGGGCGCAATCTGACACTAACGGACCGAACTGAAGTTTGGGCGGATGCTTTGGACCTTGTGACCAACCCAATTCTTGGGGCGGGGTTTGAGAGTTTCTGGTTGGGAGAGCGGCTTAAAACACTTGGAGAAAAATGGTGGTGGCAGCCCACGCAGGCCCATAATGGATACATCGAAACGTATTTGAATTTGGGAGTGATTGGTCTTGTGGTCTTCGCTGGTATGATTTTTTCAACCTTCAGGAAGATTCGGCACGCACTCTTGCGGAGTTTCGAATTTGGGCGGTTTCGCATGGCTTTTTTTTTCGTGATTCTGGCTTACAATTTTACCGAGGCGACCTTCAAGGGTGTCAGTCTGGTCTGGCTGTTCTGGCATATTATCGCCCTTGACTATCCGCGCAAAGGGGAGCCCATCCGAGACGGCGCGACACCAACTGGTTTGGCTTCGCAAGTTAACGGCCACACCGGTCGTTCATTCGTTGAGACATGACTCAAGTAATTCCTGCCGCACAGCCTGCTGACCGGGTCCTGGTGACCGGCGCCAACGGATTCCTTGGCGTAAAGGTCGTGAATGCGTTTTTGGAGCGGGGTTACCGAAACCTGCGGTGCTTTGTCCGCCCGTCGAGCCGGCTGAACCGATTGCAGGCGGTTCTGGCGCTACACGGGGCTGATCGCGAAGTGGAATTAGTGGTGGGTGATTTACTTTCAAGGGAGGATTGCCGAAAGGCGACGAGGGGCGTGGCCGTGGTCTGTCATCTGGCAGCAGGGTTCGACAAGGCGTTCGCCGGCGCCTTTATGAACTCGGCGTTGGCGACGCGTAATCTCGTCGAAGCCTTTCTGGAACATGGCCAGCCAAAGCGGTTCGTGAACGTAAGTTCGTTCGCGGTCTATTCCAATCTAAAGCTGTCACGCGGTTCATTGCTGGACGAAACCTGTCCGCTCGAAGATTCGCCGCAGGAACGCTATGATGCCTACGGTTTCGGCAAATTGAAGCAGGAAGAACTCGTGCGCGAGTATGGTGCGAAGCAAGGCCTGCCGTATGTGATCCTGCGACCGGGCACGATCTTCGGGCCGGGCAAAAAGGATTTGACCGGTCGCATTGGCGTGGACACGTTCGGTTTCATGATTCATATCGGCGGCGGAAACGAACTGCCACTGACGTACGTGGACAACTGCGCCGACGCCATTGTGCTGGCCGCGCTCCAGCCGGGTGTGGACGGCGAGGTGTTCAACGTGGTGGACGACGGCGTTTTAACGAGCAGCCAGTTTCTGCGCGCATGGAAGCGGCGGACGGGCAGACGGTTTTCCGTGCGAATTCCATATTTTCTGGCGTGGTGGTTGAACTGCCTGTGGGAGGATTTCTCGAAGCGCCGGAAAGGCCAGTTGCCGCCGGCGTTCAATCGACGCCGGTGCGCGGCGGACTGGAGGGGCAACCGGTTCACAAATCAGAAACTCAAATCGAAGCTGGGCTGGACTCCACGCGTGGGCATGAACGATGCGATGAACGCGTTTCTCAACCAGTTTGATTTGCCAGCCAAGTGACCGTGTTACGTGTAGCCATCATCGGTTGCGGAAAGATTGCCGACCAGCATATCCTCGCGCTGCACCGCATTCCCAATTGCGAGGTCGTTGCAGTCTGTGATCGCGAAAAGCTCATGGCTGGGCAACTGGCAGAGCGCTTTCGCATCTCCGGCGTGTTCAGTGACGCGGCGGAGATGCTGCGCGAGGCGCAGCCGCAGGCAGTCCACATCACGACGCCACCACAAAGTCATTTTGTCCTGGCGATGCAGTGCCTCGAAGCTGGTAGCCATGTGTATCTCGAAAAACCGTTCACGGTGACGGCGGACGAGGCGGAGCGGTTGTTGGATTGCGCGACGACGCGTGGGTTGGTGGTGGCGGCGGGACACAACTACCAGTTCACAGGCGAGATGTGCCGGATGCGGCAATGGGTGAAGGAAGGTTTTCTTGGCGGCGCGCCGGTGCATCTGGAGAGTCACTGGTCTTACGACTTGAGTGACACAAGTTACGTCGGCCCTTTATTGGGCAGCCGCAATCACTGGGTGCGCCAGTTGCCGGGACAACTGTTGCATAACATTCTCAGTCACGGCATCGCGCGCCTGGCGGAATTTCTGGTTGACGACGCGGAAATTGTGGCGCGAGCGCACCAGAGCGAGCAACTGCGCAAGTTGGGCGGCGCCGAAGTGGTGGATGAACTGCGGGTGCTTCTCCGCGACAGTCGTGGCACAACGGCATTCTTTTGTTTCTCGACCCAACTCAAGCCGGGTATGAGCCAGTTCCGTGTCTGTGGGCCGCGGCATTCGCTCCTCGTGGACCAAAGCAGTGGCAGCGTCATCCGGCTACATAACGGCAGCCACAAGAGCTATCTGACGTTTTTCGTCCCACCGTTGAAACTCGCGCGTGAGCACTTGGCCAATGGGCTGCGCAACATTTTCGGGTTTATGCGCGGCGAGTTGTATCAAGACAGTGGGATGAAAGAGTTGATGGCGCGGTTCTATCAAGCCATCGGTGCGAATGGTGCGCCGCCGATTCCGTATCGGGAAATCATCCTGACGGCGCGCATCATGGACGAAATCTTCCGTCAAATTACGGCGGCGAGCGATGCGAAGGAGCAAGGCCTTCCGGTCGCGAAACAATTATGAAATATGTGTTGATCACCCCGGCCCGGAACGAGAGTGCCTTCATCGAACACACGCTCAAGTCTGTAGTCGCGCAGACGCAACGTCCTGAACGTTGGATCATCGTGGATGATGGCTCGAAGGATGCTACCCCAGAGATTGTGCAACGATATGCAGAGCGGTATCCATGGATCGAGTTGGTTCGCCGTCCGCAGAGGGAGGACCGCAGCTTTGCGGGCAAGGCGCACGCGGTGAATGCCGGCCTGGAGCGTGTAAAGGGGATTCAGTTTGAGGTGCTGGGAAATCTGGATGCGGACGTTTCGTTTGAGCCGGATTACATGGCATTTGTGGTCGGTAAATTCGCAGCCAACCCGAAGTTGGGTGTCGGCGGAACGCCATTCACCGAAGTGGGCGATTACGATTCTACGCGCGACAGCTTCGAGGGGCAGAATTACGTGGCCGGACCGTGTCAGTTGTTTCGTTACACCTGCTGGCTGGACATCGGCGGGTACGTGGCCAACAAAGCGGGCGGCGTGGATTGGATTGCCGTTATGATGGCGCGGATGAAGGGCTGGGCAGTCTTTGCGTTTCCAGAGAAGCGGTTTCATCATCATCGTTCGATGGGCACGGCGCAGCGCGGAATTCACGCCTCGATGTTCTCCTACGGTGAGAAGGACTATTACCTTGGCGGGTCGCCGTTGTGGCAATTATTCCGTTCCTCGTATCGGATGGCGAAGAAGCCGTATTTCACCGGGGGACTGGTGTTGTTGCTGGGATATTTTTCGGCGGCCCTGCGCCGGATGCCGCGGGCGGTCAGCCCCGAGTTGATGCGTTTTCACCGGGCAGAACAGATGAAAAAGCTCAAGGCCGTCTTCCGCTCGCTGCTGCGGATGAAGAAGGTGGATAATTTCACGTTGGCGCTGGAGCAGGCGCAAACCAAAGAGTCGTAATCATGGAAGTTTTGGAAGAAATCAATCCGCTGGAGGCAAAAGTCTCCACCGTGCTGGAGAATTTCACCCGGTGGCTGGACGGTTATGGGGAAACATCGTGGGACCATCAAAGCTATTTCGCCGGGCCGTTTGGCGGATGGGCGAAAGGACTATACTACCGTCACAAGCTGCCGGGCACGGTAGCGGTGGCGCCGATGATTTTTTCGGAGGCATTCCTGCCTGCGGCGCGGCCCTTGTTTCACCGGCGGATTCGTTTTCCTATTGCCGACGCGCACTATGCGATGGGCTACGCATTTCTGCACCAAGCCAGCGGAGAAGGGTCACACCTGGAGCGCGCCCGGCATTTTCTGAAGGAGTTGAAAAAGTCGCGGTGTCCCGGTTTCAAAGAGTATTGCTGGGGTTATCCCTTTGATTGGGTGACGCGCAACGGGGTGATTCAACGGAACACGCCACTGATCACCACAACGCCGTACGTCTACGAGGCGTTTCTGCAAGTGCATCAAGTCACCCCGCACGACGAATGGAAGGACGTACTGGCCTCCATCGTCCGCCACGCTTGCGAGGACATCAAAGATTTCCCGACTTCCAAGCGCGCGAGCTGCTGCTCTTACGATCCCTATGATCGGGGCGGCGTAGTGAACGCGGCGGCCTATCGTTCGTTTCTGCTGACCAGCGCTTCACACGTTTTCAATAACGATGAATATTGGCGGATTGCCGAACGGAATCTGAACTTCGTCCTCGAATCCCAGTCTTCGGACGGCTCATGGCCTTATGCGAAAGATGGCGTGCGGGATTTTGTGGATCATTTCCACACCTGCTTCGTGATGAAGGCGCTGGCGAAAATCCACACCCTGACGGGGCACGAGGCCACTTTGGAAGCGCTGGATCGTGGCGTGAAATTCTACTTGAACAGGTTATTCTCCGAAGACGGCCTGCCGCGACCGTTCGCAGTGGCACCGCGCATGACCGTTTACAAGCGCGAACTCTACGACTGCGCGGAGAGCATTAATCTGTGCCTCTTGCTGCGTGACCGCTTTTCGCCATTGCAGGTGAAATTGGAGACCATCATTGCCGGCATTTTGAAGGACTGGGTGAAACCTGACGGTAGCTTTCGTTCGCGCGAGTTGATGCTTGGCTGGGACAACGTGCCAATGCACCGCTGGGCGCAATCGCAGATGTTCCGGGCACTGGCGTTCTATAGTTGGACGGGTGCGCGCCACTCTACCCTCTGAGCACCATGTGCGGCATTTGCGGTCAATTCAACTTCGGCAATCAGGAGCGTGTTTTCGAGGATCGCGTCCGCCAGATGGCGCGCGCCATCTTTCATCGTGGGCCGGATGATGAGGGATTTTTCTTCGATGGCAACCTGGGATTGGGTTTCCGCCGGCTTTCCATCATTGACCTTTCTGGTGGACATCAGCCGATGTCGGATGCGGAGGAGTCGGTGTGGGTGGTTTTTAACGGAGAGATCTACAACTACCTCGAACTTCGCTCCGAACTGGAGGCGATGGGGCACAAGTTCCGCACTCGTTCGGATACCGAGGTCATCGTCCACGGTTACAAGGAATGGGGTACGGACGTGCTGAAACGTTTTAACGGCATGTTCGGATTGGCAATCTGGGACGTGCATCGCCGAAGGTTGGTCGTGGCGCGCGATGCAATGGGCATCAAGCTGATTTACTATCGTAATTCAGGTGGGCGGCTGAGTTTCGGCTCGGAAATCCGAACGCTGCTGGCGGGGGAAAGTGCAACGCCCGAGGTCAACCCGGCAGCGTTGAATTTGTTCCTGCGATTCCGTTATGTGCCGTCACCGTTGACCATGTTCCAAGGTATTCGCAAGCTCGCACCCGGTTCGCTGCTGATTGTGGAGAATGGTCAATGCCGCGAGGAACGTTGGTATGATTACACGCCGGTGCCGTTCGAGAGTCGGAAACAGGATGCTGAGGCGACGCACGAGCTATTGAGCCTGTATCGCGGCGCGGTGAAGCGGCACTTGTTGAGCGATGTCCCGGTGGGAATTCTTCTCAGCGGCGGCTTGGACTCGGGTTTGTTGCTGGCGCTGATGAACGAGCAGGGCAAGGACTGGCCGGCTTACACGGTGGGTTACGGCGAGTCATTTGAGGATGATGAACTGGTGGATGCGGCGGAAACTGCCCGCCTGCTCGGTGGGAAATTCATCCCGGTGAAACTTGATCGCATGGAGTTTGAGCGGTCGTTCCCGAAGATTGTCGATTTTCTCGAAGAGCCGGTCACGTCATCGTCCATCGTGCCGATGTACTTTGTCTGTCAACGAGCGCGCCAAGACGTTAAGGTGGCGCTCATTGGGCAGGGGCCAGACGAGTTATTTGCAGGCTACACGCGGCATCTCGGGGTGCATTATGGCGGTCTGTGGCGTGGTTTGCCGTCGCCGGTGCGGTCGCTGGTGAGTGTAGCGGTCAATGCGCTTCCGCGGAACGAGACTTTAAAACGCGGGGTTCAGTCGCTTGGAACCGACGATCGGTTGCAGCGGTATCAGGACGTATTTTCGCTGGCGCCCCCCGGCACGATTGGTAGTCTTTTTCGTGAGGGCGTTCTGTCCGCGGTTAACGGTCAGGCAACGGTGGGTTACTGGCGCGACCTTGAACCGCAGATGAAGCACCTCGACGAGTTGGGCGGCTTTCAAATGTTGGAACTACGATCTTCGCTTCCGGATGAACTGTTGATGTTTGGCGACAAAATTTCGATGGCGCACAGCATCGAGGTTCGGGTACCCTATCTCGACCGCACGGTGGTTGAGTTTGCACAGCGGCTGGGTGCGAGTTACATGATTCGCCGTGGTGAACGGAAGTGGATTCACCGTCAGGTCTGCCGCAGTTTTCTACCGCCGCAGATTCTGGCTCGCAAGAAGCGAGGCTTCGCGGTGAACGTCGTGGATGGCTGGTTCAATTCGTCTGTGGAAGGCAAATTGCCCGAAATGCTGCGCGACGAGCAATCGTTGATGTATCGCCTCTTGAACCCCGACGCGGTGCGCGGCCTGCTAGCGGCGCATCGGTCTGGCCGGGCGGATAATCATAAGTTGCTTTTCAGCCTCGCAATGCTGGAGCAATGGCTGCGAGGTGTGCATAAGGCGGCAGGCTGAACGCCCATTTAATTCGAGAATCTTGATTATGCTCACAACAATGTCACCCGGGGCAGTAACGGAGTTGAACTCGTACGCATATGAAACCCTCACCAAAGGAAAGCCATCCGCACTGGAATGCGTCGACATTCTCGGCCAGCGCTACGCACTCGCGCGCGGCTCGCTCGCGGTGCTGGGGTTGGAGGACGACTGGTATGAGGATGTGCGGGATCCGGCAGCCGTGATCGAAGTGTTGAAAAAGAACCGAGGGCTGAAGCCGGACTTGTTCACGTTCTGGCAGCGTCTGCCGGAAGTTGAGCCTAAGTATTCGTATCCGTACGAGTGGGAGGAGATCGCCGTGCTGCCGATCCAGAGCTACGACCACTGGTTCAACCGGCAGATCAAGTCCCGGATTCGGAATCTAATCCGCAAGGCGGAGAAGGAAGGTGTGACGGTGAAGGAGACAGTCTATGACGATGCGTTTGTGCGAGGCATGACGGCGATTTTCAACGAGGCGCCCGTGCGGCAGGGGCGAAAGTTCTGGCATTACGGCAAGGACTTCCTAACGGTGAAAGAGCAGTTTTCCCGATACGTCCACCGGGAGGAGATGATTGCCGCTTATTATCAGGGTGAAATGATCGGGCTGATCATGCTCGGCAATGCCGGACAGTTTGGGCTGACTGGACAGATCATCTCGACCATCCGACACCGGGACAAGTCCACGAACAATCTGCTGATCGCGAAGGCGGTTGAAGTGTGCGCGCGGAAAGGGTTGCCCTACCTGTGCTACTTGTTTTGGAGTGGCGACTCGCTGGCGGAATTCAAGCGCCGCTGTGGTTTTGAGCGCATGCGCGTGCCACGTTACTACGTGGCGTTGACGCCTAAGGGGAAACTGGCGTTGAAGCTCGGGGTGCATCGCGGTTGGAAGGCGCTGTTGCCGGACGGACTCAAAAGTAAGCTTAAGCAACTGCGCAGCCGCTGGTATGCGTCGGGTGAGGGAGAGCGACCTGAGAAGGCTGAGGAATCAACCTGATTGGACGCGCGCAGCGAAGATCATCCATTCGCCATGCCCGGAATTGTTGGACTCATCAGCCGTGAACCGGCCGCCGACTGTGAGCGCATTGTGCGCGACATGGTTCAATCCATGGCGCACGAGCGATTCTACGTAATGGGCACGCGCAGTTTTCCTGAGCTTGGGATTTACGCTGGTTGGGTAGCGCATGCGGACGGTCAGGCGGCTCAGGTCTTTCAGAGCCGGAATGGAGTGGTGCAGCTGATTCTGGCGGGCGAATGTTTTCCTGACCCGGAAGACATCCGATGTCTGCGATTGGCGGGGCACGATGTGGGACAGCAAGTTGGCGACTGGCTGCTGCCCCTTTACGAGGAGCGGGGGGATGCGTTTTTCAAGCGATTGAACGGCTTGTTCAGCGGGCTGTTGCTTGATCGGCGGCAACGGCGTGCGTTTCTCTTCAACGACCGTTATGGCATTGAACGGTTGTATTGGGTCGAATCGAGAAATAAAGTTTTCTTCGCCAGCGAAGCCAAGGCGCTGCTGCGGGTGCTGCCGGAAACGCGCCGGTTTGATGAAATCAGCCTGGGTCAGTATTTGCGCTACGGCTGCACGCTGAACTGGCGGACACTGTTTCGCGGGGTGCAGCAGGCGCAGGGGGGATCGTTGTGGCGGATGGATGCTGGTGGCCTTCAGCGTGGAAACTACTTTTCACCGTCCGAGTGGGAAGGGCAGTCGCCGCTGCCTGAAGAGGAATTCCATGAGCAATTCAGCGAAACGTTTCGACAAATTCTACCGGCTTATTTCACCTCGTCTGTTGCGCCGGGCATCGCGCTGACGGGTGGGCTCGATACGCGGATGATCATGGCCTGCCTGCACTCAAAAGTTGAACCGGCACCTGTCTGCTACACTTATGCTGGAGAGGCGGGTGAAACGCTGGACGCGCGGGTGGCGGCGCGAGTGGCAAAGTCGTGCGGACTTCGGCACAGCCTGTTGCGCATCGGGGCGGATTTTTTTGCGCAGTTTGGTGAACTGGTGGACCGGACGGTGTATCTTACCGACGGCTGTTTTGGAGCCACGGGGGCGCATGAAGTTTATCTGAATGCGCTGGCGCGTGCGCAGTCGCCGGTGAGGGTGACGGGCGTGTTTGGCAGCGAGGTGTTGCGGGGTGCTTCAACCTTCAAACCCATGACGCTTTCAACTCAACTCTTCCGGTCCGGATGGGCGAAGGCTGCTGGTGAGGCATCCACAGCCGAAACGTTGAGCCGGTTGCATCCGGTGACCTTTGCGGCCTTTCGTGAAGTTCCTTGGAACATTTACGGTAGCCTCATGGCGTGCCGTTCACAGGTGACATTCCGGACGCCATTTCTCGATAATGCAGTCGTGGCGTTGGCGTATCGCACGCCGGAAAGTCTGCGACGAACATCCCGTTCAGCCGTCCAGTTCATCGAGGAACGGAATCCGTCGATGGCGTCGATTGCGACTGACCGGGGCCTGCTAGGGAAATGCGGAGGTGTGATGCGTCTGGTGCGCCGGTTGGCGGCCGAAGTCACGTTCAAACTCGACTACTATAACAATGAAGGTATGCCACATGCGCTGACTCGGTTCGAATCCATGTTTAGAGGCGCGAACTGTGTGGTGCCATTGTTGGGACATCACAAGTTTTTGCACTATCGTGGTTGGTTTCGCCGGGAACTGGCCGGATACCTGCGCGAAGCGGCGGCGGATGCAGCCCGGACGCAATCGGGGATTTGGGACGCGCGCGAGGTGGTACGGATGGCAGAGGAACACATTGAGGGGACGAGGAACCGAATTTTTGATGTGGCAACCGTGTTGACGCTTCGCGCCGTGGAGCGGCAGTTGCTTCAATTCCGAAACTGACGACGAACCACTCATGGACAAAACCGTGAAACAACGAAATCAGCGACTGCTTGACCAGCTGGGGTTTGGCGAACGGCGAACGGTGGAGGTGACCGCGCCAGAGGAATGGCTGCGCGAGAGCGGCGTGCCTTTCTATATGAAAATTGATGTCGAGGGCGGCGAAGCGACCGTGATTAATGGGCTGAAGTCGGCGGTGCTGATGCTATCCTTCAAGGTGAACCTGCCCGGATTTTGGCTCGAAGCGCGTGGGTGTATCGCTTTGCTCGGCTGGCTTACCCTGCAAGACCGTTGGAACTTCATCGCAGATTGCGAGGGTGGAATGCTGCTCAAGGATTGGGGCATGACGGTGAACATGGCTGACGCGCTTGAAAAATTCAGGCTGCCGCTCATGGAGATCTTCAGGAAACCACGGGCCAGTCTCGCGCGGTTGCGCAGGACCACTGTCGCGAGAACCTGCCGCACATGAACACGCTCATAATAAAACTCAACGCCACGGGCGACGTGGTTCGCACCACGACGCTGTTGCACAAACTCACCGGCGACATTACCTGGCTCACTGCGCCGAACAATGTTGCCCTGCTCGACGGATTGCGACCCAACGTGCGCTGCGTCACTTGGGACAACCGCGCGCAGTCGCTTGACCGCGATTACGACCTCGTCATCAGCCTCGAAGACGAGCCGGAGACGGCGGCATTCGTGAAGCGTGCGCGATACAAGCAGGTGTTCGGCGCCTATCTGAACGGCGATGGGCACGTTAAATACACCGACGACGCGCAGCGCTGGTTCGACCTGAGCCTGATCAGCGTGCATGGCCGCCAGCGTGCAGACGAATTGAAGTATCTGAACCGGCACACTTACCAGGAGCTGGTATTCGACGGTTTGGGTTTTCACTTTGAAGGAGAGCCGTATGTGCTGCCCAAGCCGGCGGCGACGGACCTGCGCGGTGACGTGGCCATAGCGCCGGTAGCGGGGCCGGTGTGGCCGATGAAGAATTGGGCTTACTTCAAGGAACTTCAGGCAAAACTTGAAGCGGACGGGTTGCAGGTGAACGTGTTGCCGCGCCGTGCGACGTTGCTCGAACACATCGGCGATGTGGAACAGCACCGCGTGCTTGTGGGTGGCGACAGCCTGCCAATGCATCTGGCATTGGGGGTCGGCACGCCATGCGTGAGCATCTTCAACTGCACCAGCCCGTGGGAAATTCACGATTACGGTATTCAAACGAAACTTGTGTCGCCGCTGCTTGGGGAGTTTTTCTACAAGCGAGGCTTTGATCCACGTGCAACGACCGCGATCACTTTGGATGAGGTGCATCGGGCGACGTTGCACCGACTGAACAAATCGAGCGGGAGTTAACAGCCCTATGCAAGCCGTCGCACAACCATCGCCAGCCATCGAAGGAGCTGCAATCACGCAAGCTGCCCCGCAGGTCGCCATTCTGACCGGCGGAGCGGACAAGCCTTACGCGCTCGGCCTCGCGATAAGTCTGTTGGCGGAGCGCGTTTCGTTCGATTTCATCGGCAGTGATTTTGTGGATGGACCGGCGTTGCACGGCAATCCCCGGGTGCGCTTCCTTAATCTGCGCGGCGAGCAAGACCCGGCGGCCAGTCTTGCCCGAAAAGTATCGCGCGTCCTGATGTATTACCTCCGGCTGTTGCGCTATGCGATCACCTCGAGCGCGCCAGTGTTCCATGTGCTTTGGAACAACAAGCTCGAGCATCTTGATCGAACGTTGGTGATGTTTTTTTACCGGCTGTGCGGGAAACGTGTCGTCTTCACGGCACACAACGTGAATGTGCGCAAACGCGATGGCAACGATTCGTGGTTCAACCGGCTGACGCTGGGCACGCAGTACCGGCTCGTTTCACATATCTTTGTGCATACCGAACGGATGAAACGAGAGTTGATGGAAGACTTCGGAGTGGAGGCCGGAAAAGTGAGCGTGATTCCCTTCGGCCTCAACAGCACGGTGCCAAACACGGACCTGTCGCCAGAAGCGGCCCGTCAGAAACTCGGTCTTCTGCCCGACCACAAGGTTGTTCTGTTTTTCGGGAACATCGCGCCCTATAAGGGGCTTGAGTTTCTGGTCGATGCGATCGCCACTCTCACCAATGAAACGCCGGAATTGCGGCTGGTGGTCGCCGGCCGACCCAAGGGTGCTGATGCCTACTGGGCAAAAATCGAAAACCGGATTTCACTACCTCCATTGCGTGAGCATATGGTGGCCCGGATTGAGTATGTGCCAGACGAGGACACGGAGATTTACTTCAAGGCCGCCGATGTGCTGGTCTTGCCCTATACACACATCTTCCAGTCGGGCGTCCTCTTTTTGGGATATAATTTTGGCCTCCCCGTCATCGCATCAGATGTTGGCTCGTTGAAGGAGGACATTATTGATGGCCGCACAGGTCTGATCTGCCGGCCGGCGGATGTGAGCGATCTGGCCCGATGCATCAAGGAGTATTTCAAAAGCAATATTTTTCGGAATCTGCCTGATCATCGTGAAGAGATTCGGGCCTTTGCCAAGGAACGTTATTCATGGAACAAGACGGGCCAAATAACCAGCGACATATACGCCCGGCTCAAGCAGAGGGCACCGCACTGATTCTGTTGGGGCACGACCGGCCAACCCCCCTTCCGCCCCTTGACTTGGTATGATTACGTGTTTCACCGAAACAATACAGGCTATTAGTTACTAGGCAAAAAGCACAGCAATCGCTCTTGCTAAAGCTTATCCATGAACGAAGCTTACTGCGCTGAAAAATGTCGCGGGTTGAGACAACGCTGGGTAAATAAATATGGCAGCTGGCTTGGAATGAATCATGCTATGTAGCCCGATATGACTATCAAGTATCGAGAGAGCAACCTCCGTCAACGAGGGTTCAACATGAAGCTGTTTGCCGTTCTCATTGCCTTGGTCATGGTGAGTAACACCAAGGCGGCTACACGTACGGCGGCCAGCGCCTCGCTGACGGACGTGCAGGCTGCCGTCAGCGCGGCGAGCGACGGGGATACGGTAATGATTCCCAACGGTTCGGTCACATGGACGGGTGGCATCAGCACGTCGAAGCAAATCATGATCCGGGCGCAAAACTACACGCCGACTCCTGCCGGCACGGCAGGCCCTGGCGCGACTTCGCGCAGCGTGACCATCGTCAATAATTCCAGCTCGCCGCTGTTCGCATTCACTACGGGCAACAGCTACCACTGCGGCCTGGCGGGAATTGCGTTCCAAGATGGCGGCGGGAGCGGCGCGCACATCAGCGTCAGTGGCAACGGCTCGAAAGTGGCGTTGGTGAACGACGTATTCTTTACATTGCAAAACCGTTTCTGGCCGGCGCAGGCGGCGATTGTATGGACGGCGCGAGGCGGGGTGATGTGGAACATCGTTGGCGATGCGACAGCGGCCACGGCGACGACCGGCGGCGTGGGCACGGATGGGGTGGGGATGCTTGTCACCAGTCCGCTTGCCTGGAACACCGCGTCCACGATGGGTGCGCTGGATAGCGCGGGCACGATTAATCTTTACGTCGAGGACAGCACGTTCAAAAATCTCAGTCAGTTTCCCGATATTGACGACAATGGCCGATTTGTCGCGCGTTATTGTGTCATGGACGGCACGTGGGGCATTACGCATGGGTTCACCTCGCTCTGGGGCGGTCGGCACTTCGAGTATTACAACAACACCTTCAGCGTGACGTATAATTCCTCGCCATATCGCAACATGGCGGGCCGCTATTTCTGGTGCCGCGCCGGCACGGGCATCTTCACTGACAACACGGTCAACACGCCGGCGAACGCGTCGTACTGGGGCAACGTTTCCCAGCTCAGCATCGGCGATAACACATCGCCTGGCAGTTATCCGCAGGCGCGTCAACCGGGCTGGGGACATAACGGGTCAAATAACGTGCTTGATCCCATGTATATCTGGAACCAGTCCGGGGGGCGGGCCTACACGTACGGCTTTCAGGGTTCATGGAATAACATCGTACAAGTGAACCGGGAATTGTACGTCAACAATGGCGCCAAACCCGGTTACACCAAATACACATATCCGCATCCGCTTCGCGGCGGCTCGCCGCCGGCTCAAGACCCACCGACGATTGCCGCGAATCCACAAAGTGCCGTTCGACTACAGGGCGAAAGCGTCAGTTTCACTGTGACGGTTAATGGCTCCACACCGCTCTCGTATCAATGGCAGAAGAATCTGAGCAACATTCCCGGTGCAACCTCCGCTTCTCATTCGATTGCGAGTGTGCAAACGAACGATGCGGGGAGTTTCCGCTGTGTGATCACCAACCCCTATGGTTCCGTTACCAGCGCTGCAGCCACTCTCACCGTCAACGTTCCTGCCCCGACGCCGGCGGCTATTACGGCCAACCCGCAAAGCCTCGCGCGTTCGGTTGGGCAGAGTGCCGTTTTCGCTGTCACGGCCACGGGGTCCGCACCGCTGGTCTACCAGTGGCAAAAAAATCTGAGTAACATTTCCGGGGCGACTTCCTCAAGCTACTCGATAGCGAGTGTGCAAACGAATGATGGGGGGAATTTTCGTTGTGTAGTCAGCAATGCCTTCGGTGCGGCGACCAGTTCGGTTGCGACTTTGACGGTAAGCGCGGCTGCAAGCGGCAACCTCCGCTACGTTGACCAGACGGCCGGCAACGATGCCAATGCCGGGAGCGCTGCAAGTCCATGGCGGCGCTGCCCTGGAATGGTGGGATGGACGGGTTCCGCCACGTTGCAACCTGGGGACACGGTTTATTTCGACCGTTCAGACACGTGGGACATTGCAGCGAACTCAGGCGGTGCCGGACTCGATCTGAAAGCGGGGGTGCATTACATCGGCGACGAATGGGATCCCCAATCGGGTGGCGCGGGCCAGGCGACGCTCAGGGCAACTGGCCGGCATGAGGCAGGCGTGGTTCGCTTTTGGGAGGATCACGCGAGTATCCCAACGTGGTTAGAAGGCTTTGAAATCAACGCCAATGGTTACCGTGCCAACTTGATAGATATCAATCACTCGTTCTGGAAGACCGGCCTGACGAAAGCGACGAAGCGCGTCGAGGATTGCGTGGCTCACGGCAATACCGGCAATGGCAGCGAGGGCGACTACAAGTATGGCATCATCATCTCAGACAATTCCCCGGATGCGTCAGGCTGGGTGGCTAATGTTGAGATTTTGAACACGAAAGTTTACGACACTCCGCGCGACGCCATTACGATGTATCCCGGCAATAGCGGCATGATCTCGAATATTTTGGTACGCGGATGCGAGACGTATGGCACCGGCACCGATCCAAGTTACAGCGAAGGTCATGGACTGGTCGCCAAGGGCAACGTCAAGAATTCCACGTTCGAGTATTGCTATTCGCACGATGTCAAGTCGTCGGCAGTCTTCATTAACGGACCAGAGAGTGGCACTGGCACCGGCCCAACGGGTTGTGCCGTGCGTTATTGCGTGCTACAGACTGCCGATAACAACGGCGTGATTAGGTACTACGGTACTGGCACCAAGGCTGTTGATGTCTACGGTAACATCATATTGGAGAACGAAGCCACTGGCGGGCTTAGCTTCTCGGGTAATTCTGGGAACATCACCGCCAATATTTACAACAATACATTCTACAATGCGTTCGTGGATCTCGGAAATCCTGGCGGCAGCGGTACGATCAATTTCCGGAACAACATCATCTACGAGTTGGATGATGTTTGCCTAACCGATTCAGGCGGGGACATCGATACCCATAGTCACAATTTGTTTTATCGCGCGAACGGTGGCACGCTCGTCAGCACGGGCGGGACGACGTATAACGCGGCCAACATTGGCTCATGGGAACCCACAGCCCAGACCGCCGACCCGCTGTTCAAGAATACGGCAAACCTGCCGGATGGGTTTAGTGGTAGCTTCGGCAGTTCTCTTGCGCCGAACAAGGATGGTCTGTCCTTGCAGGCCTCGTCACCCGCGTTCAATTCCGGTGTCGCCCTCGGAGCAGCCTACAGTGGCGCCATCAACACTGCGGCCCGTCCAGTGGGGGCCGCTTGGGATTTGGGAGCTTATGAAGGCGCTAGTAATGGTCAACCGCTGGTGGCAATACCTCAAGGCCTGAGGGTGATTCCACCAACTCAGCCATGATCATGCAATGGGATGTTAATTTCATCCCTGTCTTCCGCATGAATGGAGTCCAAACTAATTCCAATAATGTGCAGGATTGTCAGATTTGAGCGATCGGTTGGTCATCGATTAGCTAGTGCTTCTCAGGTCCAGTGGTTGCGTGAGCTGATGTATCCGCTTATTGTTTTGCACTGGCCGGTCCTGGAATGAGTGCAAATGCGAAGTGTCAGCTTGAAGAACTGAGCCAGGCATTTTCAAATGGACGTACATCCTAATTATGCTGGCACAAGCTAGGTTTGATTTGCGATGCCAGAAACTGCAGCGGCGGATAAGCATCCGATAGACAGCTTTTGGATATTCGGCCCGTCGCTCGACAGCCAACGTTATGGTACATTCAGTTTTGAGAATAGCCTTGTGCGGCATTGGATTGACTGCGCATTCAACCCTTGCGTACGTGGCAAACGACGTCGACAAAACTGTCCGAACGGATGGTACTCAATCCGATGTAACGGCGGCCTTAAACGTCGCCGCCGTGACGACGGGTTGGACGGTGCTGGTGCCGGCAGGTTCGTACTCCTGGACCGGCTTCACCATCAACAAGGCGGTTCACCTGCAGGGCGCCGGAGCCGGGCGTGTGATTGGCCGCAGCACCAGCACAGTCGCTGTGGGCACCGGCCCGAAGACCTTCACGACGCAAACAAGCCTGCCCATATATGTGGGCCAGAGGTTGCGGGTGGAACGAACTGGTACACCAGTTGCCGGAGGCGACGCGACCGGCGTGCGGACCTATCTGATCGGCACCGTGACCAGTTACAGTGACACCACGCTTGTGCTGAACGTCACCAGCACGGGCGGCGGCGGGTCGCATTCCGTGTGGATTATTAGTACTATGGCGGCCACAACTATCACACACAATGGGGGTGGCAGCGCGCTGCTTAATTTGACGGAAAACATCGGCGGCAGCGTCCGGGTGTCCGGCTTGCGTTTCGTCACAGGTTCGGCCTCGAATGATTACATCCAGATCAACCGAGGAAGTGGCGGCAAGCCAGTTCTAATATACGATTGTTTTTTTGACAGCGTGGCGAATCTTGATTGTATCCAATCCTCAAGCAATCAGGGGGTCGTGTGGAATTGCTCGTTCGCGGCTTTTCCTTTTTCGCGAGAGCAACTAGCCATTCATCTAAAGAACGACCAGGCCACGGATGCCTGGACATCTGCCAGCACGATGGGTATGGCTGATATAAGCGGCACCAACAACTTTTACATTGAAGACTGCAATTTTCACGCCTGGCTGAATTGCACAGATTTTGATGATAATGCCAAGGTGGTTATGCGGCATTGTGTTTTCAACAACGCAGGAGTGGGAACGCACGGTGCAGATACCAGCCCGATAGGAGTTCGCCATTATGAAATCTACAACTCGGAATTCGTATTCAACGGTTTTAGCAACGGTCAAACCATGCCCTTGAACTGGTGGTTCTTTCTGCGTGGCGGAACGGGTGTGATCGCGAGTAACATAATGCCCGACATCTCGTCAGGTGACTATGGCAACAAACTTGAAGTCAGTATGACGGTAATGAACCTGCAGCGGGCGGGTGGGCCGAATCCGTGTTACAAGGATGGTTATCCGTGCCCGCGTCAGGTCGGCATGGGGCGGGTGACGGGAACGGCTGCAAATGACACCGTGACCTACCGGGGCGACAGCGAGCCGCTTTACATCTGGGGAAACACCGGCGGCTACAGTGTGGGCTGGACGGATTACGGTGAGTGCGGCAGCGGCGCCGCCACTTCCGCGCAATACATCCAGTTAGGCCGCGATGTCATCAACAACGGGACGGCGAAGCCGGGTTGGGTGGCTTACACCTACCCGCATCCGCTTAGGTTAATCGGAAATCATCTTTCCAATCAGCGGCCCGTAATCGTTGCCAAAGCGACACCCACGAATGGTGCGGCTCCATTGACGGTCATGTTTTCCAGCATGGGATCGTTCGACCCCGAAGGAGTGGGCCTGACGTATCACTGGGCGTTTGGAGATGGTACAACGGCTTCAACCGCTAGTCCAACCACCACCTTTCAAACGAGCGGGGTATATTCGACACGATTAACGGTTTCGGACGGAATCAACACGACGTCGATCAGTAACCTTCACATCACCGTTACGGCCCCCTAAAGTTTGTGATTCAATCACCCACGTTACAATATTGGGAACGTTGCAAATACCGGTTCCGGCGGCTGTGCAACTATCTTTAAGGTCCATTAGTCTGAAACTATCGGTTTACCAGCTTCCCGCGAATCGCTTGAGACGTTAGGGAAGTTCGCCCCACATCTGCAATGTTATGAGAATAGCGTATGTCGCACCCTATCAAGGCCGCGGCTTGATGGAATGCCGCCCGACTCTTCAGAATCTCGCGTTAGCTGCCAATGTTAAGATGGAACTGATTGCGGAATTACTCCAATTGAACCAACATGACGTCGAAATCCTTTCGCAGGGTGAAGTTGTGGAACAACGGTTCAAGTTTTACCCTGCTTTTCGTGATTCAAAACCATTCCATGCCGATGTCCCTGTTTTTTACGCCTCTGCGTTGCCGATCAAATTCATCAATGGAATGTGGTCCAGCATGCGCACGCTCAAGCTCTTGAAACAGCGGCACCGAGCGTCGCCCTATGATCTTCTCATTATCTATAACCTGAAGCGGCCCCAAGTAGTATGTGCTGACTATGCGCTTCATCGTCTCAAGTTGCCTGTTGTTTTGGAGTACGAAGACGATGCGTTTGTGGATATTGGTGGTAAGGCGGAGCGCGGGTTCCGCTCCGGTTTGTTCAGGGAGGCCGCGCAACAAATTGTCAATCGAGCAGCAGGATGCATCGGCGTTTCACCGCATCTTTTGTCGCGAACGCGTGCATCCATCCCCAAAATGCTGCTCCGCGGGGTTGTGGACCAGGACATCCTCGACGCCGGCGAACAATCATCGGCGGCCCGGAAGAACTGGGTTGTTTACTCTGGAACACACTATCGGAGCAAGGGCTTGGAGCCATTAGTAAAGGCCTGGGGCATGCTGAACCTGCCTGGCTGGGAACTCCATATAGCGGGCCGAGGAGAGTTGACTGCGAAATTGGAAAAGATGGCCGAGAATAACAAGACAATAGTTTTCCACGGACTCCTAAATCGACAGGAAAACGCGCGCTTTCTTGGTTCCGCGAAAATCGGAATTAATCCACACGATGTTAGCGAGACTCCCGGCAACGTTTTTGCTTTCAAAATCGTCGAATACTTGGCCGCTGGGGCCCATTGCATCACTACGCCCATGGGAGAGTTGGAAGCGGATCTCGAGGCGGGGATGACTTATATGGCGGAAAACTCGCCCGAAACCATAGCGGCGACGTTGAAGCGAGTAATTGGGGATGGGCGCTACATGAGTTTGGCAACCCAGGCGGCCCAAGCTCGATACGGCCCTGGCGCAGTCGCGGCATCACTGGATCGACTGCTGAATCAAGTATTGGAAATGAGAACTAAGAAGAACGACACGAAACCATTATGAGTATTGCCATTGTTACAGGATCGGCGGGTCTGATCGGCTCGGAAACTTGCAAAAAGTTCCATGCGGAGGGCTTCGAGGTGCTGGGGATCGACAACGACATGCGATCCCGATTCTTCGGGCCGGAGGCTTCCACCAAGGGAACGAAACAACGGCTTCAAGCAGCATTGAACAAGTACCATCACCAGGATCTTGACATTCGGGACACCGCCAAGGTTGAAGAACTCTTCAGTAAGCACGGCTCGGCAGTGAAAGTTATCATTCACACCGCCGCCCAGCCTTCGCACGATTGGGCGGCGCGCGAACCTCACACCGATTTTCACGTCAATGCAGTCGGAACTTTGAACCTGCTTGAAGCAACCCGTCGTCATTGTCCGGACGCGGTGTTTATTTTTACGAGCACGAACAAGGTTTATGGCGACACGCCGAACAGGCTCCCGTTGGTCGAATTGAAAACCTGCTTTGAAATAGAAGCGTCGCATCCGTTCCACCCCGGCATTGACGAAACCATGTCCATCGATCAGACGAAGCACTCATTGTTCGGAGCCAGCAAAGCCGCTGCAGACTTGCTGGTGCAGGAATACGGTCGATATTTTGGGATGAAAACCGTGTGCTTTCGAGGCGGATGCCTGACCGGCCCAGCCCACGCCGGGACCGAGTTACACGGGTTTTTGGCCTACTTAATGAAATGTACGGCAACGGGTGCTCCTTACCGTGTGTTCGGCTACAAGGGAAAGCAAGTACGGGACAACATCCACAGTCACGACTTGGTCAATGCCTTCTGGGAATTCTTCAAAGCACCCCGATCCGCCGAAGTGTACAACATAGGTGGTGGGCGACATTCCTGCTGCTCCATGTTGCAGGCCATTGAGGCTTGCGAGAAAATTAGCGGCCGCAAATTGAACTGGACCTATGTGGAGGATAACCGGATTGGGGACCATATCTGGTGGGTCAGTAACGTAAACAAATTCCGAAGCCATTACCCGCAATGGAATTATCGTTACGATTTGAATGCCATCTTGCGGGAAATTCATGAAGCCGTGATGAGTCCGGCTGCGGCGGCGGCTTGAGGCTCATGCCAACCAGCGTTTTCTCATGACAAAAGACATGGATCAACCATTGGTGAGTGTTCTGACACCTGTTTACAACGGAGCGGAATTCTTATCCGAATGCATTGAGAGTGTGCTGGCCCAGGACTACCAGAACTGGGAATATCACATTGTTAACAATCGCAGCACAGATGACACGCTCCAGATCGCTCAGTCCTACGCCGCCAAGGACTCGCGCATTCGCGTCAGTACCAACCAATCTTTTCTCAGCATGCCCCAAAATTTCAACCACGCATTCGGGACGGTTTCGCCGGAGAGCCGGTATTTCAAAGTGGTTTGTGCCGATGATTGGATTCTACCCCAGTGCTTAAGCAAGATGGTGCGTTTCGCGGTGGCCCATCCTTCAGTGGGTATTCTTTGTTGCCATCAACAGAGTGGAAACCTAGTGCGGTGGGGCGACTTGCCACCTTCCGTTTGCGTTCTGCCAGGACGTGAAGCCTGTCGAATGGCCCTGTTGAAGGGGGCACTTCTCTTCGGCGCCCCCACCGGGTTTCTCTACCGGTCCGATCTCTTAAGGTTGGGCAAACCGTTCTTCCCAAATAACCAGCCGCACTCTGACACGAGCGCGTGTTACGAGTTCCTTGAGCATTGCGATTATGGAGTGGTGCATGAAATCCTCGCTGTAGAGCGCGTTCATGCCGAACAGATCACTTCCAAGATCGAACGATTCCGCGCAGGGGGACTTGCTTATTTGGAAGTGTTCCTGCAATACGGCCCCCGCTATCTCACCTGTGCAGAGTTCCTCACCCGAAGGAAGGAAGTGTTTGACGCGTATTATCGCGATCTGGGTGGGTGCCTTCTGAAATTAAGGGGCAACGATTTTTGGGATTTTCAGCGATCGCGGCTAAGTGAGATGGGCGTTTCGCTGGCGTGGAGCAAGATTGTGAAAGGCGCCGTAACCGAAGCCGCCAGCGAAGCCAGAAGTCCGGTGGCTGCAGTGCGAAAACTAAAGGCTGTAGTGAAAGAGGCGATTTCAAAATGAGTGGCGCAAGAATGGAAGGCGCCAAAGTGCTCGAGGAGGCAGCGGGAGCGACGAACACGGATCCAGAGCTTCCAAGCCAGGCCATGGACGCTGGTGCGCCGACACGAGATTTGAAACGCAAAACCGCTCGTGGGGCATTGATTTCAGTGGCGGGTCAAGGGGTGGGCTTTGTGCTTCGCACAGGGTCCATGGTGGTTATCGCGCGCTTGGTAACACCGGAACAGTTCGGCTTGGTGGGAATGGTGACGGCGTTCACCGGTTTTTTGGGGTTGTTTCGTGACGTCGGATTATCCATGGCCACCGTGCAGCGCGAATCCATTACCCACGCGCAAACCTCGACTCTTTTCTGGATTAATCTTGCCGTGGGCGGCTTGCTCGCCGCTTTGGCTGCTGCTGGCGCCCCTGTGTTGGCTGCATTTTATGGCGATCCGCGTTTGTTCTGGATAACGGTTGCTTTGGGCGCCGGGTTCATCTTTAACGGCGCTTCGGCGCAACATCGCGCGTTGTTGCAACGCAACATGCGGTTTGGCGTGCTCGTAATGATTGACATCGTCGGGGCAGCGATAAGCATAGCAGTAGGAATCTGGATGGCCATGGCAGGTATGGGGTATTGGGCGCTGGTCGTCATGTCGATTGGTCTACCGGCTGTAAGTCTCGTAGGCGTTTGGCTGGCCTCTGGGTGGTTTCCCGGGGTTCCTCGGCGCGGATCTGGCATTCGGTCAATGCTGCATTATGGCGGAGTGCTAACCATTAACAGTTTGGTGGTCTATGTGGTGTATAACGCGGAAAAAGTCTTGCTTGGGCGCATTTGGGGGGCCGAGGTGCTGGGTATCTACGGGCGCGCCTATCAACTGATCAACCTTCCAACCGAGAATCTTAATTCGGCAATCGGCTGGGTGATGTTTCCTGCGCTTTCGCGGGTTCAGAGCGATCCGGCACGACTGCGCAGTTATTTCTTGAAGGGTTACAGTCTGTTCTTGTCTGTGGTGATGCCAATTACCATGGCATGTGGTTTGTTTGCAAACGACATCGTGACAGTTCTCTTGGGGCCGCAATGGCAGGAGGCCGTGCCAGTCTTCCGTTTGCTGACGCCAACGATACTCGCGTTTGCATTGATCAATCCGCTGGCCTGCTTGATGCAGGCAACCGGTCAAGCGACACGAAGTTTGAGGATTGCATTCCTGATCGCGCCAGTGGTGGTTGTCGGGTACGTGATCGGCCTCCCCTATGGCGCAAAGGGGGTGGCATTGGGATTTTCCGTTGGCATGTTGATCCTGGTGGCGCCCGTGATTCAGTGGGCAAAGCATGGCACCTTGATTACGGCGGGTGACATGTTGCGGATCGCATTTCATCCGTTCTTGTCAACCCTGATTGGCGCAGCGGCTGCTTTCCTTGTGGGCGGGCTCGTGGATCAAGGGAGACCCACGCTGCGGCTCACCGTTTTGACCGTCGTTCTTTTCGCAACGTATCTCCTTGTTTTGCTTTTTGCGCTGAAACAAAAACAGATTTACTGGGATTTTCTGCGAGCCTGTGGAGTCTTGCCGGCGAAGCGTGCTTTGGCCCCGGAGGCATAAATGCTTCTCCGATTGTTGGAGTGGTGAAATGACGCAGGCAAGCCCGGCGTCGATTTTTGCCAGAGCCTTCCTGCGCGAAGATGCGCGCAGGAAGGTTGGGTGCTGTTCGGCTCGCGGGTGTGTTTGGACGTTTACAATTACAGTGATCGAATAAATTATGAGTTGTCAGAAACTGCGTGTGGGGGATTGGGTTGAGGTTCGGAGCAAAGAAGAAATCCTGAGCACCTTGGATCAAAATGGACGGCTCGACGGAATGCCGTTTATGCCTGAGATGTTCGCCTTTTGCGGACAGCGATTTCAGGTTTACAAGAGCGCACACAAGACTTGTGATACCGTTTTTCCGGTTCGGTCCCGCCGCATCAACAATGCCGTCCATTTGAAAACGCGTTGCAATGGCGGGGCGCATGGTGGATGTCAGGCCGGCTGTCTCATTTTTTGGAAGGAAACTTGGCTAAAGCCGGTGGCCAGGAATGCGGCGAGTCAAACTTCCTCAACCGTGCTGCCCTCTGCTTCGGGAACGTCCAACGCTTCAGCAGGTCAACAAACTACCGCAATTGGAGGTTGCACGGAACAAGATGTCGTTCGAGCCACGAGAGGCGAAGGACAAGAGAATGATCCGGACCCTAACTACGTGTGTCAAGCTACGCGGCTGCCTTATGCGTCGCAGGATCTAAGCCCTTACGAGTTCCGTCAATACGTCGAAGACTTGACGTCGGGCAACGTAGGGTTGGGTAAATGGCTTCGAGGAATCATTTACATTACCTATCAAAGCCTCATTAATCTGGGAATCGGCTGGGGGGCTCCATTACGTTGGATCTACGATCGATTCCAAAGTCTGTGGGGAGGTCTTCCTTATCCTCGTTGGTTGGGCAAGATACCGCTCGGACAATCTACGCCGACAGCGGAACTTAATTTACAGGAGGGCGAATTAGTCCGCGTCAAAAGTTATCGCGATATCTTGGCAACGTGCAACGTTGACAATAAGAACCGTGGGATGGGCTTCGATGGCGAGCAGATGCCTTACTGCGGTGGCACCTATCGCGTCCATAGGCGGGTTACCCAGATTCTCAATGAACAAACGGGAAAAATGATGAAGATGAAGAATCCTTGCATTATTTTGGAAGATGTCTTCTGCCAAGGGCGTTATAGCGAATGTCGTATGTTTTGCGCCCGGGAGATCTATTCCTATTGGCGCGAAATTTGGCTTGAGCGGGTTGCGGATGACGGCTCTCGAGAGGCGGGAGCAAAGGCGGAAAAACACTTGAGATGAACCAATCGCCAGCCCTGCTAATGCAAGTCAATCAATGGACGAACTCCGTATCGGCCTCCGGGAGGAATGCAACCTTGCGTGCGTGCGAAACGGCAATCTACCCCAACTCATGATTTGGTGGCCGCGAAAGTGCTCTTTCATTGCGCTATTTGAGAAGGAGTATCGAGCCGTTTTATTCAGCTAACCGGCAGTGTTTGTAGCGCCTCGCACGACAGTGTGTCGTGTCTTCCGCTACTTAAAAATGAGGGCCGGCCACGACAGACAGTTCGCAGACTCCATGTAGATTATTCATAGTGAGATTCGCTGTATCCGAGTCGCGGAGTGTTCTCGACATGGCAGGAGTTCCCTGCCCGTGTCGCGGTGGTGTCTTACCGATGAATTCAAACTATGACTAAATCCGAATCATTAATGAATCCTGAAATCCAATCGCCAGCGAACCTTCCAATAAAAACTATGTACATGATATTCAGAAAAACCGTCCTCACCGCATTCTTGCTTGTCCTGGCATTCGCCATTCTAGGCTTGGATCGGGCGTGTGCGCAGAACACACCGCCGACGATTGGTATCATAACCAATCAAACCAAATTTGTTGATTCGCCAATGGATCCTGTTCCGCTTACTGTCGCCGATGCTGAGACGGCGGTAGCCAATCTGCAGTTGAGCGCCGTTTCCTCCGATACAACTCTGATTCCCAACACGAACATTGTCTTCCATCTGGCTTCCTTCGATGGTAGGTGGTGGATTGAGGTTACGCCGGCATTCGGGCAGACCGGATCGAGCACAATCACCGTAACCGTCAGCGACGGGACCAACAGCGCAAACACCAATTTTGTGCTGACGATCAATCCGCCTCCGCCGAACTCCGCCCGATTTGCGAGCACCTCGTCCATTGGCTTGCCGGACGGAACCGTTGCCACGCCATATCCTGCCACAATCAATGTTTCTGGGATGTCCGGCACGATCACCAACTTGAACCTAACAATCAGCAAGTTTAGCCATGGATTTGGAGCTAGCGACGTGCATATGCTGTTGGTGGGGCCAGCGCAATCTGGTGGCGGGACAACAAATCTGGTCTTTTTCTCCACGATCGCGGCGGGATTCCCCATAACCAACAAGACCTTTACGTTGACGGACAATGGCATCTTTGCCCTGCCGCAAAGCTTCGAGCTTTGGGCGGAGCCATTTAGACCGGAGAATTATGCGGCTTCCGCGCCAAACAATCCCTTTCCGTCGCCGGCACCGGCTGGGCCGTACTCTTCGACCATGTCGGCTTTCAACGGAACAACAGCCAATGGTCAATGGAGATTGTACGTGTATGACAGTGCCGTTTTCGCTGGGAGTGACGGCGCGATCAACGGGGGCTGGAGTTTGCTGATTGGGACCACGGGCGGGTCCGGGAACGTATCGCCGACGATCAGCGACATTCCCGATCAATATACAACCACGAACATTGCGAAGGTGAACATCCCGTTCACGGTGGGGGACGCGGAGACGCCAGTGGGGAGTCTGATTGTGACCACCAATTCGTCGAACACATCATTGGTACCCTTGGGTAACATTGTGTTGGGCGGCAGCGGAGCCAACCGGACGATAACTGTCACCCCGGCAACGGGGCAGTCGGGTACTTCGACGATCACGGTAACGGTGAGCGACGGGACGAACAACGTGTTTGACACGTTCCTGTTCACGGTCAATCTGACGAACACGCCGCCAACGATCAGCAGTATTGCCAATCAAACCACGACCACGAACACGCCGACGGGGGCGATTGCCTTTACGGTGGGGGATCTGGAGACGGACCCAGGGAGTCTGACGTTGGACAAAGGCTCCACCAATCTGACGCTCGTGCCCTTGAGCAACATCGCGTTTGGGGGATCGGGGGCGAATCGAACGGTGACGGTGACGCCGTCGCCCAACCTGACTGGCACATCGCTGATCACTGTGACGGTGAGTGATGGGACGGCGAGCCGGAGCACGAATTTTCTGGTGACGGTCACCGCGAATCCACCGCCGACGATTGGGGCGATTCCGCCGCAAACGGTGTTGGTGGACCAGCCGATGAACGCGTTTGAGCTGGTTTTGGCGGACGACACGCTGCCGGTGGGCAGTCTGACTTTAAGCGCGACTTCCTCCAATACGAATGTGGTGCCCACAGCGAACGTGGTGTTCAAGACTTCGAGCTTCACGGGGAAGCGATGGCTGACGGTGTCACCGGCGTTTGGGCAGACGGGCACAAGCACGATCACGGTGACGGTGGGGGATGGGACGGGGAGCAGCAGCGCCAATTTTTTGTTTACGGTGAATGCACCGCCTGCGGGGACGGCCCGATTTGCCAGTACGTCAGCCATTAACTTACCGGACGCGGTCGTGGGATCGCCGTATCCGGCGACGATTAATGTGGCAGGGATGAGCGGGACGATTACAGACGTGGACTTGACGGTGAGCAGGTTGAGTCACGGGTTTGGGGCGACTGATGTGCACATGCTGTTAGTTGGGCCGACTGGGACGACGAATGTGGTGGTGTTCTCCAAGGCGGGCGACTTCACCACGTTGACCGACGTGACGCTTACGCTGAACGATGCCGCGCCCTTTGCACTCCCAACCAGTGAAATATGGACGCAGCCGTATCAGCCGGCGAACTACGGTGCGTTGGCACCGAACAATCCCTTTCCTGCACCGGCCCCGGTGGGGCCGTATCCGGCGATTATGTCGGCGTTCAATGGTAAATCGGCCAACGGGGATTGGAAGTTATATGTATATGACGATGTGGTTTTCGGAGGTAGCGATGGGGCAATCAACGGGGGCTGGAGCTTGCTGATTACGACAACGGGTGGGGGAGGAGGCAACACACCGCCGACGATCAGTGACATAGCGGATCAAGTCACGACCACAAATGTGCCGACCGCAGCCATCCCGTTCACGATAGGGGACGTGGAGACGCCGGGGAGTTTGACGCTGACGAGGGGCTCGTCGAATACCGGCTTGGTGCCGACTAACAACATCGTGTTTGGTGGGTCGGGCACGAACCGGACGGTGACAGTGACGCCGGCGACGGGACAGTCCGGGACATCGACGATCACGGTGACCGTCAGCGACGGGACGAACAGCACGAGCGACACATTCTTGCTCACGGTCACCGCGCCTGGTAACACACCACCGACAGCCTCGAACATGTCGGCGGCCGAAACCTACTTCCAAGACACACCGCTCAATCTTATCGACATCGTGGTGAGCGACGTTGATAGCCCCAACGTGACTGCAACTTTGACACTTTCAAATCCAAGTGCCGGTAGCTTGAGCACCGGCACCTCGGGCGCCGTGACTTCTACGTATGTCGCCGGGACCGGTGTCTGGACTGCTTCAGGAGCAATTGCCAACGTAAATACACTGCTTGCTGGTGTGATCTTCACGCCGACCGCTGGCTTCAACGCCAACTTTACGATTGCTACCAGTGTGAGCGATGGGGTCAACTCGCCCATTACTGGCAACAAATCGATGACCGGCAACGCCGCCAACACGCCGCCGACGATCAGCGACATTCCAGATCAGTTTACGCCAACCAACACCCCGACGGCAGCAATTCCCTTTACGGTTGGCGACTCGCAGACACCGGCGGGAAGCCTGACGGTGACCACAAATTCTTCGAACACGACACTCGTTCCGTTGAGCAACATTGTTTTGGGAGGCAGCGGGGCGAACCGAACGATTACGGTGACACCAGCTGCAGGACAGACTGGGACATCGACGATCACGGTGACTGTAAGTGATGGGACTTTGTTGGCAAGTGATACCTTTGTTTTATCTGTGAGTCAGGGCCAGTTGACGGTTACGGGTATCACGGCTGCCAACAAAGTGTATGACGGCAACACCAGCGCGACGATCAACACTGCCGGTGCGACGCTGGTTAGGATAAACCCACCGCCGCGAGCTGGGGATATTGGCTTCCGGTTTCTGTCGCAGACCAACGACACGGCCGGAAGATTGGATTACCTTTCATCTCAGACCTACACGGTGGGATCGAACTGTTTGGTTTTGGCCGCAGTCCTCAACAGCGACGTAACGTTGACTCCGACGAATTTCACCGGCAACGGATTGACGTGGCAAAGGATCATGACCACTAATTTCAACACGCTCGCGACGCCAGCCTCAGCACTGACGGTATTTGCCGCAATGTCGAACAATGTTAGCTTGGCAGGCCGCGGCACGGCGCAATTTCCGGTCGCCCAGACTGGGTGCAACATCTATATCTGCGAATTTACCAACGTCTGGTATGCCGGAGGTGTCTTGGGCGCGATTATCCAGACCAACGGTCGGGGTGCCAATGCGACGGCGAACCCTTCCAATGTGTTGAGTGCCTTGCAGACTCATGGTCAGAATGCAGTGGTGGCTTTTTTCGGTGCCGACGTTAACCCCCTAGGGGCCACGCCGGAGTCGGGTTGGACGGAGGATGTGGATTTTGGCTATGCGACTCCCAACACGGGAATGGGAGTGTATCACCGGCTGCAGACCACCGACAATTCGCTGGTGTTGACGCGGGGGGCGAGTGATTGGGCTTCCGTCATGATGGAGTTGCGTTCGCTGAACAACACTCCTCCCGGTCCAGTGGGCGGCGATGCTGTGACGCTAGTGACGGCTGGGGCGACGGGGGCATTTACGAACAAGACAGTAGGCAACGGGAAATTGGTGCAGATATCCGGACTGACTTTGAGTGGAGCGGACGCGAGCAAATACACGCTCGTGCAGCCAACGACCAATGCGAACATTACCGCCAAACCTCTCACCGTAACGGGGATCACCGCTAACAACAAAGAGTATGACAACGGCACTAACGCAAGCCTCAACA